>NZ_CP108423.1:4307500-4608960 GCF_035917235.1 Streptomyces sp. NBC_01294
GGGTAGGGGAGCGTCGTGTGCCGGGTGAAGCAGCAGCGGAAGCTAGTTGTGGACGGTTCACGAGTGAGAATGCAGGCATGAGTAGCGATACACACGTGAGAAACGTGTGCGCCGATTGACTAAGGGTTCCTGGGTCAAGCTGATCTGCCCAGGGTAAGTCGGGACCTAAGGCGAGGCCGACAGGCGTAGTCGATGGACAACCGGTTGATATTCCGGTACCCGCTTTGAAACGCCCAATATCGAATCCTCTAATGCTAAGGCCGTGAAGCCGTTCCGGAGCCTTCGGGCAAGGGAAAGTGGTGGAGCCGCCGATCCAAGGTGGTAGTAGGTAAGCGATGGGGTGACGCAGGAAGGTAGTCCAGCCCGGGCGGTGGTTGTCCCGGGGTAAGGGTGTAGGCCGAGGGGTAGGCAAATCCGTCCCTCATATAAGGCTGAGACCTGATGCCGAGCCGATTGTGGTGAAGTGGATGATCCTATGCTGTCGAGAAAAGCCTCTAGCGAGTTTCATGGCGGCCCGTACCCTAAACCGACTCAGGTGGTCAGGTAGAGAATACCGAGGCGTTCGGGTGAACTATGGTTAAGGAACTCGGCAAAATGCCCCCGTAACTTCGGGAGAAGGGGGGCCATCACTGGTGATCGGATTTACTCCGTGAGCTGGGGGTGGCCGCAGAGACCAGCGAGAAGCGACTGTTTACTAAAAACACAGGTCCGTGCGAAGCCGTAAGGCGATGTATACGGACTGACGCCTGCCCGGTGCTGGAACGTTAAGGGGACCGGTTAGTGCGCTTTCGGGCGTGCGAAGCTGAGAACTTAAGCGCCAGTAAACGGCGGTGGTAACTATAACCATCCTAAGGTAGCGAAATTCCTTGTCGGGTAAGTTCCGACCTGCACGAATGGCGTAACGACTTCTCGACTGTCTCAACCATAGGCCCGGTGAAATTGCACTACGAGTAAAGATGCTCGTTTCGCGCAGCAGGACGGAAAGACCCCGGGACCTTTACTATAGTTTGATATTGGTGTTCGGTTCGGCTTGTGTAGGATAGGTGGGAGACTTTGAAACCCCAACGCCAGTTGGGGTGGAGTCGTCGTTGAAATACCACTCTGGTCGTGCTGGATGTCTAACCTCGGTCCGTGATCCGGATCAGGGACAGTGTCTGATGGGTAGTTTAACTGGGGCGGTTGCCTCCCAAAGAGTAACGGAGGCGCCCAAAGGTTCCCTCAGCCTGGTTGGCAATCAGGTGTTGAGTGTAAGTGCACAAGGGAGCTTGACTGTGAGACCGACGGGTCGAGCAGGGACGAAAGTCGGGACTAGTGATCCGGCGGTGGCTTGTGGAAGCGCCGTCGCTCAACGGATAAAAGGTACCCCGGGGATAACAGGCTGATCTTCCCCAAGAGTCCATATCGACGGGATGGTTTGGCACCTCGATGTCGGCTCGTCGCATCCTGGGGCTGGAGTCGGTCCCAAGGGTTGGGCTGTTCGCCCATTAAAGCGGTACGCGAGCTGGGTTTAGAACGTCGTGAGACAGTTCGGTCCCTATCCGCTGTGCGCGTAGGAATATTGAGAAGGGCTGTCCCTAGTACGAGAGGACCGGGACGGACGAACCTCTGGTGTGCCAGTTGTCCTGCCAAGGGCATGGCTGGTTGGCTACGTTCGGGAGGGATAACCGCTGAAAGCATCTAAGCGGGAAGCCTGCTTCAAGATGAGTATTCCCACCTCCTTGAGAGGGTAAGGCTCCCAGTAGACGACTGGGTTGATAGGCCAGATGTGGAAGCCCGGTAACGGGTGAAGCTGACTGGTACTAATAGGCCGAGGGCTTGTCCTCAGTTGCTCGCGTCCACTGTGTTAGTTCTGAAATAACGAACAGCTGTGTTCATGCCAGCGTTCAAATTTCATAGTGTTTCGGTGGTCATAGCGTTAGGGAAACGCCCGGTTACATTCCGAACCCGGAAGCTAAGCCTTTCAGCGCCGATGGTACTGCAGGGGGGACCCTGTGGGAGAGTAGGACGCCGCCGAACAATCATTGCGGGAAGCCCCGCACCAGACCCTTCGGGGTCCGGTGCGGGGCTTTTCTGCGTTCACCGGAGATTCAGCCGGCCTCCGAAGCGGGCCAGGTAGTGCCAGACGCGCTTGAGGGCCTGTTCGTCATATCGGCCCGTGCGGGCCGCCTCGCCGAGGATGCGGGGTGTCAGCAGGCCTGCTTCGGCGATTTCCGCGCCCAGGTCGACGTACTCCTGGCCGCGGTATTCGGGGTGCCGGCGGAGTTCGGTGACGGTGAGCCGGTAGCCCGGGTGCCATTCGGTCGGGCAGGGGAGCTCGGCGGCTGCGGCCTCGACCTCCGTGTCCCGGTAGCTGGGGTCCAGTACGAGGGCGGCGACGTCGCGTTCGAGCAGGACGGGGGTGTGGACCTGGGCCTCGATGTAGTCGTCCAGGGCGTCCTGGTCGTCGGCCTCGGCCAGGGCGATCAGGGACATGCGTGCCGCGACGCCGAAGGATTCGGGTTCGAGGTAGCTGTCCGGGTAGCAGAAGGTGGTCCGGGGGAGGGCTTCCGGGGTGAGGCGGAAGTGGGCCGAGCCGAAGCGCGGGGCGGCGCCGGCCGGGTGGTGGCGGAAGTTCAAGGCGCCGTAGACCGGGCGGGCTTCGGGTGGGGCGTCGTCGTAGGCGCCGCCGAATATGCGGCTCTCCCACTCCCAGCGTGCGCCGCCCGGGTGGGCGGTGAGACCGCCGTTGCCGGTGCCCGTGACGAACTGGGAGCGGTACAAGCCGTCCTTGGCCAGGGCGGTGAGGATCGGGCGGTCGCCGGACCAGCGGTCGGGGTGGAAGTTCAGGGTCACGGTGAGGCTCGGGTCCATGGGCGGGCCGGCGGAGCGCGACGTGACGTGGTGGAGGGCTTTGACGTGTGGATTCATGGATGAAGTGTGCCTGCCCGGTGGTTAGGATCCGATCATGAGCGAGATCCAGCATGTGATACGTCCGGTTCGCGGTGACGAGTGGGAGCAGGTCAAGGAGCTGCGGATCGCCTCGCTCCACGATGCTGCGGCGCCCATTGCCTTCCTCGACACCGCCGAGCTCGCCGAGGCGCGTCCCGACAGCTTCTGGCAGGAGCGAACCGCCGGCGCCGCTTCGGGGCGGGCCGCGCGGCAGTTCGTGGCCGTCGGGCCCGACGGGGTGTGGAACGGCTCCGCGACCGTGCTCGTCGAGGAGCTCGGCACCACCGATTTCCTGGACCGGGCGATCGAGACGCCCCAGGGGCACGTCGTCGGCGTCTTCGTCCGCGAGGGCCTGCGGGGCACCGGGCTGGCCGAAGAGCTGTTCCGGGCCGGGCTGGAGTGGGCCTGGTCGCTGGAGGATCCCGCGCTGGAACGCGTACGCCTCTATGTGCACGAGCGGAACGAGCGGGCTCAGGCCTTCTACCGGCGCATCGGGTTCCAGGACAGTGGTGTGCGGGTGCCGCTGGAGAGCGATCCGTCCGCCAAGGAGCTGGAGTTCGTGGTCCCGAGGCCTTAGGGCAGGTCCGCGTCGGGCCAGCGGGAGCGGGCCTGTTCGCGGCTGCGGCACAGGGCGAGGAGGGGCAGGGTCTCCTCGGTCAGGAGTTCCGGGAGCTGGGGGATCGGGGCCACGGCGGCCACGTCGTCCAGCACCAGGGAGAGTGGTGGGTCGAGCCGACCGTGGGATGACCGTGCGGCCATGCGGCGGCCGTGCTCGACCACGTGAGAGGCGAGTGCGGTCAGCAAGGGCATCGCACCCGGGTGGGTGCGGGGATCTTCGAGAGGTTCACCCACCAGGTAGAGGCTGCCCCCTTCGCCCAGGAACGAAGCCAGGGTGAGCGAATCCGTTCGGTTGGGATTGCAGGCCTCGCGGATGTGGATCGAGGTCAGGCAGGACAGGGCGCGGGCCGTCAGGTTCTGGGCGAGTTCGCGCCGTTCCGGGTGGGCGGTGAGGGCGCTCTCCAGCTCGCCGGCCGCGCCGGGGGCGGCCCGGGGGTGGGTGCGCAGGATGCGGACCGGGTCCTGGGCGCTGTTGCCCTGGGTCCAGCGGTGCAGTTGCTTGAAGGGGCGGTCGTCCAGCGCCACCGCCTGGAGCCAGCTGCGCAGGAGCGTTTCCGCGGTGTCGGCCACCGCCGCGTCCATCCGGGCCTGGGGGCGTACGGGAGCCAGCAGGGCGATCGCGCGGGCGGCGGCGGTGTCGCGCTCGGCGCAGCCCTCGGCCGGGTTCCAGTGCATGCGGGCCGGGGTGTCGCACAGGTGGGAGGGGTCGTAGAGGAGGACCGGGCCGAGTTTGGCGCGGGCGTCCTTGGTCTCGGCCCAGAGGGTGGGCGAGGAGGTCACGATCAGTGCGGCCCCCTCCGTCTCGCCGATGCGTTGGGCCGCGGCGCGCAGGCGGTCGTTGGGGCCGCCGTAGGTGATGCCGTTCGCCAGCGTAGGGGCGGGCGGGAGGGTGGCGGCGGCTGCCGGCTGGGGTGCGTAGCCGAAGCCGTAGCGGTACGCCTCGTCGCGGGGGCTGCTGTGGATGCTGGGGGCGCCGCCCCCAGACCCCCGCGCCTCAAACGCCGGCGGGGCTGGATGGGCCGGGGCCGTTGCCGGGACCGGCGCCGCCGCTGACGGGGCTGGATGGGCCGGCGCCGCTACGGGCGCGGGCTGGGGTGCGGGCGCCGGTACGGGCGGGGGCTCGTACGGTACGGGGTCCAGGGCGGCCTGTTTGGCCAGGGCGCGGCGGGACTTCGTACGGGCGATCACGCCGATGGCGAAGACGGTCAGGACGAACAGCACCAGGAGCTGGCTGACGAACAGGCCCCAGAACAGGCCCCAGCCCGAGAGGGCCGCCGGGTCGGTGTCGGGCCAGGCCGCCGGGAGGTCGTGCGGCTGCGCTATCAGGGCGCGGACGGCCTCCGGTGTCCGGGTGAAGGTGACGGTGTCGGGCCAGGCGCCCTTGGAGAAGACGGCCGCCAGGCCGGTGGCCGACCAGACGAGGACGGCGAGGCCGAGGAGGAAGGCCAGGAGGCCGACCAGCAGGCCGTCCGGGACGCCGCCGCGCGCTGGGGGCTCCGTACGTCGTGCGTCGTGCATGGTCAGGCCACCGTGGTGGCGGAGCCCGGGCCGTTGCCGCGGTTGCGTTCGATGGACAAGGCGCGTTCCTCCGCCTCGAGTTCGGCGGCGAGCATGTCGTCGGAGAGTCGGATGGGGGCGGAGGACTCGGTCATGGCGCGGTCCGTGAAGACCAGGGGGCGTTCGGCTTCGGTGATCAGGTGTTTGACCACCTGGACGTTGCCGTTGACGTCCCAGACCGCGATGCCGGGGGTGAGGGTCGGGATGATCTCGACGGCCCAGCGGGGCAGGCCGAGGACGCGGCCGGTGGCGCGGGCCTCGTCGGCCTTCTGGGCGTAGATGGTGCGGGTGGAGGCCATCTTGAGGATGGCCGCGGCTTCGCGCGCGGCCGCGCCGTCGACGACGTCGGAGAGGTGGTGGACGACGGCGACGAAGGACAGGCCGAGGCGGCGGCCGAACTTCAGCAGGCGCTGGAACAGCTGGGCGACGAAGGGGCTGTTGATGATGTGCCAGGCCTCTTCGACGAGGAAGATCCGCTTCTTGCGGTCGGGCCTGATCCAGGTGTGCTCCAGCCAGACGCCGACGATCGCCATGAGGATCGGCATCGCGATGGAGTTGCGGTCGATGTGGGAGAGGTCGAAGACGATCAGCGGGGCGTCGAGGTCGATGCCGACGGTCGTCGGGCCGTCGAACATGCCGCGCAGGTCGCCGTCGACGAGGCGGTCGATGACCAAGGCCACGTCGAGGCCCCAGGCCCGGACATCGTCTATGTCGACGTTCATGGCCTCCGCGGACTCGGCCTCGGGGTGGCGCAGCTGCTCGACGATGTCGGTGAGGACCGGCTGGCGGTCGCGGATGGTGTCGACGACGTAGGCGTGGGCGACCTTGAGGGCGAAGCCGGCGCGCTCGTCGAGGCCGTGGCCCATGGCGACTTCGATGATGGTGCGCAGCAGCGCGAGCTGCCCGGTCGTGGTGATCGCCGGGTCGAGCGGGTTGAGGCGGATGCCGTCGTCGTTGGCGGCGATCGGATCCAGGCGGATGGGGGTTATCCCCAGCTGCTGGGCGATCAGGTTCCACTCGCCGACGCCGTCCTCGCCCTGGGCGTCGAGGACGACGACCTGGCGGTCCTTGAAGCGGAGCTGGCGCAGGACGTACGTCTTCTCCAGGGCGGACTTGCCGTTTCCGGATTCGCCGAGGACCAGCCAGTGGGGGGCCGGGAGCTGCTGTCCGTACAGCTGGAAGGGGTCGTAGATGTAGCCCTTGCCGCTGTAGACCTCGCGGCCGATGATGACGCCGGAGTCGCCGAGTCCGGGAGCCGCGGTGGGCAGGTAGACGGCTTGCGCCTGCCCGGTCGAGGTGCGGACGGGCAGGCGCGTGGTTTCGACTTTGCCGAAGAGGAAGCTGGTGAAGGCGTCCGTCAGCGCGGTCATGGGATCTCGCATGGGCGGCACTTCCCTCCAGCTAACGTCGGATGCCGGTGGCGAACGGCAGGGTGTTGACGAAGGCGCGGTGGTGCTCGCGGTCGCACCATTCCAGCTTCAGGTAGGACTTGCCGGCCGAGGCGCGGATCGTCCGCTTGTCGCGGGCGAGGGCTTCCGGCGAACGCGAGGACACCGTGATGTACCCGACCAGGTTGACTCCCGCCGCACCGCTCGCGAGATCTTCACCTCTTTGGTCGAGCCGGCCGTGGGCGGCGATGTCGCGGGGGTCGACGGTCCGGTTCATCTTGGCGGCGCGGGAGGCGTCCGCCTCGTCGTTGGTCTTCTCGGTGAGCATCCGCTCGATGGCCACCTCGGTGGGCTCCAGGTCCATGGTGACGGCGACGGTCCGGATGACGTCCGGGGTGTGGACGAGGAGGGGGGCGAGGAAGTTGACGCCCACGGGCGTCATCGGCCACTCCTTGACCCAGGCGGTGGCGTGGCACCAGGGCGCGCGGGTGGAGGACTCGCGGGTCTTGGCCTGGAGGAAGGTGGGTTCGACCGCGTCGAGCTCGGCCGGCCAGGCGTTGCGCTTGGTCATGGCCTGGATGTGGTCGATGGGGTGGTCCGGGTCGTACATGGAGTGCACGAGGGAGGAGAGGCGGCCCTGGCCCAGCGGCTGGCGGACGCGGATGTCGGCTTCGGCGAGGCGGGCGCAGATGTCGGTGAGCTCGCGGGCCATGACGATGGCGAGGCCGGCGTCGCGGTCGAGCTTGCGGCCCTTGTGGGGGGTGGAGGCGCGGGCGATGGTGTGGGCCTCGGCGGCGAGTTCGCGCGTGTAGTGCATGCAGGCGACGAGGTACGCGCGGTGCTGCTCGGAGGAGGTGGACACCATCGACTGGAGCTGGTCGTAGGACTCGCGCAGCCAGCCGGGGGCCTGGGTGTCGCCGCGCTGGGCCACGTCCTTGGCGTGCGCGTCGGGGTCGGCCGGGAGGGTGCGGGCGAGCATCTGGAGGCGGGTGACGAAGCCGTCGCCGTTGGCCACGTGCTTGAGGAGGGTGCCGAAGCGGTCGACGAGGGCCTCCTGGTCCTCGCTGTCGCGCAGGCCGACGCCGGGGCCCTCGATCTCGATGGCGGCGGTGACGGTGCGGCGGTCGGCGTGGAGGAGGACGGCGATCTCGTCGGGGCCGAAGGGGGCGGCGAGCCAGTTGATCCGGCCGATGCCGGGGGGCGGGCCGACCTCGACCTCGCGGCCGTCGGAGCCGCGGATGCCGGCTTCCATGGCGCCCGAGCGGAACGTCGTGCCGCGCCGCAGGGTCCGCTTGTAGCTGCGGCTGATCTCGAACCAGCGGTAGAAGGTGCGGCCCTTGTAGGGGACGTAGACGGCGGCGAGCGCGATCATGGGGAAGCCGGCGAGGCTGACGATGCGCAGCGTGAGGTCGGGGACGAGCAGTCCGCTCATCATGCCGAAGAACGCCCCGGCGATGATCAGGGCGATCTCGCCGGTCTCGCGGTTCTTGCCGACGATCGCGTTCGGCCGGGCCCGGCCGATGAGATACGTGCGGCGGGGCGCGACCGGGTGCAGCTGGTGGGACTGGGTCGTCAACGCCCGTCACCTCCTGTGTTCCTCGTACTCGAACTCGTGCGGGGTGCGGGTGCGGCGGAGGGGACAGATCCGCCGCCGGCTCCGCCGCCGGAGGTGGGGCGGCTGCTGTGGGCGGCCACGCCTCCGGAGAGGGGGTTGGCGGGGCGGGGCGCGCTGTTGCCGCCGCCGTCGCCTCCGCGGTGGGCGCCGCGGCTGCTGTGGGTCTTGATGCCCTGCGAGACGAGGGAGGCCGGGGAGCTGATGACGGCGGCGGCCTGGGCGCCGTCGGTGGCCTTGCTGCGGTTGGAGCGGGCGGAGGCGATCTCGTCGCCGAAGCCGGGGACGAAGCGGTAGATCATCGCGGAGGCGAAGATCGCCAGCAGGATGATGGCGAGGCCGGTGACGACGGCGGAGAAGGCGTTCGGGCCCTTTTCGCCGGTCAGGGCCCCGGCGAGGCCGAGGACGATGACGATGACCGGCTTCACGAGGATGACGGCGATCATGATGCCGGCCCAGCGGCGGACGTGGCCCCAGAGGTTGCGGTCGACGAGCCCCGAGTAGACGACGACGCCGAGGAGGGCGCCGACGTAGAGGAGGGCGGCCCGGATGAAGAGCTCCAGGTAGAGCACGCCGGCGGCGAGGACGGTGACGAGCGAGACGACGATCAGCATGATCGGGCCGCCGCCGATGTCGTCGCCCTTCTTGAGGGCTTCGGAGAACGAGCCGAAGAAGACGTCCGTCTGGCCGCCGGTGGCGGAGGCGATGACCTCGGTGACGCCGTCGGTGGCGGAGACGACGGTGTAGAGGATGAGGGGGGTGAAGGCGGAGGCGAGGACCGTGAGCCATAGGAAGCCGATGGCTTCGGACATGGCGGTGGTCAGGGGGACGCCGCGGACGGCGCGCTTGGCGACGGCGAAGAGCCAGAGGACGAGGGTGAGGATGGTGGAGGCGGCGAAGACGACGGAGTACTGCTTGAGGAAGGTCGGGTTGGTGAAGTCGACTTCTGCCGGGCCCTTGACCGCTTCGCTGAGCTTGGTGACGATCCAGGCGGCGGCGTCCGCGCAGCCGCGGGCGAGGGAGGCGAGGGGGTTGAGGGCGTCGGCCGGGTCGCTGGGCGCCAGGCCCGTGCGGGGGGCTCCGCCGCCGGATTCGCCGCGCTCGCAGTACTCCCTCGCGGGGCCGGCGATGAGCGAGCAGGGGTCCTGGCTCGTGCTCGGAGTGGGGGTAGGGCTCGGGGTCGGCGCGGCCGTCGCGCGCGCCGCGAACAGAACGACGGCGGTCTGGAGGACCACGGTGGCGGCGCCGATCCTTCGGAGCGGGAGCCGGTGGTTACCGGGCATACGTGAACCCTCCGAATTCGGTGACCGCGCTGCCGATCTCGTCGGAGGTGGACACGGGAATGTCGCCGCTGACCGGTGTGGGGCCGTCCTTCTGTGAGGTGTCGACGACCTTCCAGTCGGAGCCGTTCCACTTGAGCGTCATCGAGATCGTGAACCAGCCGTTGGTGACGGGACGGGTGGACTTCTCGCCGGTCAGGCCGAACATGCCGATGCACCACACGTCGACCGAGGCGGACCCGCCGGCGAAGTTCTTCACCTTGGTCCCGGCCGGAACGGTCCGGTTGACGAAGGTGGAGCCCGCGGGTGCCAGACCGTCCTTCGTGAGCCCGATCTGCGCGAGCAGTCCGGCCGAATAGTCGGCGTCGAACCCGGACTGGAGTTTCGTCCGGCTGCCTTCCTCCGCGATCGCGTCGACGATGGCGCGGCGTCTTGCCGAGTTGAACATGCCGTCAGAACCCAAGGCCACGGCGTAGTTGGCCGCGGCTGACTGGGCGCCCTGCTGGTCCTGGGCGAAGCCGGAGGGTACGCCGCCGTTCTTCTCCGTCACCGGGGTGGTGCCGGTCGGCGCGGTGGAGGAGGCAGTCGGGGGGGTGTCCGAGGCCTCGGTCGCCGGGGTGTCCGGGGACTGGTTCGCGAAGGCGATGGCGGCGATGAGGAGGACCACCACGCCGACCACCGTGACCAGGCTGCGGGCGGTGCGCGGGGGGCGGCGGGTGGGGCCGTACGGGTCGGATGGGGAGTCCGGGAGGCGGGTGCGGGTCTGGCCCGTGCCGCCGACCTCGCCGTGGCCGCCGCCGTACTGGTCGTCGTTGCTCATTCCGTGTCGGCCCCCTCCGCGTCGTACGACGGTAGTGCTGGTTCCCGCGTAGGTGCGGTGTGGTGAGTCCTCATCAGGTACGGCCGCAGTGGCCCGGCTAGACGGCCATTCCGTAGACGATCGTGAAGAGGGTGCCGAGGGAGCCGATGATGAAGACGCCCGTGAGGCCGGCCACGATCAGGCCCTTGCCCTGTTCCGCGCTGAACGTGTCGCGCAGGGCGGTCGCGCCGATGCGCTGTTTGGCCGCGCCCCAGATGGCGATGCCGAGGCAGAGGAGGATCGCCACGGCCATGACCACCTCGATCATGACCTTCGCTTCATTGCCGAGACTGCCGAAAGGCCCCCAGTTCGGGGCGATTCCGCCGATGATGGTGGTGATGTCGCCCTTTTCGGCTGCCAGGATCATGTAACTCACCGCCCCTGTATGGGTAGTTCCGGTCGCCCTCTGCCCGACGGCAGGGGTCACGCACTATCTTCGCTGATGAAACCGCTGCCGTCGTCGACTTGACGGCTCTCTTTACCCGATCTCGCGGCCCGCGCTCCGCCTCCGCGCTCTGACCTGGGCAGGTGCGGTGTGTATGCGCAAGAACGTGCGGTCACTCTGTGTATCACGGGGGGTGACGCCGGGCAATGATTGTCGTCTCGGCGTACGGGGGGTGGGGTGAGGGGCCGCCGTTCGGAGCAGTGCGGTCGCGTGTCGTTGGGCCAGCCCGCCGACATCTGACCGATGATCCGTCAGTCGTACGCGGAGTGGGCGGGGTTTGGCGCCGGGCGCTGTCAGAGGGGTGCGGCAGGCTGGAGAACATGACGACTCCATGGACTCTCGCGGACCTCGAGGCGGCCATCCGGGCGGGATGGTCGGCCGAGACCAGCGAGCCGGCCAACATCAGCAGGGTGCCGTGGACTCCCGAGAACCCGGCGTGGGGGCAATGTGACATCACCGCCCTGGTCGTACAGGACCTCGTGGGCGGGGAGCTGGTGCTGGGCGAGGTGTTCCACGACGGCCGGCCGGAGGGCTGCCACTGGTGGAACCTGCTGCCCGGCGGCATCCGCGTCGATCTGACGCGGGAGCAGTTCCGGCGGGGTGAGACGGTCACCCCCGGGCGGGTCGTGGAGCGGCCGGGCGGGCGGCTGCGCAGGCGCTGGGAGGAGTACCAGCTGCTGCGGCAGCGGGTCATCGAGAAGCTGGGGCCGTTGCCGGGGCGGCTGGTGACGCAGGACGGGCGTCGGCTCGCCTATACGGACTTCGGGGGGTCGGGGGCGCCGCTCCTCGCGCTGCACGGGCACTTCCAGGACGGGGCGGCCTTCGAGGGGCTGGCCCGGGAGGTGGGTCCGGCGTGGCGGGTGATCGCCCTGGACCAGCGCGGGCACGGGGAGTCCGACCGGGCGGGGGAGTACACGCGGGACGGGTACGTCGCGGACGCGGCAGCCGTGCTGGAGCACGTGGGGCTGGGGCCTGCGGTGGTACTGGGGCACTCGCTGGGCGGGGTGAACGCGTACCAGCTCGCGGCGAGGCGGCCGGAACTGGTGCGGGCGGTGGTGGTCGAGGACATCGGGGCGGTGGTCGACGGCGACCTGTCCTTCGCGCGGGAGTGGCCGAGGCGGGCGGCGACCCGGGCCAGGTTCCTGGCGGGGTTGGGGAGTGCGGCGCCGCATCTGGAGGGGTCGGTGCGGGAGTACGCGGACGGGTGGGGGCCCGTGTTCGAGGTGGAGGACATGGTGGAGTCCCAGCGGGGGCTGAACGGGGACCACTGGGGGGACTGGCTGCGGGTGCGGAGGCCGACGCTGTTGGTGCGGGGGGATCGGAGCGGGGTGCTGTCGGCGGAGCATGCGCGGGAGATGACGGTGCGGAGGGCGGGGGTGCGGTTGGTGGAGTTGCCGGCGGGGCATGCGGTGCGGGTGGGGGATGCGGAGGGGTTTTTTGCCGCCGTGCGGGGGTTTTTGGCGCGGGTCTGACCTTAGGGGTTGGGCGGGCGGGTGCGGCGCCGTTGCCGGGGGCGCTGCCCCCGGACCCCCGCGCCTCAAACGCCGGCGAGGCTGGAAGTGGCCGGCGAGGCTGGAAGTGGCCGGCGGGGCTGGATTTGCCAGGCCGGCTGGATGAGGGTGTTAGGTCCAGTGGGTGGGGTGGGTGAGGGTGGGGGGGATTTGGGTGGTGGGGTTGCCCTGGGCTGCGTTCAGTTGGGGCTGGGTGAGGAAGATGGCGTTGCGGAGGTCTGCGCCGCGGAGGTTGGCGTCGCGGAAGTCCGCGCCGATCAGGTCGGCCGTGCGGAGGTCGGCGCGGGTGAGGTCTGCGGCGATGAGGTAGGCGCCGCGGAGGTTCGCGCCGCGCAGGTTCGCGCCGGAGAGGCGTGCGCCCATCAGGTCGGCGCCGCGGTGGTTCTTCTTGCGGCCCGGCACCTTGGCCCGTACGAGCTCGCTGGTCTTCAGGAGCAGGGTGTTGATGTTCTGGCGGAGCGCGGTGACGTCGAGATTCCCGAGGGCCTGTTCGTCGGCGCGCGTCCATTGTTCCGTTTCCGCGAGCGCGTGGCGCAGGTCCGCGTGGACCGGGGCGGCGTCCGGGAGGGTCAGGGCCTGGCTGACGTAGAAGAGCAGCTCGTGCAGCTGTCGCATCACCGGGAAGACGTCGTACATCGTGCGGGCCGTGCCGGGGTGGGTGCGCCAGTCGCGGCCGCCGAAGGTGACCTGGGAGACCTGCTGGCCCGCGCCGAAGCAGTCGAAGACGGTGCAGCCCTGGAAGCCCTTGTCGCGCAGCCGGGTGTGGATGCCGCAGCGGAAGTCCTGCTGGAGGTTCTTGCAGGGGGTTCCGGCGGGCTTGTTCACGGCGAAGTCGCTGGACTTGGCGAAGGGGAGGGCCACGCAGCAGAGCGCGAAGCAGTTCGCGCAGTCGGCCTGCAGGACGGGCAGGACGGGCAGGACGGGCAGGTCGGGCAGGTTCGCGGCGGGGGCGGTGGGGGCATTGGGGGTGGCAGGGGTACTCGGCACGTGTCCATTGTTACCGGTTGGAGGGGGGAGTCGTATTTCCCGGCAGGGGTTGATCCGGGAGGGGGACATGGTGAGCATCGCCGTATGACAGAAGTGATCGCAGTCGCCGTCATTACCCTGCTCGCCGTGATCAGTCCGGGTGCGGACTTCGCCATGGTGGTGCGCAACAGCTATCTCTACGGGCGGCCCACCGGGCTGTTCGCGGCCGCCGGGGTCGCGGCCGGCGTCCTGGTGCACGTCTCGTACACGATGCTCGGGGTCGGTCTGCTGATCGCCTCCTCCACCACGCTGTTCACCGTGATCAAGCTGGCGGGTGCGGCCTATCTGGTGTGGATCGGGATACGGACCTTCCGGGCGCGGGCCGAGGTGACCGTGGACCTGGAGTCGAAGCCGCAGCTGACCCGGCTGGGGGCGATGCGGTCGGGGTTCCTGACCAATGTGCTCAACCCGAAGACGACGCTGTTCGTGGTGTCGACCTTCACGCAGGTGGTCAACCCGGACACGCCGCTGTGGCAGCAGGCGGGCTACGGGCTGTTCATGTCGGCGGCGCACCTGGGCTGGTTCGCGGCGGTGGCGCTGTTCTTCTCCGTCTCCCGGCTGCGCGACCGGATGCTGAAGGCGCAGAAGACGCTGAACCGGGCCATCGGGTCGGTGCTGGTGGGGCTGGGGGTGGGTCTGGGGTTCGCCCGTTGAGCGGCGATGCGGGGCTGGTGCCGCTGGTTACCTCTCGGTAGCGTGCAAGGCATGGGCGCTGGCGAGGGATTCTTCGAACGACTGGATGCCGGGCGGTTCGCCGCCACCGAGAACACGCGCGGGCCGTGGGACCCGGGCTCGCAGCACGCCGGGCCGCCGGCCGCGCTGCTCGGGCGGGCCGTCGAGGAGCGGCCGGGTGCGCGCACGGACATGCGGATCGCCCGGATCACGTACGAGATCCTGCGCCCGGTCCCGATCGGCGAGCTGGAGATCACCACCAGTGTGCTCCGGGCCGGGCGCAGCACCGAGGTCGTCGAGGCTGCCCTCGCCCCGGCGGGCGCCGCGCCGGTGATGCTGGCGAGGGCCCTGCGGATCCGTGTCGACGAGGAGTCCGTGCCGGCCGTGGCGCCGGGCCCGCAGCTGCCGACGCCGGGGGAGGTGGAGGTGACGCCGTTCTTCCCGGTGCCGTGGGAGACCGGCTACCACTCGGCTATGGAGACCCGGTTCACCGAGGGGGCCTTCGTCGAGCCGGGTCCCGGCACCTGCTGGATGCGGATGAAGGTGCCGCTCGTCGCCGGGGAGGACATCCGGCCGCTGGACCGGGTGCTGATCGCCGCCGACTCGGGCAACGGCATCAGCGCGGTGATGGACTTCGGGCGCTACGTCTTCATCAACGGTGACCTGACCGTTCACCTCCACCGCCACCCGGTGGGCGAGTGGGCGTGCGTGGAGGCCCGTACGAGCGTGGACGCCGCCGGGATCGGACTCGCGGACGCGCTGCTGCACGACGAGAAGGGGCCGATCGGGCGGAGCGCGCAGAGCCTCTTCGTCGCGCCCCGGTAGCCGCGGCCGCGCGGTCCCTGGTAGCGGCGGCCGCGCGGCGCACGGAGGAGGCGGGCCAACCCCCTTTCCCGGGGCGGGAGATGGATGTGGCAGGCTCGTACGGATGGAGCCGCTCAGAGAGATCGACCCGACTCACATAGGCGCCCACGCGCTGCTCACCCGGCTGGGAGCCGGCGGCATGGGGCAGGTGTACCTTGGGCGCTCCCCCGGCGGGCGCCTGGTGGCCGTCAAGGTGATCCGCGACGAGATCACCGGTCACCCGGAGGCGCTGGCGCGCTTCCGCCGGGAGGCCGCGACGGTGCGTGCGGTGCGGTCGGCGTACACGGCGAACCTGATCGACGCCTCGCTGGAGTCGGCTCCGTACTGGCTGGCGACCGAGTACGTGGCGGGTCCCACCCTCGGTCATGCGGTGGGCCGGCGCGGGGCGCTGCCCGCCGAGACCTGCCGGCGGCTGTTCGCGGCGCTCGCGGAGGGGCTGGCGAGCGTGCACGCGTACGGGGTCACGCACCGGGACCTCAAGCCGCAGAACGTGATCCTGGGCGCGCAGGGCCCGCAGCTCATCGACTTCGGCATCGCGCGCGGGGTCGGCGCGACCGAGCTGACGCAGGACGGTCAGGCGCCGGGGACGCCCGGCTACACCGCGCCCGAGGTGCTGGTGGGCGACGGGGCGGGCGCAGCGGCGGACGTGTTCGCGCTCGGGGCGACGCTGGCGTACGCGGCGACGGGGCGGCCGCCGTTCGGCACGGGCGTGGCGGCGACGGTGAGCTACCGCGCGGTGCACGAGCCGGTCGACGTCGCCGGGGTGGAGCCGGGGCTCGCGGCGCTGATCGAGGCCTGCGTGGCGAAGGACCCGGCGGCCCGGCCGGACCCGGCCGAGGTCATCCGGCGGTGCGGGGTGCGGGACGCGCTGGTCGACGACCCCGTGTACGTGGGGCTGGAGGCGCTGGGCGAGGCCGTTCCGCTGCACGAGATGCGCACGCAGGGGCCGGGGTATGTCTACGTCCCCACGCAGCCCCCGCAGCGGGCCGGCCGGCGGCGCGGGGCCTGGACCGGCGCCGCGGGGGTGGCCGTCGTGGCGGCGCTCTCGCTGGCGGCCTGGAAGCTGATCCCCCTCGACGGGAGAGCCGGCGCGGCCGGGGACGCGGCAGGGAAGGGCGGTGTCACGGGCGCGCCGCCCGCGGCGGAGGGCGGGCAGACGCCCGGGGCCGGCGCGTCAACGGGCGGAGCCGGCGGCGGAGGACCGGCCGGGGTCGCCAAGCCGCCGGCCGAGTACATCGAGGACAATCAGGTCTCGCGCTACTTGTGGACGGCGTCCTCCAATCCGGTACAGGCGGCCCACGGGGTCGGCCAGTGCAACCAGCCCGCAGAAAAGAAGCCGCCGGGCGCCGACTTCCAGTCCGTGGTGTCCACCACCGGTCCTGATGGGGCGCCGGCGAAGTCCGCGACCATCAAGATGCGGATCAAGTACGCGGAGATGTCGCAGTCCAAACCGGATGCGTACTACGTGTCCGTGGCCGTCAAGTCACCGCACGACCTCGATCCGGACACCGGTACGCCCTTTCCCATGGACAACCGGTCCGTCGGTTACACCAGCAAGCCCGTCGACATCTACACCCACTGGCGTTCGGGCGGAGACGTGACGCTGACGTATCCGGACGACTTCACCCTGCACGCCGCGGGCCGGACCTGGCCCGCCGCGCCCCTAGCCAACGATCCCGGGGACTGGACGGTGGTCTTCTACCACGTCGAGGATGACCCTACGAAGTACGCGAGCATTGCCTGTTCCGGCTTCCAAGTGGGGTAGTAGGACATGCGACACGGCCGAATCGCACGTTGAAGTGACGGGGATGGGGGAGGGTTGACGGGTGCGCAGATTCTGGATGGCCGGCGGGATCGGGATCGGGCTGTGTCTGACTTTCGTGATGCTCCTCGTCGTGGGTACGTACTCGGCCGCGGCGGGCCTCGTGGGGTCCGGAGCGCGGGCCGGGGGCAGTGCGGTGGGCCTTGCGAAGGGGGCCGTGCCCGGGAAGTACCAGGCGTTGGTGGAGAAGTGGGGCAATCTCTGCCCGGCCATCAACCCGGCGTTGCTCGCTGCCCAGCTGTACTCCGAGAGCGGCTGGAACCCGACGGCCGTCAGCCCGGCGGACGCGCGTGGCATCGCGCAGTTCATCCCCGGCACTTGGGCGGGCCACGGCATCGACGGGGACGGGGACGGGGACCGGGACATCTGGGACCCGAACGATGCGATCCCCTCCGCGGCTTCGTACGACTGTGAACTGTCCAAGGACGTGGCGAGCGTGCCCGGTGACGCGACGTCGAACATGCTGGCCGCCTACAACGCCGGTGCCTACGCGGTCATCAAGTACGGGGGCGTTCCGCCGTACAAGGAGACGCAGGGGTATGTAAAGACGATCACCACTCTGGCGAAGAGCTTCGCGCGGCCCGTCGGGCGGGTGGCGCCCTCGCAACAGGCCGCCGGTGCGATCTACTTCGCGCAGAAGCAGCTCGGTACGCCGTACCTGTGGGGTGGCAACGGGACGCCCGACCAGAACGGGCGGTTCGACTGCTCCGGGCTGACCAAGGCCGCGTACGAGACGGTGGGGATCCAGCTGCCGCGCGTGGCCAACGACCAGTACAACGCCGGGTCGCACCCCTCGCGCGATGAACTGCTGCCCGGTGATCTGGTGTTCTTCTCCGACGATCTGACGAACTCTCGCGAGATCCGGCACGTCGGGCTGTACGTCGGCGGTGGATACATGATCAACGCCCCGTTCACCGGCGCGGTCATCCGCTTCGACAAGATCGACACTCCCGACTACTTCGGTGCGACACGTGTGACCAAGGATGGTGCGGAGGCCCTTCCGGAGCGGGCGGGGCAGGTCGGGCGCCCTGGCAACTCTCCGTGAAGCCAAGGCCCTGAGCTGCGACGACGGGTCACTCTTCGATAACGTTGGAGTGATCATTCCGTGGAGAGTGGAACGCAGGCGTCAGAACGGGCGTTCCATGAAAGCGGGGGTTGATCAAGTGGGGGGCCAAGGGGCGCACACCGGGGTGCGCCCGCAGGGGAACCACGGCAAGGGCAAGGGGCCGCGTCACCATGGCTGGACTCACAACAGGTGGGCCGAACGTGGATGTCAGCCTGCTGTACGAGATCAACAGAGCTGCCCGGCAAGCCCCGTGGTGGCTGGACCAGACCGTGAGCCTGGCCGGTGAGTACGGGATCCTGCTGGCCCTGGTGTTCCTGGTCCTGTGGTGCTGGCGCGGAGCCCGCCGCCAGGACGAGGCCGCGGCCGTCGAGTCCTTCGCCGCGCTGGTGTGGGCGCCGCTGGCCGCCGGGCTGGCCCTGCTCGTGAACGTGCCGCTGCGTGAATTCGTCGGACGGCCACGGCCGTTCAAGCAGCACGAGGGCCTGCAGGTGCTCGATCCCGGCATCGGCCCGGAGATCGGGAACAGCGCCTTCTCCTTCGTCAGCGGCCACACCACCGTCGCGATGGCCCTGGGCGTCGGCCTGTTCGTCGCGAACCGCAGGCTCGGCTACCTCGGGATCGGCCTGGCCCTCGCCGAGGGCTTCTGCCGCGTCTACACGGGCGTCCACTACCCGACCGACGTGATCGGCGGCCTCGCGCTCGGCACCGCCATGGTCCTCGTGCTCGCGCCGCTCGCGATGGCGCTGCTGACCCCGGTGGTGCGGGCGGTGGCCGGCTCCCCGCGCGTCGGGTGGCTCGTACGCTCCAAGGACCGGGCGCGGCCCCGGCCGGTCGGCCTCCCGCAGGCGCAGACCCCGACCGCGGGGCAGTGCCCGCACGAGAGCGACCTCGCCGCCTGACGGACGTACGGACTCGGGTACGGGTACTGGTACGCGTCCGGGTACCGGCTCAAGTCTGCGCGTACGACTCCCATACGGCGAGCAGCGCGGCCGCCAGCAGGCACAGCCCCGAAGCCCCGAAGCACGCCCGGACCGCGGGTGGGCGGGGCCGGGGCGTCACCGGTCCCCGCCGTCGGCGTCGGTGTCGCGGCGGTAGCGGGAGCGCAGCCACCATCCGGTGGCCGCGACCGCGGCCGCGGTGAGCCCGATGGCCAGGGCCACGTCGGCCGGGCCGTCCGCCGAGCCCACGGGGCCGGCCATGGCCGCGGCCGCCGCGGCGGGGGCGAACGCGACGAGCAGGGCCCAGAGGAGGGCGGTGAGGCGGGCTGCGGATCCTGGCATGAGTCAAGGGCATCCGCCCCGGCGCGCCGCGGCCAGCCGGGCCGTCTGAACGGGCTAGAGGGGTGTCTTCAGGCCGTTGTGTGGCGGGCTGCGTCCTTGCGGGCCAGGTCGCGGGAGCGGCGGGCCGGGCCGCTCCAGCCGCAGGTGCAGACGGCCAGGCAGAACGATCCGCGCTCCGCGGTGGACGTGGTGTGGCCGGTCGGTGGCTGGGGCTGGGACTGCGGCCGCGGGAGCGGGACGGAGCCAAGCGGAGGAAGCAGGGTCGCGTCGATGTGGGTTTCCACGTCTCCACGGTACCCGGGGCTGGCAGCGCGCGGGGAAGGTGCGCCCCCGTGACGGGAAACCCCGGACCTCGTTAAGCGGAGCGGGTGTGGGCCTCAGGCAAGCAGCGGTCATGCGTTGGGGGTTGGCAGGCGATGGTGGTGCACCAGCACAGGCGGCGGCGCGGACGTGCGGGTGAGGCGGTGCTCGCCGCCGGCGTCGCCCTGGCGGTCACGGCGATGGGCGGGTGCGCGGGCGGTGGCGGCGGCGGTGGCGGCAGTGACGGCCGGCCTCCGGCGGACGCGGCGGCGGCGGTGGTCCGCGGCGCCGCCGACGCACTGGTGAAGACCGGCAGCGCCCGGGCCCGTACGGCCATGGAGATGGCCACGGGCGGGACCCGGGTCACGATCCGCGGCGAGGGCGGAGTCGACTTCAAGAACCGGATGGGGCAGCTCCTGGTGATGCTCCCGGCCGATGTGAAGGGCGAGGACGAGCACCGGCCCATCACCGAGCTGCTCGTGCCGGGAGCCCTCTACATGAAGAACCGCGGCGCCGGCGTCCCGGCCGACAAGTGGGTGCGCGTCGACACGACGACCCTCGCCGACGGGAACCTGGTCACGGGCGGCGCGACCGATCCGCTGGTCGCGGCCGAGCTGCTGCGGGGCGCGCAGGAGGTGACGTACGTGGGGGAGACCGAGGTGGCGGGCGCGAAGGTGCGGCACTACCGCGGGACCACCGATATCGGGCGGGCCGCGGAGAAGGCGTCGCCGGAGGTGCGGGGGGCGCTGGAGGCGGCGGCGAAAGGGTTCAGCAAGGACACGGTGCCGTTCGACGCCTACCTGGACGAGGAGGGGCGGCTGCGGAAGGTCAGGCACCGCTTCACGTACGTCAACAATGGCCTGATCGATGTCTCGTCGACGACGCTGTTGTATGGGTTCGGGACGCCGGTGACCGTCGTATTGCCCGCAAGCGGGGACATTTACGCCGGGAAGATCGCCGAGTAGTGGTGTGGGACGGGGACGGGCGGCGCGATCGGGCCATGGCCGGGTATCCGGAAATGGTCCATCCGTGTCATGTGCCGGGTGCCGTGCCGTCCCTACGCTGGGGAGCCGAGCACCGGCGGCTCGCGGCCGATGCCGTGTGGCCGATGGCCCGCGACCGACGACCGATGACCGAAGACGGCAGATTGAGGTGACACGCGTGACTCCCGCAGGCGGTACGACGGTGCAGGATCATGTGGCGCTCGCCGAGATCGAGCTGTGTGGTGAGCTGATCATTGCGGCGTCGGCGGCGGTCGAGGAGCGGCTGAGTCAGGATCGGATCGACGAGGTCCTGATGGGGATCTGGGCGGGGTGACGCGCCTCAAGCGCCGACGGGGCTGAAGGACTCGGGGCTCCGCCCCGGACCCCGCGCCTCAAACGCCGGCGGGGCTGAAGGACTCGGGGCTCCGCCCCGGACCCCGCGCCTCAAACGCCGGCGAGGCTGGATTGGGGCGGCGACGCTGAATGTGCCCGTCGAAGCTGGATGTGCCCGTCGAGGCTGGATGTGCCCAGTGGGGCTGGATGTGCCTGGCGAGGCTGATGGGCCCGGCGTCAGGTGCGGAGGAGGCGGGCGATGGCCTTGGTGGCTTCTTCTACCTTGGCGTCGATTTCGGTGCCGCCCTTGACGGCGGCGTCGGCAACGCAGTGGCGCAGGTGTTCCTCCAGCAGTTGGAGCGCGAAGGACTGGAGGGCCTTCGTGCTCGCCGAGACCTGGGTGAGTATGTCGATGCAGTAGACGTCCTCGTCGACGAGCCGCTGCAGGCCGCGGATCTGGCCCTCGATCCGGCGCAGCCGCTTGAGGTGCTCGTCCTTCTGGTGGTGGTAGCCGTGGACGGCTCCGGAGCCTTCCGCCTCGATGGTCGTCATGCGTTCTCCCGTGGTCCGGAACGAAGGGGATATATACCCCTCATGGGTATAGGGTACTGGGCCCTGGCCGAAGCGGCAGGGGTCCGTCGTCCTCACTCTGCCTGATGGAGGACACTGGGGAACGGCCGGTTAGCCGTGGCAGGGGGATGCGCCTAGCATCAGCCTGACCGAATCCAATGCACCCCGAGGACCTCACGTGCGATTTCGTCTGACCCCCAGGGAGACGAGCTTCTACGACATGTTCGCCGCATCCGCGGACAACATCGTCACGGGCTCCAAGCTCCTGATGGAACTGCTCGGAGCGGACTCCTCCGCCCGGGCCGAGATCGCGGAGCGGATGCGGGCAGCGGAGCACGCGGGGGACGACGCCACGCATGCGATCTTCCACCAGCTGAACTCCTCCTTCATCACGCCGTTCGACCGCGAGGACATCTACAAGCTCGCCTCGTCGCTCGACGACATCATGGACTTCATGGAGGAGGCCGTCGACCTCGTCGTCCTCTACAACGTGGAGGAGCTCCCCAAGGGGGTCGAGCAGCAGATCGAGGTGCTGGCGCGCGCGGCCGAGCTGACCGCCGAGGCCATGCCGCACCTGCGGACGATGGACAACCTCACCGAGTACTGGATCGAGGTCAACCGACTTGAGAACCAGGCCGACCAGATCCACCGCAAGCTCCTCGCCCAGCTCTTCAACGGCAAGTACGACGCCATCGAGGTGCTGAAGCTCAAGCAGATCGTCGACGTGCTCGAAGAGGCGGCCGACGCGTTCGAGCACGTTGCGAACACGGTGGAGACCATCGCGGTCAAGGAGTCCTGAACCTCGTGGACACCTTCGCTCTGGTCGTGACCATCGGTGTCGCGCTCGGCTTTACGTATACGAATGGTTTTCACGACTCCGCGAACGCGATCGCCACATCCGTCTCGACGCGGGCGCTGACCCCGCGCGCGGCGCTGGCGATGGCCGCGGTGATGAACCTCGCCGGCGCCTTCCTCGGCAGTGGCGTGGCCAAGACGGTCAGTCAGGGGCTGATCGAGACGCCCCACGGCAAGACGGGCATGTGGATCCTCTTCGCGGCGCTGGTCGGCGCGATCGTCTGGAACCTGGTCACCTGGTACTTCGGCCTGCCCTCGTCCTCCTCGCACGCGCTGTTCGGCGGCATGGTGGGTGCGGCGCTGGCCGGTGGTACGGAGGTGATCTGGTCGGGCGTGGTCGACAAGGTCGTCATCCCGATGTTCGTCTCGCCGGTGGTCGGCCTGGTCGTCGGTTACCTGGTGATGGTGGCCATCCTGTGGATGTTCCGCCGCTCCAACCCGCACAAGGCGAAGCACGGCTTCCGTATCGCGCAGACCGTTTCGGCGGCCGCCATGGCGCTCGGCCACGGTCTCCAGGACGCGCAGAAGACGATGGGCATCGTCGTGCTGGCCCTGGTCATCGCCGACGTGCAGACCGCCGACGAAGCGATCCCGATCTGGGTCAAGGTCGTGTGCGCGGTGATGCTGTCGCTGGGTACGTACGCGGGTGGCTGGCGCATCATGCGCACGCTCGGCCGCAAGATCATCGAGCTGGACCCGCCGCAGGGCTTCGCGGCGGAGACCACCGGTGCGTCGATCATGTTCGGCTCCGCGTTCCTCTTCCACGCGCCGATCTCCACCACCCACGTGATCACCTCGGCGATCATGGGCGTGGGCGCGACGAAGCGTGTGAACGCGGTCCGCTGGGGCGTGGCCAAGAACATCGTCCTCGGCTGGTTCATCACGATGCCGGCCGCCGCCCTCGTCGCCGCGGTCAGCTTCTGGATCGTGAACCTGGCCTTCGGCTAGCGGGATCCGGCTTCGTGCCGGGGGTCCGGGGGTCGTCTCCCGGGTGATGCAGCATCACGATGCCGGCTGCGGCCCTGGTCGCCGCGGTCAGCTTCTGGATCGTGAACCTGGCCTTCGGCCAGTGGCGTAGCAGGCTCAGGCGGCAGGCGTACGAAAGCGGGCCGGCTCCCCCCACCCAGGGGGAGCCGGCCCTCTTTCTTTCTTTCGCCTGCGGTGGCACCGCCATGCAGCACCGCAGGACGTCACGCATCCCGGTCTAGCCGAAGCGACCCGAGATGTAGTCCTCGGTCGCCTGCACGGACGGGTTCGAGAAGATCCGGTCCGTGTCGTCGAGCTCGATGAGCTTGCCGGGCTGGCCGACGGCCGAGAGGTTGAAGAAGGCGGTGCGGTCAGAGACGCGGGCCGCCTGCTGCATGTTGTGCGTCACGATGACGATCGTGAAGCGTTCCTTGAGCTCGCCGATCAGGTCCTCGATCGCCAGGGTGGAGATCGGGTCCAGGGCCGAGCAGGGCTCGTCCATCAGCAGGACCTGCGGCTCGACCGCGATGGCGCGGGCGATGCACAGGCGCTGCTGCTGGCCGCCGGAGAGGCCGGAGCCGGGCTTGTTCAGGCGGTCCTTGACCTCGTTCCAGAGGTTGGCGCCCTGGAGGGACTTCTCGACGATGTCGGTCAGCTCGGACTTCTTGAAGCTGCCGTTGAGCCGCAGGCCCGCCGCCACGTTGTCGAAGATCGACATGGTGGGGAAGGGGTTCGGGCGCTGGAAGACCATGCCGACGGTGCGGCGGACCGCGACCGGGTCGACGCCGGCGCCGTACAGGTTCTCGTCGTCCAGGAGCACCTTGCCCTCGACGCGGCCGCCGGGGGTGACCTCGTGCATGCGGTTGAGGGTGCGCAGGAAGGTGGACTTGCCGCAGCCGGAGGGGCCGATGAAGGCGGTCACGGAGCGGGGTTCAACGGTCATCGAGATGTCGTCGATGGCCTTGTGGGTGCCGTAGAAGGCGGACAGTCCGCTGACGTCGATTCGCTTCGCCATGAGGGTCACTTCGCTTTCATTGGTCGCGTCAGCGACCGGTCTTCGGGGCCTTCCAGCGGGCGATGCCGCGGGCCACCAGATTGAGGATCATGACGAAGGCGATCAGGACGAGCGCTGCGGCCCATGCCCGGTCGTAGGAGGCTTCACTGCCGACCCGGTACTGCTCCCAGATGTAGAGGGGGAGCGAGGACTGGGCGCCTTCGAAAGGGTTGCCGTTGATCAGCTGGGAGCCGAAGACCAGCAGCATGATCGGCGCGGTCTCACCGGCGATGCGGGCGACGGCCAGCATCAGACCGGTGGAGATGCCGCCGATGGCGGTCGGGAGCACGACCTTGAGGATCATGCGCCACTTCGGCACACCGAGCGCCAGGGCGGCCTCGCGCAGCTCGTTCGGGACGAGCTTGAGCATCTCCTCGGTGGAGCGGACCACGACGGGCATCATCAGGATCGACAGGGCCATCGCGCCGGCGAAGCCGGAGGGGCCGAAGCCGAGCAGCAGGTTCCAGGTCGTCAGGATGAACAGGCCCGCGACGATGGAGGGGATGCCGGTCATGACGTCGACGAAGAAGGTGACGGCCTTGGCCAGCGAGCCCCGGCCGTACTCGACCAGGTAGACGGCGGTCAGCAGACCGACGGGCGCGGCGATCAGCGTGGCGAGGGCGACCTGCTCCAGGGTGCCGAGCAGTGCGTGGTAGACGCCGCCGCCCGCCTCGAAGCTGGTGACACCGTTCATGGAGTGGGTCAGGAAGGCGCCGTTGAGGACCTTGATGCCCCGGCTGATCGTGGTCCACATCAGCGAGAGCAGCGGGATGACGGCGAGGACGAAGCAGACCCACATCACGGAGGTCGCGACGCGGTCCTTGGCCTGGCGGCGGTTCTCGACCACCGCGCTGGCGGTGTACGTGATGCCGACGAACAGCAGGGCCGCGATCAGGCCCCACTGGACCTTGCTGTGGAGGCCGAAGGCGAGGCCGATGCCGCAGCCGAGGGCGATCGAGACGACCGTGATGCCGGCCGGGGCCCAGCGGGGCAGGCCGCCTCGGGTGAGGCTGTCGGGAGCGGCGGACTTGCGGGCCCGGGTGGGCCGCTGGTCCTGGAGTGCGTGGCTCATCAGGCGTTCGCCCCCGAGAAGTCCTTGCGGCGAGCGATGATCAGACGAGCTGCACCGTTGACCAGCAGGGTGAGCAGGAAGAGGACCAGACCGGAGGCGATCAGCGCGTCCCGGCCGAACTCGTTGGCCTCGTCGAACTTCGCGGCGATGTTCTGCGCGAACGTGCCGCCGCCCGGGTCGAGGATGTGCAGCGAGATCAGGAAGCTCGGGGAGAGGACGGTCGCGACGGCCATGGTCTCGCCGAGTGCGCGGCCGAGGCCGAGCATCGAGGCGGAGATGATGCCGGAGCGGCCGAAGGGCAGCACCGACATCCGGATGACCTCCCAGCGGGTCGCGCCGAGGGCCAGGGCGGCCTCCTCGTTCATGCGCGGTACCTGGAGGAAGACCTCGCGGCTGACGCTGGTCACGATCGGCAGGATCATGATCGCGAGCAGGATGCCGACGGTGAACAGCGAACGGGCGACGCTGACCTGGGTCTTGTCGAAGACGTAGGTCCAGCCGAGGTACTCGTCGAGCCAGAGGTTCAGCCCGTTCAGGTGCGGGACGAGGAAGAGGGCGCCCCAGATGCCGTAGATGATCGACGGCACGGCGGCCAGCAGGTCGACCACGTAGGCGAGGGGCGCGGCCAGCTTCCGCGGCGCGTAGTGCGAGATGAAGAGGGCGATGCCGACGGCGATCGGAACCGCGATGACCATCGCGATGATCGAGCTGACGACGGTGCCGAAGAGCAGGACGGCGATGCCGAAGACGGGGGGGTTGGCCGACGCGTTCCAGTCGAAGGTCGTGAGGAAGTTGCCCTCGTTCTTCGACAGGGCGAGCGTCGCCCGGTAGGTGAGGAAGACGGCGATCGACGCCATGATCACCAGGAGCAGGATGCCGGAGCCCTTGGAGAGCCCCGCGAAGATCTTGTCACCGGCGCGGCCGGTGGAAGTTCCGCTCTTGGGGATGCCTGGCGGAGCCGTGTCTATCTGGGTGGGTGTGGTGGAAGCCATGGTCTTTCCGGTCTGTGTGGGGGGCAGGCCCCCTGGCGGCGGTGCACCGGATGTCCCCCCGGGTGGAGGGGGAGGGTCCCGAGGTGTCGGATGCCCGGACGGGGGCGATCCGACACCTCGGGGTCAGGATCAGCCCAGCGAGGCGATGACTTCGCGGACCTTGGCGTTGATCTCGGCCGGGATCGGCGCGTAGCCGTTCTCGAGGAGGACCTTCTGGCCCGCGTCCGAGGCGGTGTAGTTCAGGAAGGCCTTCACCGTCGGGAGGGTCTCGGCCTTGTTGCCCTTGTCGCAGACGACCTCGTACGTGACCAGGGTGATCGGGTAGGCGCCCTCGGCCTTGGTCGTGTAGTCGAGCTTCAGCGCCAGGTCGGAGCCGGTGCCGGAGATCTTGGCGGCGGCGATGGCCTTGGAGGCGTTCTCACCGGTGGCCTTGACCGGGGCGGCGGCGCCCGTGTTCAGGTCGACGGTCTTGATGCTCTGCGAGGTGGCGTAGGAGAGCTCGAAGTAACCGATCGAGCCGTCGACCTGCTTGACCTGGGTGGCGACACCCGAGGAGCCGGAGGCGCCGAGACCGCCCGGGGCGGCCCACTTCTTCGCGGCCTCGTGCGGCCAGGCGTCGGGCGCGGCGGCCTTGAGGTACTTGGTGAGGTTCTCGGTGGTGCCCGAGTCCTCGGAGCGGTGGAAGTGCTGGATGGCGGTGGAGGGAAGCGTGACGCCGGGGTTCAGCTTCTTGATCGCCTCGTCGTCCCACTTCTTGATCTTGTCGTTGAAGATGTTGGCGATCGTGGCGGCGTCGAGGTTCAGCTTGTCCACGCCGGCGACGTTGAAGCCGAGGGCGATCGGGCCACCGACCATGGGCAGGTCGATGCCCTGGCCGCCGGTGCACTGCTTCTTCGACTCCTCGACCTGCTCGGGCTTCAGCGCCGAGTCCGAGCCGGCGAAACCGACGGTGCCCTGGTTGAAGGCGACGATGCCCTCACCGGAGGAGGAGGACTTGTAGTTCACCTCGACGCCGGAGCAGGCGGCCATGAAGTTCTTCACCCACAGGTCGACCGCGTTCTTCTGGGCGGACGAGCCGGACGCCAGGAGCTTGCCCTTGGCGCCTTCGCACTTGATGTCGCCCGCGGCGGCCGCGGAGGGCTTCGCCGTTCCGTCGGCGGCCTTGGTGTTGTCGTCCGAGCCGCACGCCGTGAGGACCAGGGCGCCGGACACGACAAGCGCCCCGAGGGCGGAGGCACGAAGCATGTTCTTGCGCTGAAGCTTCACTTTCGGGTGTTCCTTCCAGAAGCCGCCGGCCGCTTTCTGCATCGGGGCGGCGTGCGAAGAGGACTACGTCGGTTTGCCCGGCTGAGCTGCTCTATTCCCGAGCGACCCGCTCCGTGCATCACTGAAATTAGGCAGAACAGGTGAAGCAGCCGACCGGCCCGAGTGAACGGACGGTGAACCGTGGCGGACGACCCGGTGCGATCCCGGCGGTTCGCACACACCCGCCATCATCCGTTATCCGGCCGTTACCACGGTGTGACCGCGGGCTCCGGGAGCCAGAGGCGCCGGAAATCGAGCCGGGCCGCCTCGACCTCGTGGCGCTGGTCGGCGTGCAGGACGCCGAGGGCGTACGCCGTCGCCGGGGCGATGCGCGGGGTGCGGGCCGCCGTCGCCGAGGCGCCCGCCGCCTCGGCCGCGTCGCGGTGGCGGTCCAGGGCCTCTCCCGCGGCGGCCGGCCGGGTCACGTCCTCGCCCAGCGCCTCCCGCGCGTACCGGTGGACCCGCAGCAGGCGGCGTACCTCGTGCCAGAGCCCGTCGTGGTCCGCGTTGTACGGGTGGGTGCAGTCGATCGGCGGCAGCGCCGTGACCGCCGCCGACAGGCGGGTTTCGGCCACAGCTGCCAGCGGGACCAGGACCTCCTCCACCCGCCCCCGGGCCGCGACCACGTCCAGCGGGACCTCCGAGGCCAGCACCGCCACCGCGTCCGCCACCGCGTGGAAACGGGACGAGCCGAGGGCCTGGAGCGTGGCCGAATGCGCGCGGGTCCGGGCCAGGGTCAGCTGGCGCTCCAGCAGGGCGCCCGCCCGCGCCGAGCCCACCGTCAGCGCGCCGGCCGAGCCGCGGGGCGCCGGGAGCTCCGGGGAGCCCGACAGCCGGTGCAGCGCGTCCATCAGCCGGGCCAGCCGGGCGGCGTACGCGTGCTCGTCGGCCAGCGTCGAGGACAGCCACACCAGCTCGGTGCGCAGCCCGTCGGCCCAGGAGGACTCGGTCACCACCCGGAAGGTGGCCAGGGATCCGCTGATGCGGCGCGCAGCCCCCCGCAGGCTGCGCGCCGCGTCGCTTCCTTCGGCGGCATCGGCCCCGCTCTCCTCGTGCAGGCGCAGCCCGCGGAGGAAAGCGGTGGCCTGGGCACGCAGGTACGTGCCGAGCACGTCACCCGCGTCCGCCGTCGCCGTAATCGGGTCATGGTTTGGCTGAGCCACGCCGGCGCCTCCGGGCGTCTATGAGCGTCTCCTGTACGTGCCGCAGCGGCTGGCCTTCCGCGTCCGTGCTGTGCCGGGTCCACTCGCCGTCCGGGCCCAGGTGCCAGGAGGAGGTGGCATCGGACATGCCGGTTTCCAGCATCAGGTCCAGTGCCGCGCGGTGGGCCGGGTCGGCGACCCTGACCAGTGCCTCGATACGGCGGTCGAGATTGCGGTGCATCATGTCGGCGCTGCCGATCCACACCTCGGGCTCGCCGCCGTTGCCGAAGGCGAAGACCCGGGAGTGTTCGAGGAAGCGGCCGAGGACCGAGCGGACCCGGATGTTCTCCGAGAGCCCGGGGACTCCGGGGCGCACGGCGCAGATGCCGCGCACCCAGATGTCGACGGGCACACCCGCCTGGGCGGCCCGGTAGAGCGAGTCGATGAGGGCCTCGTCGACGATCGAGTTCATCTTCAGGCGCACGTACGCGGGGCGGCCGGCCTTGTGGTGGGCGGCCTCCTTGTCGATCCGTGCGATCAGTCCGTCGCGCAGCGAGCGGGGCGCGACCATCAGCCGGCGGTAGGTCTCGCGGCGCGAGTAGCCGGACAGCCGGTTGAAGAGGTCGGAGAGGTCCGCGCCGACCTGAGGGTCGGCCGTGAGCAGGCCGAGGTCCTCGTAGAGCCGGGCGGTCTTCGGGTGGTAGTTGCCGGTGCCCACGTGCGAGTAGCGGCGCAGCTGGTCGCCCTCCTGGCGGACGACGAGCGACAGCTTGCAGTGGGTCTTGAGGCCGACGAGCCCGTAGACGACGTGGCAGCCGGACTCCTCCAGCTTGCGCGCCCACTTGATGTTGGCCTGCTCGTCGAAGCGGGCCTTGATCTCGACGAGTACGAGGACCTGCTTGCCGGAGTCGGCGGCGTCGATCAGGGCGTCCACGATCGGGGAGTCGCCGGAGGTGCGGTAGAGGGTCTGCTTGATCGCGAGGACGTCCGGGTCGGCGGCGGCCTGCTCCAGGAAGGCCTGCACCGAGGTGGAGAAGGAGTCGTACGGGTGGTGCAGCAGGACGTCCCGCTCGCGCAGGGCGGCGAAGATGTCGGGCGCGGACGCGGACTCGACCTCGGCGAGGTCCCGGTGGGTGCCGGCGATGAACTTCGGGTACTTCAGCTCGGGCCGGTCCAGCGAGGCGATGCCGAAGAGGGCGGTCAGGTCGAGGGGCCCGGGCAGCGGGTACACCTCGGAGGCGTTGACGTTCAGCTCCTGCACGAGGAGGTCCAGGACGCCGGGGTCGATGGACTCCTCGACCTCCAGGCGCACGGGCGGGCCGAAGCGGCGCCGCATGAGCTCCTTCTCCAGGGCCTGGAGGAGGTTCTCGGCGTCGTCCTCCTCCACCTCCAGGTCCTCGTTGCGGGTCACGCGGAACATGTGGTGCGCGAGCACCTCCATGCCCGGGAACAGCTCCTCCAGGTGCGCGGCGATGACGTCCTCCAGCGGGACGTAGCGCTGCGGGGAGGCCTCCAGGAAGCGGGAGAGGAGCGGCGGGACCTTGACCCGGGCGAAGTGGCGGTGGCCGCTGACGGGGTTGCGCACGACCACGGCCAGGTTGAGCGAGAGCCCGGAGATGTACGGGAACGGGTGCGCGGGGTCCACGGCCAGCGGGGTCAGCACCGGGAAGATCTGGTTGCGGAACAGCGTGAAGAGGCGGGCCTGCTCCTTCTCGGTGAGGTCCGGCCAGCGGATCAGGTGGACGCCCTCCTCGGCGAGGGCCGGGGAGATGTCCTGCTGGAAGCAGGCGGCGTGGCGGGCCATGAGCTCGCGCGAACGCGTCCAGATGAGGTCCAGCACCTCGCGGGGCTGCAGGCCCGAGGCCGAACGGGTGGCGACACCCGTCGCGATACGCCGTTTGAGGCCTGCCACGCGCACCATGAAGAACTCGTCGAGGTTGCTCGCGAAGATCGCCAGGAAGTTGGCGCGCTCCAGCAGCGGGGTCGTCGGGTCCTCGGCGAGCTCCAGCACCCGCTCGTTGAAGGCGAGCCAGCTGCGCTCCCGGTCCAGGAAGCGGCCCGGGGGCAGCTCACCGCCGTCCTTGTCGTCGTACGCGTCCAGGTCGGCGTCGATGTCGGGCTCGAGGTCGACGTGCGGGCGGTGCGCGGAGATGGAGCCTATGCGGGCGTGGGCTCCGGTGACGGCGTTGACCGGGCCGGGCGCCTTGGGGGCGGGCGGGGCGGTGTCGCTGCCGCCGGCCTTGCCGCCGGCTTTGCCGGTGCCTTTGCCGGTGCCGCTGCCTTTGCCGGTGGCCGGGCCGGCGGCGGGCGTGTGAGACGGGTGCTGGGCGGGGACCTCGGTGGGACCTGCGCTGGGCTGCTGGCTCATGACTCCATTCTTCCGCGCACGCGGCAGGACAGGCGCGTCGGACGTGTCGGCCGTCAGTCGGAGTCGGGGCTGCATTGGGGGAGAGTCGCAAGCGCTTCTGAATGCCTGGTTAATGGCGCGTGGCTTCCCGGCTCCGGCTGGTGCACGAGTCGTGGGGGCGCGTGCGGGGGCTGGTGCCGCGCCGGTGCGGGGGCGCTGCCCCCGGCCCCCGCGCCTCAAGCGCCGGCGGGGCTGAAAGATCGCCTCAAACGCCGGCGGGGCTGGAGGTGGCCGGTGGGGCTGGAGGTGGCCGGCGGGGGCTGGGAAATCCAGCCTCGCCGGCGTTTGAGGCGCGGGGTCTGGGGCGGAGCCCCAGGGGGTGGGCGCGGCCTCGGGTCAGCTTTCCGTGCGGTACATCAGGTCCACCTCGTGGGTGGTGAAGCCGAGGCCCTCGTAGACCGAGAGGGCCGCCGGGTTGTCGGCGTCCACGTAGAGCATCGCCGTCGGCAGACCCTGCGCCGACAGGTGGCGCAGGCCGATCGCCGTGAGGGCCTTGCCGAGGCCGCCGCCCTGTGCGCCCGGGCGGACGCCGACCACGTAGACCTCGCCCAGCTGCTCCGCCGCGTGGACCTTCGTCCAGTGGAAGCCGACGATCTCCCCGTCGCGCTCCGCGAGGAAGAAGCCCTTCGCGTCGAACCACGGCTGTGCGATCCGGTCGTTGAGGTCCCGCTGGGTCAGGGAGCCCTGCTCGGGGTGGTGGGCGAAGGCGGCCGCGTTCGCCGCGAGCCAGGCCTCGTCGTCCGAGCCGGGCATGAAGGTCCGTACGGTCACGCCGGCCGGAAGCACCGGTTCCGGCAGCGGGGCGCCCTCGGCCAGCGGCCGGCGCAACTGGCGCAGCTCGCGGAACAGGGTCAGGCCGAGCACCTGCGCGAGGTGCCGGGCGGCCGACTTGCCGCCGTGGGCCCATACCCGCAGCCGCTTGCCGGAGGCCGCCAGCAGGGCCATGCCCATCGCCCGCCCGTGGCCGCGCCCGCGCAGGGCCGGGTGGACGACCAGCTCGGCGGCCGGGGCCTCCACCGGGTCGGTGTCCTCCAGCTGCCCGTATCCGGCGAGCCGGCCGCCCTCGGTCAGCAGGAAGTGCGAGATCCCCTCGCGCGGCCCGCCGCGCAGCTGGAGCCGTCCCTGCTCGGACACGGCGGTGGTGCCGTCGGTGCGCGCCGCGTCCTCGATCAGGTCGAGTACGGCGCCGGCCTGTTCCTCCGTCAGCTCGTCGAGGGTCTGAATCTGCCGTCCGGGCTCCAGGGCCGCTGCTGCGTCAGTCATGACACGAGCCTACGACCGCCGCGGGCGCCGGACGGAGTGCGGGCGCGGGGTCGGTCCGTCTTCTGCGCGTAACCAACGCGATACCCGTTACCCCCTGGTAGAGCTACGCGCGTTGACCATAGGCTTCGGCGGACCTCCCAAGCAGTATCGCTGTCCACAAAGGGGACTAAATGTCAGCGACGCCACAACGGCACCGCCGAACCCGCCGGTTGACCTTCGCCGCCCTCGCCGTCACGGCCGGGGCCGGGGCCATGGTCGCCGCCGCACTGCCGGCCGGCGCCGCGAGTGGTGGCGGTGCGGCCAAGAGCCGGACCGTCGATGTGCAGATGCTGTCGTTCAACGACTTCCACGGCACCCTGGAGCCCCCGCAGGGCTCCTCCGGCACCGTGACCGAACGTCAGGCGGACGGCACCACCAAGGCCATACCCGCGGGCGGGGTCGAGTACCTCGCGACCAGCCTGCGCGAGGCCCGCAAGGGCCACGAGTACTCCGTCACCGCCGCCGCCGGCGACATGATCGGCGGCAGCCCGATGCTGTCCGGGCTCTTCCACGACGAGCCGACCATCGAGGCGCTGAACAAGCTCGACCTGGACGTCAGCAGCGTCGGCAACCACGAGTTCGACGAGGGCAAGGCCGAGCTGCGCCGCATGGCGTACGGCGGCTGCCACCCGGTCGAGGGCTGCTTCGAGTACGGCAAGGAGTTCACGGGCTCCGAGTTCCAGTACCTCGCCGCGAACGTCACGGACGAGAAGACCAAGCGCCCCCTGATGTCGCCCACGTACGTGTGGAAGAAGGGCGACGTGAAGATCGGCTTCATCGGCGTCACCCTGGAGGGCACTCCGGACGTCGTGACCGCCGAGGGCGTCAAGGGCCTCAAGTTCAACGACGAGATCGAGACGATCAACAAGTACGCCGCCGAGCTGAACAAGCAGGGCGTGAAGTCGATCGTCGCGCTGATCCACGAGGGCGGTCTGCCCGCCAACGGCGCGTACAACTACGACTGCAACGTCCCGGGCGCCGGCGCCGGCATCTCAGGCGCGATCGTGGACATCGCCAAGAACGTGGACGCCAAGGTCGACGCGCTGGTCACCGGCCACACGCACCAGGCCTACGCCTGCAACATCCCGGACCCGGCGGGCAACCCGCGCACGGTGACCTCGGCCGCCTCCATCGGCCGCCTGTACACGGACACCACGCTCACCTACGACCGGCAGACCAAGGACATCGTCCGTACGCCGATCGCCTCGCCGAAGCCGGTCAACAAGGTCGTCCACCGGGACCAGCCCAAGGCCGCGGACATGACCGAGCTGATCCAGCGCTGGAACGAGCTGGCGGCCCCGATCGCCAACCGTCCGCAGGGCTTCATCGCGGCCGACATCCCGGGCCGCGGCTCGGCGGAGCCCGAGAAGCCGCTCGGCGACCTGATCGCCGACGCGCAGCTGGAGGCGCTGTCCCCGGCTGACAAGGGCGGCGCGCAGCTGGCCATCATGAACCCGGGCGGCATCCGCTCGGACCTCGCCTACAAGGCGTCGGGGGCCGAGGGCGACGGCGTGGTGACGTACGGCGAGTCCTTCACGGTCCAGCCGTTCAACAACATGATGAACATCGTGGACCTGACCGGCGCGCAGCTGATCACCGCGCTCCAGCAGCAGGTCAGCGGCCCGGTCAACGGGGTGAGCCCCAAGATCCTGCAGGTGTCGAAGGGCTTCACGTACACCCTGGACATGACCAAGACGGGCGCGGACCGCATCGTCGTGGACTCGGTGAAGCTGAACGGCGCGGCGATCGACCCCGCCAAGACCTACCGCGTCGCGATGAACGAGTTCCTCGCGGGCGGCGGTGACGGCTTCACCGTCCTGAAGGAGCACAAGAACAAGCTGGTGGGCGCGTCCGACCTGGACTGCTTCAACGCCTACCTGACGAAGAACTCCTCGGCGGCGAACCCGATCGTGCCGCCGGCGGCGGACCGGATCACCGTCATCAAGTAACACGCGCGTACAGCACCGCCCGGAAGGGGGCGGCGGGCCGACCGGCCCGCCGCCCCTTTCAGGCGTTCGCCCCGCACCCGCGTGACGGGACGGCCGCTTCAGAGTGCCGCGAGGAACGTCCCGACGGCCTCGTTGACGCCCCGGGGGTCCGTGAAGGGCACGAAGTGGTCGCCGTTCAGGGGTGTGTACGAGGTCTTGGGGCGGCGCGCGACCATCGCGTCGGCGGTGTCCTGGCGCAGGGCCTGGCTGTGGATCCCGTGGATCAGTACGGCCGGGCAGGTGCTCGCGAGCCAGGCCTCCCAGTGGTCGCCCCGGCAGGCCTCGATGGAGTCGAGCATGTCCTGCGGGTGGAACGGCAGCCGCCAGCCCTCGCCGGAGGGGAGCGGGCGCAGGGCCTGCTCGACGAACTGCGCGCCCACCGGCCCGGCGGCGTCGAGGAGTTCCTCGCGGGTGGGGGCGGTGTACCGCATGCCGTGCAGGAAGTCGAAGAGTGGCCCCTCGGTGGTGGGCTGGATCTCGACGGTGGCGTCGATGCCGATGAGCGCGGAGATCCGCTCGGGGTGGGCCGCGGCCAGGTGGTAGGCGTTGAGCCCGCCGAGGGAGTACCCGAGGAGCGCCACGGGGGCGTCGAGTCCCAGGTGGTCGAGGAGGGCGACGGTGTCGGCGACGTAGCCGGCCCGGTGGTAGTCGGCGGCCCGGTCGGAGCTGCCGTGGCCGCGCTGGTCGGGGGCGATGACCCGCCAGGCGTCGCCGAGGTGCGCGGCGAGTCCGGCGAAGGCGAGGCCCTCGGACAGGCCGCCGTGCAGCGCGAGCAGCGGGCGGCCGGTGCCGCCGGAGTCCACGTAGGACAGGGTGCGGTCGTCGATCTTCAGCTCGTGGCGCAGCATCGCGGTCTCCCGTTCGTTCCTCGGTCTTCCGATGGGTGAAGCCTGCCAGGGTTTGGGCAAGCGTGCAATACATCCGTATAGGGCGCTTGCCCAAACAGGGGCGCGGCTACCATCCCGGCATGGGAAATCGCGAGGACCTGCTGGCCGGAGCCCGCCGCTGCCTGGAGGAGAAGGGCTACCTGCGCACCACCGTGCGCGACATCGCCTCGGCGGCGCAGGTGAGCATGGCCGCGATCGGCTACCACTTCGGGTCCCGGGAGGTGCTGCTCAATCAGGCGCTCTTCGCCGCCCTGGACGAGTGGGCCGCCGGGTCCGGCCGGCTCGCCGGGCAGGGCGACACCGCCGAGGAGCGGTACGCCGACACGTGGGACCGCAAGATCCAGGACTTCGCCGACATGCGCTGGCTCTGGACCGCCAACGTCGAGGCCTTCGTGCACGCGCAGTCCTCGCCCGAGCTGCTCGCGATCCTGGCCGAGGGGCAGCGCCGGTCCCGGCGCATGGTGGCCGCACAGCTGCGCGGGGTGCCGGAGGACGCGGTCGCCGAGGAGGACGTACGGGCCGTCGGGTCGTTGCACATCGCGCTGCTGAGCGGGGTGATGGTGCAGTGCCTGACCGACCCGGAGAGCGCGCCGAACGGCCGGGAGATCGCCCAAGGCCTGCGCTCGATGGTGGAGTTGCTCGAAAGCTGAGCCCTACCAGTGGGTAGTAAAGGTGAGGTGTTCACGCCATACTCCCGTCCCATCACCGGGTCGGCGAAGGGGCGGGCATGGGCATCGGCATGGACCGGCGGGCGTTTCTGATCGGAGCGCTGGCGACGGGCACGGCGCTGGGGCTGGGCACCGCGGGGACGGCCTCGGCCGCCGCCCTCGGCACCCAGGACTGGATGGCCGGCCTCGGCGACTCCACCGCCCTGCAGCGGATGACCATCCCCGGCACGCACGACTCCGGCGCCCGGCACGGCGGGCTCTACGTCGCCTGCCAGAACACCTCGATCGCCGAACAGCTCGACTCCGGGATCCGCTTCCTCGACGTCCGCTGCCGCGTCACCGGGGGATCGTTCGCGATCCACCACGGGTCCTTCTACCAGAACCTGATGTTCGGGGACGTCCTCGTCGCCTGTGCGAACTTCCTCGCCGCGCACCCCTCCGAGACCGTCCTGATGCGCGTCAAGCAGGAGTACTCCACGGACGGCGACGCCACCTTCCGCGCCGTCTTCGACGACTACCTCGACCGCCGCGGCTGGCGCCCGCTGTTCCGGATCGCCGACGCCCTGCCCGCGCTCGGGCAGGCCCGCGGCAAGGTGGTCCTGCTCGCCGACAACGGCGGCCTGCCGGGCCTGCGCTACGGCGACGGCAACGTCTTCGACATCCAGGACGACTGGAACGCCGAGCCCTTCGCCAAGCGCGGCAAGATCGAGAACCACTTCCGCAAGGCCGTCCAGCAGCCCGGCAAGCTCTTCGTGAACCACGTCAGCACCTCGGCCTACATGCCGCCGCGCTGGAACTCCGACCGTCTCAACCCGCAGGCGCACGGCTTCGTCGACGGCGGCGAGATGGCCGGCCGGACCGGGCTCGGCATCGTCCCGATGGACTTCCCGAACACCCGCTCCGGCCTGGTCGCCTCACTGATCCGGCACAACTGACGGATCGGAGGGCGGCGGCGTGGGCGCGCCGGGGATGCGCAGCACCGCCTCCGTGCCCGCACCGCCGTCCGCCGCCGCCCGCAGCTCGGCGCTCCCGCCCGCCCGAGCCGCCGTACGGGCCACGATCGACAGGCCCAGCCCGCTGCCGGGCAGCGCACGGGCCGACGGGGACCGCCAGAACCGCTCGAAGACGTGCGGCAGGTCCTCGGCCGGGATGCCCGGCCCGTGGTCCCGTACGGTCAGCTGGCCCGCCCGCAGCGTCACCTCGATCGCGCCGCCCGGCGGGCTGAACTTCACCGCGTTGTCCAGGACGTTGACCACCGCCCGCTCCAGTGCGGCCGCCTCGCCCCGGACGTACCAGGGCCGCAAGTCCGAGTCGAAGGTCAGCTCGGGACCGCGCAGCCGGGCCCGGGACAGCGCGGCCCCGGCGATCTCGTGCAGGGCGACCACCCCGAGCGGGCCCGGGGAGGCCGCGTCCGGCCGGGACAGCTCCTGCAGATCGCCGATCAGCGAGGCCAGCTCCGTCATCTGCGCCTTGACCGAGGCCAGCAGCTCCCGCCGGTCGTCGGGCGGGATCGCCCGGCCGGTGTCCTCGCTGCGCGCGAGGAGCTCGATGTTGGTGCGCAGCGAGGTCAGCGGGGTGCGCAGCTCGTGGCCGGCGTCCGCGATCAGCTGGGCCTGCCGCTCCTGGGAGGAGGCGAGGGCCGCCGTCATCGAGTTGAAGGACCGCGACAGGCGGGCGATCTCGTCGTCGCCCTCGTCGGGGATCCGCACGGTCAGGTCCTCGGTCCGGGCGATGTGCTCGACGGCGTCGGTCAGTTCGTCCACGGGCTGCAGCCCCGTGCGGGCCACCCACAGGCCGGCCGCGCCGGCGCCGACGACTCCGATCCCGCAGACCAGGAGCAGTACCCAGGCCAGGGTGGACAGGGGCTTGTCGACGTCGGCGAGCGGCTTGGCGACGGACAGCGCGGCGGGCTGGGTGCCCACGTGGGCGGGCTGGGTGTAGACGCGGACGGGGATGCCGTTGGTGGTGGTCGTGTCGTAGAGGACGGGGCCGCGCCGGCGCTGGGCGACCTCCAGGTCGGTGGCGGTGACCTTCAGGGTGTTGTTGCCGTCGACCCAGCAGTGACCGCCGTCCGGCAGCACGATCTGCACCTGGGCGCTGAGGTTGTTGGCCGACTGGTCCGGAAGGGCAGGGTCCGGGACACAGCGCAGCTTGGCGTATACCTGATTGGCCTGGGCGGCCGCGTCGGTGGCGCGCAGCGAGCTGTCCAACTGTTCGCGCAGTTGGGTGCGCACCATCACCCATGACACGGCGGCCACGGCCGCCACGGCGAGGGCCACCGCCACCGTGACCAGCAGGGCCAGCCGGGAGCGCAGCGGCAGCGCGCGGAACCGGGCGACCGGGCTCACTCGGGCCCGCTCTCGCCGGCGCGCAGGACGTAGCCCACCCCGCGCACGGTGTGGACGAGGCGGGGCTCGCCCCCCGCCTCGGTCTTGCGGCGCAGGTACATCACGTACACGTCCAGGGAGTTGGAGCTGGGCTCGAAGTCGAAGCCCCAGACGGTCTTGAGGATCTGCTCGCGGGTCAGGACCTGGCGCGGGTGCGCGAGGAACATCTCCAGCAGCGTGAACTCGGTACGGGTCAGCTCCACCGGGCGCCCGGCCCGGGTGACCTCGCGGGTGGCCAGGTCCATGCGCAGGTCGCCGAAGGTCAGGGCGTCCTCGTGGCTCTCGCCGCCGGTCCGCGGGGCGGCGTACGCACTGCGGCGCAGCAGGGCGCGGACGCGCGCGAAGAGCTCGTCGAGCTCGAACGGCTTGACGAGGTAGTCGTCGGCGCCCGCGTCGAGGCCGGTGACGCGGTCGCCGACGGTGTCGCGGGCGGTGAGCATCAGGATCGGGGTGACGCTGCCGGCGCCGCGCAGCCGGCGGGCCGCCGTCAGCCCGTCCATCCGGGGCATCTGGATGTCCAGGACGATCAGGTCGGGGGAGTACGAGGCCGCCCGGTCGAGGGCGTCGAGCCCGTCGACGGCGGTCTGTACGGCGTACCCCTCGAAGGCGAGGCTGCGGCGCAGGGCCTCGCGTACGGCCGGCTCGTCGTCGACGACGAGGATCCGCGCTTCGCCTTCGGCGGGATTCATGGATGGGTCTCCCAGGAGTGGTGGTCGGCCGTGGCATGCGGCGTACGGCGGCGCCTCCAGCCTCGCACGGGCGGGCTAGAAGGAGGTGCCGAAGCCGTCGGCGGCGGATCCGCTGCCATCGGTTCCGGCGGAACCCGTCCCGCCGGGGCCGCCCTTGCGCAGGGAGTCCAGGTCGGCCTTGATCGTGTTGACCGGGATGGCGAAGCCGAGGCCGACGCTGCCGGCCGTGGCGCTGCTGGAGGAGGGGGAGTAGATCGCGGAGGGCATGCCCACGATCTCGCCGTTCATGTTGACCAGGGCGCCGCCGGAGTTGCCGGGGTTGAGGGAGGCGTCGGTCTGGAGGGCCTTGTACGAGGTGGTGTCCGAGCCGGTGTCCCCGTTGAACTGCCGGCCGCCGAAGGAGAAGGGCCAGCCGCCGTCGTCCTGCTGCCGGTTCTGCGGGGACCGCTGCTCCGACTTCGGGACCTTCACCTCGCGGTTCAGCGCGGAGACGATGCCGCTGGTGACGGTGCCGGTGAGGCCGTCGGGGGAGCCGATGGCGACGACCTGGTCGCCGACCTTGACGCCGCCGGAGTCGCCGAGCTTGGCGGGCTTGAGGCCGGTGGCGCCCTGGAGCTTGATCAGGGCCAGGTCCTTGTCGGGGTCGGTGCCGACGAGGGTGGCCTTGTACGTCTTGCCGTCGCTCATCGTCACCTGGATCTCGGCGGCGCCGCTGACGACGTGGTTGTTGGTGACGATCTCGCCGTCGGCGGTGATGACGATGCCGGAGCCGGTGCCCTGGCCGGACGCGGTGCGCGTGTCGATGCGGACGACCGAGGGGCTGACCTGTTCGGCGACGCCCGTGACGGTGCCGGTGTAGGACTGCGAGACGTTGGTGCCGTTGACGCCGCCGGCGCCGCCGGTCTGCCGGTCCATCAGCTGCTGGACGGCGGCCGCCGTGCCGCCGCCGACCAGGGCCGCGGCGAGTGCGACGGCGATCAGCAGGGTGGCGGGGCGCTTGGCGCGGGGGGCGGGATTGGCGGCGTGGGCGGGCCGGCCGTGGCCGCCGCCGTTGCCTCCGACGGCTTCGCCTGCGGGGACCGTCTCGCCGCGGATGACCGGGGGCTGGTGGGCCTCGTGCCAGCCGGGGGCGGCGGGCGGGTACACGGGCGGCGGGGGGTACGCCCCGGCCGGGGTGGGGCGGTCCTGGGGGTACTCGCCGTCGCGGCGGAAGCTGTCGGTCATGACCACGACTCTGATGGCCGATCATGAGAGCTTCCTGAGCCTGGCCTGAGAAGCCCGACAGAACCTCGTATGCCCGGTGTAAGGCCGTATTGCGGCTGCCGCGCCGCGTTCGGGGGCCGGCCCCAGACCCCGCTCCTCAAACGCTGGAGGGGCTGAATTTGCCTGCGGCGCAGTGGCGAAACCCGCGGGCCGGAGCCCCGGATCTTTCAGCCTCGCCGGCGATTGAGGCGCGGGGTCTGGGGCGGAGCCCCCGGAACGGCGGGCCGCAGGCAGGGTCGGGGCTCGGCCCCCACCCGGCTGCGGGCCCGCGCCGGCGTCAGCAGCAGCCGCAGGAGCGCCGGATCACCAGCGCCGACGGGAACTGCTTCAGGCGCTCGCGACGGGAGCCGACCACCCGGAGGGAGTCGTCCAGGACGAGGTCCACCGCCGCGCGGGCCATCGCCGGACGGTCCGAGGCGATGGTCGTCAGGGGCGGGTCCGTCAGGGCCGCTTCCTTGACGTCGTCGAAGCCCGCCACGGCCAGTTCCCCGGGCACGTCGATCCGCAGCTCCCGCGCCGCGCGCAGCAGCCCGATCGCCTGGTCGTCCGTGGCGCAGAAGATGGCCGGCGGACGGTCCGGCCCCGACAGGACCTCCAGGGCCACCCGGTACGCGTCGTAGCGGTTGTACGGGGCCTGGAAGAGCCGTCCCTCGATCGAGCGGCCGGATTCCAGCATGGCCCGCCGCCAGCCCTCGACGTGGTCGGCGACCGGGTCGCCCACCTCCGGGGTGGTCTCCACGCCGCCGAGGCAGGCCACGTACTCGTGCCCGTGCTCCAGCAGGTGCCGGGTGGCGAGCTGGGCGCCGCCGATGTCGTCCGTGACGACGGCGACGTCGTCGATCGCCTCCGGGCGCTCGTGCAGCAGCACCACACGGGCGTCCCAGGCCTCGATCTCGCTGGCCGCCTGCTCGCTCATGCCCTGGCTGACCAGGATCAGGCCGGAGACCCGCATCCCGAGGAAGGCCCGCAGGTAGTGGACCTCGCGCTCGGTGCGGTAGTCGGAGTTGCCGACCAGCACCATCTTCCCGCGCTCGGCGGCGGCCTGTTCGACCGCGTGCGCCATCTCCGCGAAGAACGGCTGACGGGCGTCCGGGACGATCATGCCTATGAGGTCGGTGCGCCGCGACGCCATCGCCTGGGCGACCCGGTCCGGGCGGTAGCCCAGATCCTTGATCGCGGCGAGGACACGCTCGCGCGTGGCCGGGGCAACCGGCCGGGGTCCGTTGTTGATGACGTAGCTCACGACGGCGGTAGAGGTACCCGCAAGTCGCGCCACGTCATCCCGCGTCACCTTGGCCACGCGCGGCAGTCTACGCGGGGTGACTTACCTCTGGGCAGGCCGTCCTGCGGAGTGGATGCTCACAGTCTCTTCCGCCGATCGGGTGACGGCGGCGGCCTCCTGCGCGGCAGTCTGCGCGGAGGCCTGGGCCGCCGCCTGGGCCTGGGCCTCCGCCTGGGCCTTGGCCTCCGCCGCCGCCGCGGCCCGCTCGACCTTCTCCGGCGTGACGAAGCGGTAGCCGACGTTGCGGACCGTGCCGATCAGCGACTCGTGCTCGGGGCCGAGCTTGGCGCGCAGCCGCCGTACGTGGACGTCGACCGTCCGGGTGCCGCCGAAGTAGTCGTAGCCCCAGACCTCCTGCAGCAGCTGGGCGCGGGTGAAGACCCGGCCCGGGTGCTGCGCGAGGTACTTGAGCAGCTCGAACTCCTTGAAGGTGAGGTCCAGCACCCGCCCCTTGAGCTTCGCGGAGTACGTGGCCTCGTCCACCGAGAGATCGCCGTTGCGGATCTCCATCGGGGAATCGTCCGAGCCCAGCTGCTGACGGCCCGTGGCGAGCCGCAGCCGCGCCTCGACCTCGGCGGGGCCGGCGGTGTCCAGGAGGACGTCGTCGATGCCCCAGTCGGCGGTGACGGCCGCCAGGCCGCCCTCGGTGACGACGAGGATCAGCGGACAGCCGGGTCCGGTGGAGCGGAGCAGCTGGCACAGCGACCGCACCTGGGGCAGGTCGCGGCGCCCGTCCACGAGGATGACGTCGGCACCCGGGGTGTCCACGAGGGCCGGGCCCTCGGCCGGCGCCACCCGGACGTTGTGCAGCAGCAGGCCGAGCGCGGGCAGCACCTCGGTGGAGGGCTGCAGGGCGTTGGTGAGCAGCAGGAGTGAGCTCATGACCGGCCACCTGCCCGGTTCGGGCGGTGGTGCACGGATCGCTGGTCCATCACGTCGGTTCCTCCTCGGTCCCGTCGAGGACGTGCGCGGTACTGCTTCGTACGGCTTGCCTGGTGCCCTTGCGATCCCCGCGCCCTGGGGCCCGCATGGGTACCACTGTTCTCGGTTCGTTCAACGCGCTGAAAGCACAAAAGGACCCGGGGGCAACGTTGCCCGGATCCTCTCGCCAAGCAGAATAGCCCACCCGCGCTTTCGCGGCCGAGGCTCTTCCGTTTCCTCTTCTGTGGTTCGTACCACGCTCCTGCCCTGCGTATGCCCCGTTTTCACCGGATCGGCGGGCCGCCGAGCGGGACGGGCGGACCGAGCGGGCGCACACCCGGCGCGTCGAGGCACGCCGGGGTGAGCGGTGGGAGGGGCCATCATGGAGGCCGACGGTAGAGAGCCGACGATAGGAGCTGCAGTGGCAACCGGAACCATCCGCTACTGGGCGGCGGCCAAGGCCGCGGCCAAGAGGGCGGAGGAGCCGTACTCGGCGCGCACCCTGGCCGAGGCGCTCGACGCCGTGCGGGAACGCCACCCCGGGGAGCTGACCCGGGTCCTGCTGCGCTGCTCCTTCCTCGTGAACGACGAGCCTGTGGGCAAGCGCCCGCACGATGCCGTCCTGCTGACCGAGGGGGGCACCGTCGAGGTGCTCCCGCCGTTCGCGGGCGGGTGAGCGGGAGCCCATGAGTACCCCCGAGGAACAGCAGCGACTGCAGCGTCAGCAGTACTACGCGCAGCAACAGGAACAGCAGCAGCAGGAGCAGCAGGGCCGGCCGGAACAGCAGGATCCGTACGGGACCCAGACCTGGCAGTCCGACACCTGGGACACCAGCCACATGCCGCTACAGCGGCCGCTGGGCGCGGTGCCGGGGCAGGCGGTGGCGCCCGAGGGCTGGTACCGCGACGAGGTCCCCGCCCCGGCTCCGGCCGGTGGTACGGGTGTGCCCTGGCCCGACGGCTCCGGCCAGGTGCCCGCCGAGCCCTACGCGCCGTACTCCTACCCGGCGCCGGTCGAGGAGGCCGGGTACCTGCCGCCGGCACCGGGCCCCGCGCAGCAGGCCGTGGCGCCCGAGGGCTGGTTCCGGGACGAGGTCCAGGCACCGGCTCCCGCACCCGCACCCGCTCCCGCTCCGGCTCCCGTCCAGGACTGGTCCCAGGGCGTCCCGGGCGCGGGGATGCCCGCCGCTGCCGCGGAGACGGCGTACCTGCCGCCCTACCCGGGCCCCGCCCAGCAGTCGGCTCCGGCCGAGGAGACCGCCTACCTGCCGCCGTACCCCGGTCCGGCGCAGCAGCCGGCCGCCCCGGAGGGCTGGTTCCGCGACGAGGTCCAGGCACCGGCTCCGGCTCCGGCTCCCGTCCAGGACTGGTCCCAGGGCGGCCAGGGCGGGGCGATGCCCGCCGCGGCCGCAGAGACGGCGTACCTGCCGCCCTACCCCGGCCCCGCCGGGCAGTCCGCCCCGGCCGCCGAGACGGCCTACCTGCCGCCGGTGCCCGGCCCCGGGCAGGAGGCCGCCGCCGAGCAGACCGCGTACCTCCCGCCGCAGGCAGCCGCACCGGCCGCACCGGCCGCCCCCGAAGCCCCCGTGGCCCCGGCCGCCGCCGAAGCGCCGGAGGCCACCGCCTGGTCCCCGCCCACCCTCGCCGGGAACACCCTGCGCGCCGTCGACCCGGCCCAGGCCCGTGCCGAAGGCCGGTCGCCGATCATCGACCCCGGCCCGCAGTCGGCCATACTGACCGCCGTCCTCGGCCTGCTGCTCGCCGCGGCCGCCGTCCTCGGGCAGTTCGCGCTGCTCGTGCCGCTGATCGCCCTGCAGGGGCTCACCGCGGCCGGCTGGTTCCGCCTCAACGGCATGTGGCCGGCCCGCCAGGGCATCGCCCTCGCCTTCGCCGGAGCCGTGGTCGCCGACGTGGCCGTGCTCGCGGTGGACTCCACGCACGGTCCCGGCGCGATCGTCGGCACCCTCGGCGCCTGGGTGCTGCTCACCCTCGTGCTCCAGCTGCGGAGCCACGCCGACCCCGACGAGCGGATGTACGGGCTGATGGCCTCGGTGGCTTCGGCCGCCCTCGCCATCGTCTGCGCCGGCTACCTGGCGGCCGATTCCGCGGCCGTCACGGTCGGCGCGGCCGCCGTCGCGGTCGCCGTCTTCGCCCGCGCGCTGCCGCTGCCCACCGCTCCCTCGGTCGGCGTCTCGCTGGCCGCGGCGGCCGGTGCGGGCATCGCGGTCGGCGGGCTGACCTCCGTCGGGGTGGGCGGGGCGCTGCTCGGCCTGGTCGCCGGCGTGTGCGCGCTGATCGGGCTGCGCGTGGCGGCGTATGACTACCCGTCGAAGTTCGTGCACATGACGGCCGGTGTCGCGCTGCCGCTCGCGGTCGCCGCTCCCGCCGTGTACCTGATCGGCCGGGTGGTGGGCTGACCGGCGCGCACGCCATGGCACGGGCGCGCGGACGCCATGGGACGGACGCGGATGTCATGGGGCGGGCGCTGACGGCTTCCTGACGGCCCGACATGGTCCACTAGAACGCACGTACCAACTAGTAGGGGGAGGGGCACGTGCGTGCTCTGCGCGTCATCGTGATCATCGGAGTGGTGCTGGGCGCCCTGTTCGCGGGCCTGGACCGCTGGGCGGTCGGCTACGTCGAGAACCGGCTGGCCGACCGGATACAGGCCCGGCAGGGCCTGGCCGGCACCTCGGAGGTGGAGATCCGCGGATTCCCCTTCCTGACCCAGGCGCTCAGCCACGACCTGGACCGGATCGACCTGAAACTGCGGGGCGTCGAGGTCACCGCCGAGGGCCGCAAGACGCGGCTCTCGGAGCTCGACGCGAGCTTCCACGGCGTGAAGCTCGACGGCGACTACAGCGGCGGCACCGCCGAGCGCGCCGAGGGCACCGGGCTCATCACGTACGCGGACCTGACCGCGGCCTCGCAGACGGGCGCGACCCTCTCCTACGGCGGGGCGCCCGGCAAGGTGAAGGTCACCGCGGCGGTGGACGTCCTCGGCAAGACCCTGACGCGCAGCGTGGTGTCGACCGTCACTCTGGAGGACGCGAAGGACGGGAAGGGCGGCAAGATCGTCCGGGTGCGCGCCGACGAGGTGCCGGGCGAGGGGATACCCGGCGTCGAGAAGCTGATCCGCAAGAAGACGGACTTCGACCGCAATCTGGAGAGCGGCCTGCCGGCCGGGCTCCACCTCTCGGCCCTGACCTCGGACGAAGCCGGTGTGCACCTCACGCTGGGCGGCTCGAACGTGGTGGTGGCCGGATCGTGAGACGGCGGGGTCCGATCCGCAGAAGGACGGGCCGCGCGGCGGGTCCCGGGGCGGTCGCGAGGGCCGTCCGGGGCATTCGCATACCAGCATTCGGACGATCCTGTCTCGACATATGACACACCGGTGACAGGGCGGCTGATTCGTCCCTACGATCCATGGCTATGAAGCATCAGCAGGCGGACCTCACGAAGCGACGGGCAGTTGACCTGTGTCGCGTCGCCGCCATGCTCTGTCGATCCATGTGACCTGTGAGCGCATCCGCTCCATCAGCCGGACGACGGCCCCACGGCCCTTCCCGCGTGACCGCACCCGCCTCCTGAGCCCCTGACGCCTCCCCGCGCAGGACCTCGAGCGCACCTGCAGGCACGCAGCCATCGCGCCACCAGCACAGCCCCGCCGCACACTGCCCCGGAGGAGAACACCATGAGCCGCAGCGACGTCCTCGTAGACGCCGACTGGGTCGAGGCCCACCTGAACGACGCCAATGTCGTCATCGTCGAGGTGGACGAGGACACGTCCGCGTACGACAAGAACCACATCACCAACGCCGTCCGGATCGACTGGAAGACCGACCTCCAGGACCCGGTCCGCCGTGACTTCGTGGACCAGGAGGGCTTCGAGAAGCTCCTCTCCGCCAAGGGCATCTCCAACGACGACACGGTCGTCCTCTACGGCGGCAACAACAACTGGTTCGCTTCCTACGCCTACTGGTACTTCAAGCTCTACGGCCACCAGGACGTGAAGCTCCTCGACGGCGGCCGCAAGAAGTGGGAGCTCGACTCCCGCGACCTGGTCGACGGCAAGGACGTCCCGAACCGCCCGGCCACCGAGTACAAGGCCAAGGCCCAGGACACCTCGATCCGCGCCTTCCGCGACGACGTCGTGGCCGCGATCGGCTCCCTGAACCTGGTCGACGTCCGCTCGCCCGACGAGTTCTCGGGCAAGCTGCTCGCCCCGGCGCACCTTCCGCAGGAGCAGTCGCAGCGCCCCGGCCACGTGCCGAGCGCCCGCAACATCCCGTGGTCGAAGAACGCCAACGACGACGGCACCTTCAAGTCGGATGATGAGCTGACCGCCCTCTACGAGGCGGAGCAGGTCGACCTGGCGAAGGACACCATCGCCTACTGCCGCATCGGTGAGCGCTCCGCGCTCACGTGGTTCGTCCTGCACGAGCTCCTGGGCCAGGAGAACGTCAAGAACTACGACGGCTCGTGGACCGAGTACGGCTCGCTCGTCGGCGTGCCGATCGAGCTCGGCGCCAACAAGTAATCCCGGGCACGCGACGCCCCGTAGAACGACCTCTCTAGGACAGGACAGAGAACATGTGTGGAGCACAGATCGGCGGGCCCGACCTCGCGACGCTCAAGCCCGGTGAGACCGCGATCCAGGGTCAGGTGACCAAGGACGGCGAGCCCATCAGCGGTTACGTGCGGCTGCTGGACTCGACCGGCGAGTTCACCGCCGAGGTCCCGACCTCGGCGACCGGCCAGTTCCGCTTCTACGCCGCCACCGGCTCCTGGACGCTGCGGGCGCTCGTCCCGGGTGCCCAGGCGGACCGCGCCGTCGTGGTCGCCGAGGCCGGCGGCGTGACGGACGTGGCGATCGCGGTCTGAGCACCGCACGTGTGATCGCCTGATTGATCGGCCGAAGGGCCGCACCCCCGGGGGTTGGACGCCACTGGAACGGGGTGCGGCCCTTCGTGCCGTCCGCCTTGTGCCGGCGGGACCCCGCTCTACGCTGGAAGCATGTACGCCCGGCGCCGACGCGCCTACTTCCTGCTCATGGGCGGATGCCTGGTCCTTTTCATCTCCGCCTGGTCCTTCGTGCGCCTGCTGTCGGTGGAGGCGGCGGTGGCCATGTGCGTGGTCGCCATGGTCATCCCGCCGGTCGCCGCGATGATCGCCAACCGGCGCGGCCCGGACGACCGCTGGTGGGACGACCCCTCGGGTGACCCGAAGTCCGACGAGTGGTGGGACGAACTGGACGGAAAGCGGCGCCATGACGAGTGAAACGCGCTGCGAGATAAGAATGTAATAAGCATTCATACAACTGCTCCACCCGGGGGCGGGTCATGGGTACGCGCGGGTAACCGAACCTGCGCCTCCAGTCCTGCGGGGGCCCTCTTGGAACATGAACAGACCATCCCTGAGCAGCGGAAAGAGGGGGAGGCCGGGGCAGATCTGCATGTTCCGGATGCTCCGGAATCCTCGGACGCCCCGGGTGCACCGGTCGCTCCGGCCCCGCGGCCCCGCCGGGGCCGCGGCCGTACGACGATCCTGATCGCGGGCGCGGCCGTGCTCGGCGTGCTCGCCGGGACGGTCACCGGCTACGCCGTCCAGTACCACCGCGAGCCCACGCCCCTGGCGCCGCTGGCCCAGCAGGACGTCAAGGGCCCGAAGCCGCTGGCGATCAATGACACGACGACCCTGCGCTCGATCAACGCGAACCGCTGGCACAAGGCGGACGAGGACCTCGTCAAGAAGCTGGTGGAGGTCCCCGGCGGCGCCCAGAACGTCTTCTCGGGCCCGCAGTCTCCGGACGAGTTCTCCATCGGTCACTTCGAGCACCCGTCCGGTGGGGTCGGCGGCCTCATCGCCGACGACGTCAGGCGGATCGCCGCCGTTCACTGGTCCGTGGGCGACCGGGACTTCGTCGAGATCACACTGCTCCAGTTCCGGGACCGCAGCGGGGCCGAAGGCTTCCAGTCGGGTGTGAACCAGTACATGCCGACGAAGAAGTACGCGGGCAACAACGGCCGGGAGGTTCCCGGCGTTCCCGAGGACTTCGGCCAGCTGTGGATCGACTCCAAAGCCGACGAGGAGCCCGGCTACCACCCGATCCGCATGGGCACCGCGATCGTCCGCCGCGGCGACATCGTCATGCACCTCCAGTACACGAACAACCGCGGCAAGGTCGACGAGAACGTCGTCGCCGAGCTGGCCAAGCGACAGATGGAGCGGCTGTGAGCGAGCGGCAGAACGTGACCGACGCCGTCGAGGACAGCGCGCCCGAGCCGGCCGTGCCCGCGGAGCAGTCCGCACCAGAGCCCGTCGCGCCCGAGGCCGTGGCGCCGGAGCCGGTCGCGCCGGAGCCCGTGGCGGCGGAGCCGGTCGCGCCCGAGGCCGTCGTGGCCCCGGCCGTCGCGCCCGAGGCCGTGGTGCCGGAGCCGGTCGCGCCCGAGGCCGTGGCGCCGGAGGCCGTCGTGGCCGTGCCCCTCCAAGAGGCCGCGCCCGCGCGCAAGGCGAACCGCAGGACCGTCCGGCTGGTGGCGGCCGCCGTGGGCGCCGTCGTCCTCGCGGGCGGCGGCCTGTGGGCCGCGGCCGCACTCGGCGATGCCGACCGGACCGCGCCCACCCGCTACTGGCTGGCCGCGGACGCACCCCTCGCCGAGCCGGGCGAGGTGCCGTCCGTACCGGCCAACGAACTCCAGGGCAAGCTGCTGCCGCTCCCCAAGAACTACTGGCTCGGCCCCGACATCGACGCCGAGGGCAACAACTACTTCATCTCGGGCGAGCGGGCGCTGCAGATCGCCAAGGAGGACCGCACGGGTCTCTCCGGCAGCGAGCGCGCGGAGCGCGACAAGGCCCTCGCCGGCCTGAAGCTCAAGGGAGTGGCCGGACGCAGCTACACCACGCGCCACGGCGCCGGTGCGTCGGTGGTCGAGATCCAGCTCATGCAGGCGGATCCCCAGCAGCTCGCCCAGTTCGGCGAGTTCGCCAAGAAGATCCTCTCGCTCGTCGACGCCGACGGGAAGGCGCCCAAGGTGGACGGCTTCCCGGACGCCAAGTGCATGCTGAGCCCCCTCGTCCGGGAGAAGGACGAGAAGATCGACGCCCTCGACTGCCTGGCCGTCCAGGGCGACGTGCTGGTGAGCTTCCGGGTGTACGGGTCCGGGGACTTCCTGCCCAATGACGCAGCGGCCCTGTTCAAGGAACAGCTGAACCACCTCAAGTCCCCCGGAGAGTCCGCGTGAGCGAGCAGAACACCATCGACGCGACCCCCGAGGCCCCGGCCGCGGCCGGGGCGGCGGTCGAGGACGCGCCGGCGCCCGGTCCTTGGGCGGCCCCGGAGGCCCCGCCCAAGGACCGGCGCCGACTGTTCGCCGCCCTGCGGTGGACCGCCGCCGTCGCCGTCTTCGCCGTCGTCGGCGCGGGCGTCGCGTACGGGATCACCCGGCCCGAGCGCACCGACATCCCCGGCCTGTCCACCGAGAGCGACGGCCGCTGGACGTTCCCGGTGCTCTCCAAGCCCGCGCTGCCCGCGGGCGCCCCCCTTCCCCAGGGCCCGGACAACAAGGACGAGACGCACTACGCGGTGCTCTCCGGCCTGCTCCTGCCCGCCCCCGAGGGCGCGAAGACCGACGACGCGTTCAAGGTGGACAAGGGCGGGGTGGTGTCGGTCGACGCCTTCCTGGAGGAGTACACCCCCGAGGCCCGCGAGAAGCTGAAGCAGCAGCTCGAATGGGACGGGCTGCGCCAGATCACCGGCCGCGGCTGGACCATGGCGGACGGCACGCGTACCCACGTGTACCTGCTGCGCTTCCACGCGTCGGGCTTCGTGGACGCCTTCAAGGGCTGCACGTTCAACGCCCCGCTGGACGGCGTCTCGGCCCTGGACCTGGACGACGTCTGGAACAAGACCAAGAACACGCAGGCCAGCAGCCTCCCGATGGGATTCCCGGGGTCGGGCGTGATCGGCGAGCGCGAGGTCATCGTGTACCAGGAGGTCCCGCCCGTCCTCGGCGACGAGCAGACCAAGCTCGGCTGCCTCCAGGCGGGTGACGTCCTGGGCATGGTCGTCCAGACCCGCAAGGGCGAGGTGGCCCCCGTCCCCTTCCACCAGACCGTGCTGCTGCAGGGCCAGCTCCTGAGCTGACCACCGGGTCGGGCCCCGAGGCCCGACCCGGTGGCCCGGCCCCGGCCGGCCGCCGGGGCGACCGGTACGGCCCACCTCGCACAGTGCGCCGGTCCCCGGGCCAGTAGGCTTGGGGACCGGCCCCGTACAGCCCCGAAACGATTCCGAGGAGCACCCCGTGCTTGAGGCAGTCTTCACCTCCCTGCTGGTCCTGGTCTGCGTCGGCGTCATGGCCTTCACCGGCCTGGCCGTCAAGAAGCTGTACCAGGGTCAGCGCTGAGCCAGCGCCCAGCAGACCGCCCCGGAACCCCTCCCACAGATCGCCTGAGCATCCATTCATGATCCAGATCCCGTCCGACCTGAACCCGGGCCTCGTCCCCCTCGCCTTCCTCCTCGGCAACTGGGAGGGTGCGGGAGTCTTTGACTTCCCCGGCGAGGAGAAGTGCAACTTCGGCCAGGAGGTCGTCTTCAGCCACGACGGCCGGGACTTCCTGGAGTACACCTCCCACACGTGGGTCCTCGACGCCGAGGGCAACAAGGTGCGCCCGCTGGAGTCCGAGTCGGGTTACTGGCGCATCGACAAGGACCGCAAGGTCGAGATCGTCATGGTCCGCGACCAGGGCGTCGTCGAGGTCTGGTACGGCGAGCTCGCCGACCAGAAGCCCCAGATCGACCTGGTCACCGACGCGGTCGCCCGCACCGCGGCCTCCGGGCCGTACAGCGGCGGCAAGCGGCTCTACGGATACGTGAAGAGCGACCTCATGTGGGTCGGCGAGAAGGCCACCCCGGACGTCGAGCTGCGTCCGTACATGTCGGCCCAGCTCAAGAAGGTCGTCACGCCCGAGGAGGTCGCGGAGATGGCGCGCAACCTCCCGGACATGCCGGACGACGGCATCGCCTTCTTCCGCTGACCGATCCGTCCACAGGCTGTGCAGAAGGGGACCGCGGGGCCGACCCGCGGTCCCCTTCGCGCGCTTACACTGGCCGGGTGGTGAGCACCGAGAGCAGCGAAGGCACCGACTGGAAGGCCGATCTGCGGCAGCGCGGCTACCGGCTGACCCCGCAGCGCCAGCTCGTGCTGGAAGCGGTCGACACCCTGGAGCACGCCACCCCGGACGAGATCCTCGCCCAGGTGCGCAAGACCGCCTCCGGGGTCAACATCTCCACCGTCTACCGGACGCTGGAGCTCCTGGAGGAGCTCGGCCTCGTCTCGCACGCCCACCTCGGGCACGGGGCCCCGACCTACCACCTCGCCGACCGGCACCACCACATGCACCTGGTGTGCCGCGACTGCGCCGACGTGATCGAGGCGGACGTGGACGTCGCCGCCGAGTTCACGGCGAAGCTCCGCGGCACTTTCGGCTTCGAGACCGACATGAAGCACTTCGCGATCTTCGGGCTGTGCCGCAAGTGTGCGGCGAAACAGCGTGCCGGTCAGGCGTAGCCGGGTCGTACGCTTGGTCCCATGACCAGCAGCCCCTTGCTCCATCTCCCCGGCGCCGTGCAGGCCGAAGGCCGCGACGAGGGCGTCGCCGCCCACTACGGCGAGCTGTACGGCGAACAGCGCACGCTCGCCGACGGGCGCGGCTTCGTCGACCTCTCGCACCGCGGAGTCGTCACCGTCTCCGGGCCCGAGCGGCTCAGCTGGCTGCACCTCCTGCTCACCCAGCACCTCACCGAGCTGCCGGCCGGCCAGGCCACCGAGGCGCTGATCCTCTCCGCGAACGGCCACATCGAACACGCGCTCTACCTCGTCGACGACGGCGAGACCACCTGGGCGCACGTGGAGCCCGGCACCCAGGGGGAGCTGATCGCCTACCTGGAGTCGATGAAGTTCTTCTACCGCGTCGAAGTCGCCGACCGCACCGAGGAGTTCGCGGTGGTGCACCTGCCGGCCGGCTCCATCGCCGAGGTCGCCAAGGAGCACGTCGTACGGGAGACCGCGCACGGCCGCGACGTCTTCCTGCCCCGCGCCGAGCTGGAGTCCTTCGCCGCCTCGCACGGCCCGGCCGCCGGCCTCCTCGCCTACGAGGCCCTGCGCGTCGAGGCGCACCTGCCGCGGCTCGGCCTGGAGACCGACCACCGCACCATCCCGCACGAGCTGGGCTGGATCGGCACCGCCGTGCACCTGCAGAAGGGCTGCTACCGCGGCCAGGAGACGGTGGCCCGCGTCCACAACCTGGGCAAGCCCCCGCGCCGCCTGGTCTTCCTGCACCTGGACGGCTCGGAGGTGCTGCTCCCGGCGCACGGCGCCCCGGTGCGGCTCGCCGCGGACGGGGAGGAGGGCCGCCAGCTGGGCTTCGTGACCACCGCCGTCCGCCACCACGAGCTGGGCCCGATCGCCCTCGCGCTGGTCAAGCGGAACGTGCCGGTCGACGCGCCGCTGCTGGCCGGGACGACGGCCGCCGCGCAGGAGGTCGTCGTAGCGCCTTGAGGCCGCCGCCCGTCCCGGCGGATCACGGCCGGGACGGCAGGGTCGCGCCCTGATGGCCCTGATGGCCCTGATGGCCCCGGCCGCCCGGGCCGCCTTCGTCGGTGCAGGCCGGGGGCAGGAGGGCGTGCAGGGTGCGGGTTCCCGGGAGCGGGCTCAGGCCGTGGGGGCGCCACGCGCGCGCGGGCGAACGCCGGAGGCGGTGCGCCGCCGGCCGTCAGCAGCACCACCGGCCGGCCGCAGGCCATCGCCCGGAGCCCGGCGGCGTCGATGCTGCCGTCGTGGCCGCCGACCTGCCGCGAGGAGCAGCCGAGCGCGTAGGCCACGCGGACCGCCTCGTGGCCGCTGACCGTGCAGGGCGGGTGGACGCCGCGGCGGTGCAGCTCCGCGGCGGTGCGCGCGTACGCCGTGCGCAGGTCCCGGTAGCGGTCCGCCGCCCGGTGGAGCACCGCGTACTGGACGGCCAGGTGCCCGGCCAGGGCGACGGCGAGGACGGCCACGGCGGGCCGGCGCCAGGTCCGGGCCGCGTGTACGAGGGCCTGCGCCGCGGGCAGCGCGAGCAGCGCGTACGCCGGCAGCAGGAAGCGGGGCGCCGCGTATCCGATGAGGAACAGGTACGGCACGGAGACGGACACGGCCGCCGCGGTGGCCAGCACCAGCGGCCGGCGGCGGCCGCGCGCGACGGCGATCCCGGCCGCGACGGCCACCGGCAGCGCGAACCACCACAGGGCCAGCTCGGGCCGCCCCCACGCCACGTCGCTGCACGGGCGGCACAGCGTACGGCCGGACAGGGCCCGCAGCTGGGCGCCGAACGCGAACTGCCCGCCGAAGCCGCCCTGGATCTCCCCGGCCCGGTGCAGCCGGGCCGCGAGCCCGCCGTAGCGCAGGTACGCCTCCACCACCCACGGCAGCGCGCCCAGCCCGACCCCCGCGGCGAGCGGAACCAGCCGGACCGGGGCGCGGGCGGCGAGAGCGGCCACCGCGAGGGGCAGGGCCAGCCAGAGCGCGTCGGAGGGGCGCATGAGGGCGACCAGCGCCAGGGCGGCGGCGAGGCCCGCGTGCGCGCGGCGCGAGGGCGGCAGCAGGAAGCAGGCGACCGCCACGACGGCCCCGTAGGCCACCCACAGGTTGGGCATGGCCTGCGAGCCGTAGAGCAGGGTGATCCACAGGCTCGCGAACAGCCCGGCCGCCATCACCACGACCGCGGGCCGCAGGATCGTCAGCCAGACCCGGAACGACCCGAAGAGCGCACCCCCGGAGAGCAGTGCGAACCACACCCGCAGGTTGACCGGGTCCTGGCCGAGCGCGGCGGCGGGGGCGGCCAGGAAGGTGATGCCGCGGGCGCGCGGGGCGCTGAAGAAGGCGGCCGGCACGTACGGGCTGACCTGGCTGGCGTAGACGGCCTCGTCCCACCCGATACCGGACCCGGGGACCACGAGCAGCAACTGCACCGCCGTGAAGAGGCCGGCCACCACGGCGAGAGCACGCGTTCCGGAAGCCATGCGCCCACGCTGCCCCACGCGACCCCGTCGCCGCGCCGACGGCACCGGCGGCGCGACGACACGTCCCGCGCGCGGAGCAACAGGGGACGGGGACAGGACGGGGGAGCGGAGCCGCTAGACGTCGATGACGATGGTGAACGGACCGTGGTTGGTCAGCGAGACCCGCATGTCCGCCCCGAACCGGCCCGTCGCCACCGTCGCACCCAGCGCCCGCAGCTGCGCGACCACCTCGTCGACCAGCGGCTCGGCCACCGGGCCGGGCGCCGCCGCGTTCCACGTGGGACGCCGGCCCTTGCGGGCGTCGCCGTAGAGCGTGAACTGCGAGATCACCAGCAGCGGTGCGCCGTTGTCGCTGCAGGACTTCTCGCCCTCCAGGATCCGCACGGACCACAGCTTGCGCGCCAGCACCGCGGCCTTCTCCGGCGTGTCGTCGTGGGTCACCCCCACCAGCACGCACAGCCCTTCGCCGACGATCTCTCCGACGGTCTCGCCACCCACGACGACGCTCGCGCCGTCCACCCTCTGCACCACTGCTCGCATACCACCTGTGTACCAGCCGTGCACCCGTCCGGGGCCGATCGGGTGGAGTGGGACTGCACGGGGGCCACGGAGAGTGGCACCATGCACGCAGGCGGTGCGGGTGCGCCGCACCGGTCGAGGGGACGGACTCGTTCGTATGAATACTTCTGGTACCTCCGTACCTGCATCACCCGCTTCCGTCGCAGCTGCCGCGGTACGACCGCCCGCGCAGCGCACGGCCGAGACGCAGGGGGCGACGACCGCGACCACCGCGCTCGGGCTGCCGGAGCTGCGGGCGCTGCGCCGGGACGCGCAGCGCGACGAGGCCGATCTGAGCTATGTGCGCAGACTGCTCCAGGGCCGCATCGACATCCTGCGAGCCGAACTCGCCCGGCGGACCGACCCCGAGGCGCCGGTGGTGGACCGGCTCTCGGTGATCCTCGCCGACGCGCCCTCCAGCCGCAGCGCCTCCGCCCGGCACGTCACGCTCGGCACCCCGCACAGCGAGCAGTACCGGCTGCTGGCGGCGGAGATGCTGTCCGATGTGGAGCTCTCGGACCTGGGCGCGCGCACGGACGGCGAACTGCACGACGGGATGGGGCGCCTGGTGCGGTACGAGCAGCAGGTCTCGCGGCAGCGGCAGCAGCTGCAGCGCACGGTGGACGAGTGCAGTGCGGAGATCACCCGGCGGTACCGGGAGGGCGAGGCGCAGGTGGACGACCTGCTGGCGTAGGTAATTGGGGCGACCGGGCGCCGGTCGGGCGATTAGCGTGGGCGGCTATGACTGCTGACGTCCGGCCGATCGCCGAATCCGAACTCCCCGACTGGCTACGGGCCATGAACACCGGTTTCCTGACCGCGGCGCCTGTGACCGACTCCGACGTGGCCCAGAAGGCCAAGTACAACGACCTCTCCCGGATCCAGGGCGCGTTCGACTCCGACACCGGCCGTTGCGTGGCCACCTTCCGCTCCTTCGCGCAGGAGCTGACCGTGCCCGGCGGGGCGGTCGTCGGCTCCACCGCGATCTCCAACGTGGGCGTGCTGCCCACCCACCGCCGCCAGGGCCTGCTGACCCGGATGATGGCCGCCGAGTTCGCCGCCGCCCGGGCGCGCGGCGACGTGCTCTCGACGCTGGTCGCCGCCGAGTACCCGATCTACGGGCGGTACGGCTTCGGGCCCGCGACCTTCCTGTCCGAATGGGAGATCGACGTACCGCGCACCGGACTGGACCGGCGGCTGGCGGGTCCCGTGGACGGCGGGCGGATCGATCTGGTGGACGAGGCCGAGGTGCGGCGGGTCGGCCCGGAGCTGCACGAGCGGCTGCGGGCGCGCACGCACGGCATGGTGAACCGGGACGAGCGCTGGTGGAACGTGCTGACCGGCCGGGAGGAGGTCTCGCACCGCCCGTACCGGGAGAAGTTCTTCGCGGTGTACCGCACGGAGGCCGGTGAGGTGGCGGGACTGGTCGCGTACCGGTCCGACGACAACTGGGCGGACGGGAAGGTCCCGCAGAACACCGTGCAGGTCTGGGGCCTGCTGGGGCTCACCCCGCAGGCGGAGCGGGCGCTGTGGCAGTTCCTGTGCTCCATCGACTGGGTGGTGAAGGTCCGCACCGGCTACCGCGCCCCCGACGACCTCGTCCCGCAGCTGCTGCCCGACCCGCGGTCGGCCCGGATCGTCACCTCCGCGGACTTCCTGTGGGTGCGGGTGCTGGACGTCGTACGGGCGCTGGGCGCGCGGACGTACGAGGTGCCCGGGGTGCTCGTCCTGGAGGTCGCGGACGACGCGGGTCCGGCGGCCGGCCGCTACCGGCTGGACGCGGGCGCCGGCACCTGCGAGCGGACCGAGGAGGCGGCCGACCTGCGGCTGGACGCGTCCGCGCTGGGCTCCCTGTACCTCGGCGACGCGTCCGCGGTGCGGCTGGCCGCGCTCGGTCGGGTGGTGGAGGAGCGGCCGGGGGCGGTCGCGCTGGCGGACGCGGTGTTCCGGACCGCGCGCCGTCCCTGGTGCCCGGACATCTTCTGATCCGTCCCGTCGCCGTTCCTGTTGCTGCTCCCGCCGCCGTTCCGGTTCCGGTTCCGGTTCCGGGTCCGGGTCCGGTCACATGCGCGGGCCGCGGTCGGTCAGCGTGGTGACGGACGCGGAAGAACGGACGAGGGGAGCCCTGCATGAACGGTGACGGCGCGTACCTTGCGGCGCGGTTCGAGGAACGGCGCGGGCAGCTGCGGGCGGTGGCCGAGCGGATGCTGGGCTCGCTGCCCGAGGCGCAGGACGCGATCGAGGAGGCGGGCTCGCGCCTCGGCTGCCGTGCGGACGGGGGTGCGGCGTCGGCGTACGACATGGGCGGGTGGCTGACCACGGTCGTCGCCCGGGTCTGCGTGGAGCGGCTGCGCGCCCGCAATGCCCCGGGCGGGTCCGCGGAGCCGTCGCCGGGCCGGTCACACGGGCCGGCGGCGGCGGAGCAGGAGGGGCTGCTGCTCGCGGACTCGGTCGGGCTCGCGCTGTTCGCCGTACTGGAGCAACTGGCGCCCGCGGAGCGGCTGTCGTTCGTCCTGCACGACCTGTTCGGGCTGCCGTTCGACGAGATCGCACCCATCGTGGAGCGGACTCCGGCCGGTGCGCGGCAGTTGGCGAGCCGCGCGCGGCGGCGGGTGCGGGGCGGGGCGCCGGAGCCGGAGTGGGGGTCGGGGTCGGGGTCGGATCCGGGATCGGAACTTTCGCCGTTCGCCGAGAAGGGGCGGCGGCAGCGGGAGATCGTCGGGGCCTTCCTCGCCGCGGTCCGCGACGGCAGCTTCGAGGATCTGGTCGCGGTCTTCGACCCGGACGTCGTGCTGCACGTGGACCGGGCCGAAATGGCGCTGGGCGCCGGGGCGGTGGCCCGTCAGGCACTCGTCTTCCAGCGGCTCGCACCGTACGGGCGGCCCGCGCTGATCGACGGCGCGCCGGGCGTCGTCACGATCCCGCCGGGCGGCAAGGCCGTCGCCGTCACGGGCTTCGCGGTCGGCGGCGACCGTATCGTCGCCATGGACGTCCTCGCGGATCCGGACCGGCTGGAACGCATCGACGTGATCGTCTTGGACAACTGAGGACTGAGGTATTTGACGTCACTTGTGGAATCGCTGCGCGCGGCCGGCTGCGTCTTCGCGGAGGAGGAGGCGGAGCTCCTGACCGGGGCGGCCCGGGACGGTGCCCACCTGGCGGCGCTGCTGGCCCGCCGGGTGGGCGGCGAGCCGCTGGAGCACGTGGTGGGCTGGGCGGAGTTCTGCGGGCTGCGCGTGGAGGTCGGCGCGGGGGCGTTCGTACCGCGTCGGCGCACCGAGTTCCTGGTGCAGGAGGCGGTGGCGCTGGCCCGGCCCGGCGCGGTGGTGCTGGACCTGTGCTGCGGTGTCGGCGCGCTGGGCGCGGCGGTGGCGGCGCGGCTCCCGGGCGGGGTGGAGCTGCACGTGGCGGACATCGACCCGGCGGCGCTGGCGTACGCGCGGCGCAACGTGGTCCCGTACGGCGGCCGGGTGTGGGAGGGCGACCTGTACGGTGCGCTCCCGTCGTCGCTGCGGGGCCGGGTGAACCTGCTGGTGGTCAACGCCCCGTACGTGCCGACGGAGGAGATCGGCCTCATGCCGTCGGAGGCGCGGGACCACGAGCCGCTGGTCTCCCTGGACGGCGGCGCCGACGGCCTGGACATCCACCGCAGGGTCGCGGCGGGCGCCCTGCCCTGGCTGGCGCCGGGGGGTCACCTGCTGATCGAGACGAGCGCCCGCCAGTCCCCGTCGACGGCCTCCGCCCTGACCTCGGCGGGCCTCGCGGCCCGGGCGGTCACCTCGGAGGAGCTGTACGCGACGGTGGTGATCGGCACGGCCTGAGCGCCGCGCCGGGGCCGCCCGCCGGGCCCCGCCCGCCGGGGCTACGGCGACGGCGTGGCGAGTGCCCGCGCGACCGGCACCCCGCGGCGCCGCGCGTACGCCAGGCCCTCGCGCACCTCCCGCAGCGTCCGCGGCCGGTACCCGGGTCCGCATCCGCAGCAGCGCTGACGGAAGCCGAGCCCGGCGTGGAGCAGTACGGAGACGACCCGCCAGGCGTCCCGGTCCCGGCGCGGCGGCGCCTCGAAGGAGTCCCCGGCGAGGAGCAGCGTCCTGCGGCACCGCGGGCACTGGTACGCGCGGTACTCGGAGTGCTTGAAGGAGAGCCGGCAGGAGAGGCACACGTAGGCGGAACGGTGCGGCATGCGGCCAGTCTCCGCTGGCCGACCGCCGCACCGCCAAGGAATTTCGGCGGTGAGGCGCGGGCGCGCGGGCGGAAGGCAATCCTCCTCAGGAACCTCCCTCAGGAATCTCCCTCAGGAATCTCTTCGAAAGTCTCCTCCGGCTGTCACATCCGCGTTCCGCGGCGGGTCAGAGGAGTGAAGCAGGCGGGAGACCCGACCGGAGCGCATCCGCACCGGCGCCCGCCCGAGGGGAGCTCACATGTCCACCACCGCCGTTGTTTTCGCCCTGGTCGGCGCGTTCATGGTCGGTTTCTCGGCCGCCTCGGTCTTCTTCAAGGCCAAGTGGGTCGTGGAGCCGATGGTGGAGTACGGGGTTCCGCGTGCCTGGTGGAACTGGCTCGGGCTCGCCAAGGCGGCCGGGGCTGCGGGCCTGGTGGCCGGTGTCTTCGTACCGGCCATCGGCGTCGCCGCGGCGATCGGGATCGCCCTGTACTTCACCGGTGCCGTGATCACGGTGCTGCGCGCGAAGTCCTACGCCCACGTCGCGTTCCCGGTCATCTACGCGGCCCCCGCGGTCGTCGCCCTGGCGCTGGGCTTCAGCGGCTGAGCCCGGCACGAGACCGCCCCGCCGCCCCCGTCGCCGCGCACGGGCCATCCAGGGGCGCTGACCGCAGACCTCCTCGCAGCAGCTCGGCGGCGGACGTCACAGGTCCGCGGCATCGATCCAGCAGATCGTCGCCACCAGCAAGCAAAGGCTGGCAAGGTCAGGATTGCGCGGTCCGGAACGTGAGATACCGGCTGATGGCTTCGTGACTGTCTGGGGTGAAGCACCACTCCAGCAGGGCCGACCGCAGCTCCAGCTCGGTCAGCCAGCTGTGCCAGGCGACCTCATCGGGATCGGGGACCACGGCATCCACATCCGACACTACGACTTCGTGCACGCCGAGCCAGTGAGGGCTCAAACCGCTGCGGTTGAGGAACGTGAACAGCAAGCGCGGCAGCACACGAATACCCAGCTCTTCAGCCAGCTCCCGCGAAGCAGCCTGCTCATAGGACTCACCAACATCCACGGCACCACCGACCACGACCTCGTAGAGCCCGGGGAAGCGCCACAACAGCTCCGACCGGCGGTGGACGAGGATCCGCCCACGCTCATCACGGCACACCGTCACAGCGACCCGGTGCAGCCAACCCTCGCGGACGGCCTGCCGGCGACTGACCACTACCCCCAGCACACGATCTTGATCGTCGACACGCTCCACCAGTTCATCCACGACGCACACCCTGGCAGAGCCCACCGACAACGCCGCTTCCCGGCGCCCCGCGGAGGGCGTCCCGAGAGCACCTGCTCACCCACCCGCTGAGCGATCACCGTCTCTATGAGGCCCGAGTCTGCCCTCGCAGCGACGCCCTCAGCCATCGGATATCCCGCTCACCCCTAGCGGGAGCTGTTGCAAGCAGTTCGCTTGCAAAAGTTAGCAGGGTGCGGCAGGATCGCGGCATGGCATCGCTCAACGTCGGAAATCTCGGCGAGTACCTCCGTGAGCAGCGTCGGCAGGCCCAGCTTTCGCTGCGGCAGTTGGCCGAGGCTGCGGGGGTGTCGAATCCGTACCTGAGCCAGATCGAGCGTGGGCTGCGCAAGCCGAGCGCGGACATCCTGCAGCAGCTGGCCAAGGCGCTGCGGATCTCCGCGGAGACGCTGTACGTGCAGGCCGGAATCCTGGATGAGCGGGACCCGGACGAGGTGGAGACGCGAGCCGTCATCCTCGCCGACCCGTCCATAAACGAGCGGCAGAAGCAGGTGCTGCTCCAGATCTACGAGTCGTTCCGCAAGGAGAACGCGCTCGACGCGCCCGCCGACGAGATGCCGTCGAAGACGAACTGAAGTTGATCCGGGAGGACCAGCACATGGCCATCGCCGATGACCTGAAGAAGACCCTCACCGACCCGACCCCCCTCTACTTCGCCGCCGGCACGGCCGACCTCGCCGTGCAGCAGGCCAAGAAGGTTCCCGACCTGATCGACCAGCTGCGCGCCGAGGCCCCCGCGCGCATCGAGGCCGTGAAGAACACGGACCCGAAGGCCGTGCAGGAGGCGGTCTCCGCCAAGTTCGCCGAGGTGCTCGGCGCGATCGACGCCAAGAAGCTCGGCGAGACCGCCCAGGACCTGGCGCTGCGCGGTGTCGGTGTGGCCGCGGAGTACGCGGTGCGCGCCAAGGAGACGTACGACAAGGTCGCCGAGCACGGCGAGCAGGCCGTGCGGGCCTGGCGCGGCGAGGTCTCCGAGGAGATCGTCGACATCGCCGTGGTCGTCGAGCCCGAGCCGGCGGCGGAGTCGGCGGCCGTGGGCGCCGACGAGGAGAAGCCCGTCGCCAAGAAGGCCACCGCGCGCAAGAGCACGGCCAAGAAGACCCCGGCCACGGCGGACGACGCGAGCTGAACCGCGACCGCATGAGCGACGGCGGGCCGGGCACCCTTCAGGTGCCCGGCCCGTTGTGGTTCATCGGGACGCCTGTGCCGGTAGCGTGGAGGCAGGCGGCATCGGAAGTGCGAAGCGAAGCATGAGAAGGCGGTCGAAGCGATGTTGATGGACGGGTTCGATCGAGGGGTGATCCCGTTGCTCGGGCTCGCCATGCTCGTGCTCGCGGTCGTGGCCTTGGCGTTCGCGGTGGTGGCCCGGGAGGACGCGTACCGGGCGGCCGAGAAGCAGACCAAGACCTTCTGGCTGGTCATCCTCGGCATCACCGTGGTCGTGGACTTCTTCCTGCCGATGCTGTTCCTGCAGATCGCCGGCCTGGTCGCGACCATCGTGTTCTTCGTCGACGTGCGCCCGGCGCTCAAGCAGGTCTCGGGCGGTGGCGGTGGCGGCCGGCGCGGCGGCAGCAGCAGCGACGGGCCGTACGGGCCCTACAACGGCGGGCGGTAGCCCGACCTACCGGTCTGCTGGCGGCCCGGCCCGACCCCGCCTGACTCGGCCCGGGCAATTCCCCGGCCCGTCCGTACGCCCGTGCCGACTCACGGTCTCGTGGCGCAGTCCCCGGCCCAGTCCCGTTCCCGGTTCCTCGTTCCCGGCTGCCGGCTTCCGTCCGGGGCTCAGCCCTCGGCGCGGGAGAGCAGGACCACGGCCACGTCGTCGGTGAGCTCGCCTCCGTTGAGGCGGCGGGCCTCCGTCACGGCGGCCTCCAGCAGGCCCTCGCCGCTCAGCCCGCGGTCCAGGTGGCGGTTGATCATCTCCACCATGCCGTCCTGGCCCAGCCGCTCCTTGCCCTCGCCGATCCTGCCCTCGATCAGGCCGTCGGTGTACATCATCAGGCTCCAGCTGCCGCCGAGCTCGACCTGGCGGCGCGGCCAGCGGGCCCGCGGCAGCAGGCCCAGGGCCGGGCCGCTGTTCTCGTACGGGAGGAGCCGCGCGGGGCGGCCCGGCCGGGAGATCAGCGGGGCCGGATGGCCGGCCAGGCACAGGCCCGCGCGGCGGCCGTCCGGGGCGATGTCGACGGTGCACAGCGTCGCGAAGATCTCCTCGCAGGGGCGCTCCACCTCCAGCACCTCCTGGAGGGTGGCCAGCAGGTCGTCACCGCACAGGCCGGCCAGGGTCAGGGCGCGCCAGGCGATGCGGAGCTCGACGCCGAGGGCGGCCTCGTCGGGGCCGTGGCCGCAGACGTCGCCGATCATCGCGTGGACGGTGCCGTCGGGGGTGCGCACGGTGTCGTAGAAGTCACCGCCGAGGAGGGCGCGGCTGCGGCCGGGGCGGTAGCGGGCGGCGAAGCGGAGGTCGGAGCCTTCCAGGAGCGGCGTGGGGAGCAGGCCGCGTTCCAGGCGGGCGTTCTCCTGGGCGCGCAGTTTCGATTCTGCAAGTTTGTACTGGGCGATGTCCGCCCGCTTTCTCTCCACGGCGTAGCGGATGGCGCGGCTCAGCAGGCGGCCGTCCAGCTCGTCCCGGAAGAGGTAGTCCTGGGCGCCGACCCGGACGGCCTCGGCGGCGCGCTCGACGTCGTCCTCGCCGGTGAGGACGAGGACGGCGTGGCGCGGGGCGATGCGCAGCACCTGGCGCAGGACGGCCAGCCGGTCCGTGGCGGTGGCCGCGGCAGTGGTCGCGGCGCCGGTCACGGTCGCGGCTCCCGGCGTACGGGCGCCGGTGTCCGGGAGGGCCAGGTCGAGGAGGATGCAGTTCACGTCGGGCGTGAGCAGCCGCTCGGCCTCGGTGAGGTTGCGGGCGGTGCGGAGCCGGATGCGGTGGCCGTCGGTGTCGAGGATCTCGGGGACGGTGAGGCCGCCGGCGGGGTCGTCCTCGATGACCAGGAGGGTCAGCGGGGTCGCGTGCGGGGCGGCCTGGGCGGTGGGGTGAGGGGTCGACTGAGGGGTCGCCTGCAGGGCGCCGACGGCGACTGCGGCCGGGGCGGCGGTCTGCAGAACGGCCTGACCGCTCTCCGTGGCCGGGGTGTCCCTCTGCCGCGGTACGGGTACGGGCATCGTCTCCGGTTCCTTCCCTCCCCCCGAGGGTGCGCTCGTCCGGCAGACCCTAGCGGTCCCGGCCCGGCGAACGGAATGCCGTTCCGGGACGGGGCCTCCGTCATATGCCGTTATCGCGGGGGAAAATCGGCCTCACTGATGACAAAGGTCACGGCGGGGCCGCGTTCCGTCCCGCCTGGCGAGACGTCCGGGGCGCCCGCCCGGTTGCCTGCGCGCACCTGGAATGCCGCCGGGCCCGAAAGAACAGTGGCTCCGCCCCGGACCTCGGCCCTCAAACGCCGGACGGGCTGGATGATCAAGCCTCGCCGGCGCTTGAGGCGCGGGGTCCGGGGCGGAGCCCGAGGGTGGTGGGGCCGCGCCCCGTCCTGCCGAGCAACCCCGCAGGGGCTACGCGTCGGGGCGGACCACCGCCTTGATCGGCATCGAGCCCGCGCCCGCCATCGTCACGTTGCGTCCGGGCCGCGGGGCGTGGACCATCGCGCCGTCGCCGACGTACATCCCGACGTGGCTCGCGTCGTCGAAGTAGATGATCAGGTCGCCCGGACGCATGTCCTTGACCGCGACCTTCGGCAGCAGCCGCAGCTGCTCCTGCGAGGTGCGCGGGATGCCCCGGCCGGCCGCCAGCCAGGCCTGCGAGGTCAGCCCGGAGCAGTCGAACGAGTCAGGCCCCTCGGCGCCCCAGATGTACGGCTTGCCGATCTGCGCGGTGGCGAAGTGCACGGCCCGCTTGCCCGCGTCCGTCGCCTTGCCGTTGACGTCCTTCATCGCGCCCGTCGACAGCCACGCCGTCTGCGCCTTGTACTGGGCTTCCTGCTCCAGCTGGATCAGCCGGGCCTTCTCCTCGGCCTCCAGCTTGCTCTCCAGCCCCTCCGCCGTCTTGATCTTCTCCTCGATCTGCTTCTTGGACTCCTCCTGCTTGACCCGGTTGGCCTCCAGCGTCTTCCAGCGCTCGCCCGCCTCCTCGGCGTAGCGCTGCAAGTCGGCCTGGGTGCGGTCCAGTTCGGAGATCAGGCCCGAAGTGGCCTTCTCGCCCTGGCGCAGCCGGCCCGCCCCGTCGAGGAACTCGTTCGGATCGTCGCTCAGCGCCAGCCGCGCGCCCGCCGGCATCCCGCCCGCGCGGTACTGGGCACGGGCGGCGGCGCCCGCGCGGCTCTTCAGCGTGGCGATCCGCTCCTTGCCGGCGACGACGAGGTTGGCGATCTCGACGATCTTCTCCGACTGGGCCTTGGTCTCGGCCTCGGCGAGGTTGTAGGCGTCCGTGGCGGTGCCCGCCTGCCGGTAGAGCTCCTCGATGTCCTTGCGGACCTGCTCCAGGGACTTGGCCCCCGGTTCGGGCAGCGGCGCGGCCGGAGCCGCGGGCGCGGCGGGTGCTGCCGGAACCGCCGGTGCTGCCGGAGCCGCGTGCGCCATGCCCGTCGCGAGGCCCGGCGCCGTCAGTATCGCCATCGCGCACAACAGTACGAGCGAGCTTGCGCCTCGTCGTCGCCTTACGGCCCCCATGGTCCCCCCAGGCACCCGAGCCAGACCCCGTATCAGATCTGACTATTCATCAGTAACTTCCCACTGCCATCGGGGATGGTGCCACGAGTCGGTGAATTCCGACACCCTTGTGGATGGCATTCGGATCTTGTCCGCCCCAACGGAGGCCCACGGCCCGCCCCTCACGATTCAACGGGCCGCCGCAGCCACCGGTTCCCCGCCGCACCCGTTCACCCCACCGGGCGCAACGCCTCCCAGCGCAGCGTCAGTTCCCCCTGCCGCCACCGCCCCGGCCCGTCCGCCAGCGGCCAATCGCCGGACAGGGCCCGCGCCGCGCGGATCCAGCGCTGCCGCGCCCCGTACGAGGCGTACGGAGCCGCCGCCGCCCACGCCCGGTCGAAGTCGCGCAGGAACGCGTGCACCGGCTCGCCCGGCACGTTCCGGTGGATCAGCGCCTTCGGCAGCCGCTCCGCCAGGTCCGAAGGGCGCTCCAGGGAGCCCAGCCGGGTCGCGAACGTCACCGTGCGCGGTCCCTCCGGCCCCAGCGCCACCCACACGTGCCGCCGCCCGATCTCGTCGCAGGTCCCCTCCACGAGCAGCCCGTCCGGGGCCAGCCGCGAGCACAGCCGCGCCCAGACCGCCGCGACCTGCTCCTCGTCGTACTGGCGCAGCACGTTCGCCGCGCGGATCAGCGTCGGCCGGACCCCGCCCTCCAGCGGCACCTCGAAGCCGCCGTGCCGGAAGCTCAGCCCGTCGCGTTCGTACGGCTTCGCGCCCGCGACCCGCGCGGGCTCGATCTCGATGCCGACCACCCGTACCCGCGGCGCCGCCTCCCGCAGCCGCGCCAGCAGCTCGACCGCCGTCCAGGGCGCGGCCCCGTAGCCGAGGTCCACCGCGACCGGCGCCTCCGCGCGCCGCAGTACGGCCCCGTGCGTGGCGGCGATCCAGCGGTCCATCCGGCGCAACCGGTTCGGATTGGTCGTCCCGCGGGTCACCGAGCCCACAGGGCGGCCGGGGGCGCGGCTGGGGGACGGGGTACTGCGGGAAGCCATGAGCCGAGGGTAAGCGGAGGGCACGCGCACGGGGAAAATCCGGTGGCGGCCCGAGAAATACGAGGAAACCTGCAGGAAAACCGGAGACCCCGGAATGCGGGGGACGGCCATCCGGGTTGCACTCCTTGCAGGGCGCCTCCCGCGCCCCCGCCGTGATGCCGTCCGTCATGCCGTCCGTCATGTCGTGCGTCATGTCGTGCGTCATGTCGTCCGTCATGACGTCCGAGCGTTGTGCGCGCCGTCCTAGCCGAGAGGAACTGCTCCCTTGAGCCAGTACGTGTCCCGCCTCGGCGGCAGTCTCAGCAGCCGCCGCGCCGCCGCCCGTGCCGCCCGCCACGAGCCGCCCCGGCTGCGTCTGCCGGCCGTCGGCCACCACCGCAAGCCGCGCCGCGTCGCCATGCTCAGCGTGCACACCTCACCGCTGCACCAGCCCGGCACCGGCGACGCGGGCGGGATGAACGTCTACATCGTGGAGCTGGCCAAGCGGCTCGCGGCCATCAACATCGAGGTCGAGATCTTTACCCGGGCCACCACCGGCGGGCTGCCGCCCGTGGTCGAGCTGGCCCCCGGGGTCCTCGTACGGCACGTGGACGCGGGCCCCTACGAAGGCCTCGCCAAGGAGGAGCTCCCGGCCCAGCTGTGCGCCTTCACCCACGGCGTGATGCAGGCCTGGGCCGGCCACCGGCCCGGCTACTACGACCTCGTCCACTCCCACTACTGGCTCTCCGGCCACGTGGGCTGGCTCGCCGCCGAACGCTGGGGCGTGCCGCTCGTCCACGCCATGCACACCATGGCCAAGGTCAAGAACGCGTCGCTGGCCGAGGGCGACACGCCCGAGCCCGCCGCCCGCGTCATCGGCGAGACCCAGATCGTCGCCGCCGCCGACCGGCTCATCGCGAACACCGCCGAGGAGGCCGACGAGCTCGTCCGGCACTACGACGCGGACCCCGCCAAGGTGGCCGTCGTCCACCCCGGCGTGAACCTCGAACGCTTCACGGTCGGCGACGGCCGCGCCGCCGCCCGCGCCCGCCTCGGCCTGCCGGCCGACGCCGTCATCCCGCTGTTCGCCGGGCGGATCCAGCCGCTGAAGGCCCCCGACATCCTGCTGCGCGCCGTCGCGGTCCTCGTCGACCAGGACCCCTCGCTGCGCCGGCGCCTGTTCGTCCCCGTCGTCGGCGGCCCCAGCGGCAGCGGCCTGGCCAAGCCGGAGGGCCTGCAGAAGCTCGCCGCGACGCTCGGCATCGCCGACCTCGTGCACTTCCACCCGCCGGTCGCGCAGGACGGGCTCGCCGACTGGTTCCGGGCGGCGTCCGTGCTGGTCATGCCCTCGTACAGCGAGTCCTTCGGGCTCGTCGCGATCGAGGCCCAGGCCGCCGGCACGCCGGTGCTGGCCGCCGAGGTCGGCGGGCTGCCCGTCGCCGTCAACGACGGGACCACGGGGATCCTCGTACCCGGGCACGACCCGGCGGACTACGCGCGGCAGCTGCGGCGCTTCGTCGACGACACCGGGCTCGCGGACCGGATGGGGGCCGAGGCGGCGCGGCACGCGCAGTTCTTCGGCTGGGACACCGCGGCGAGCGGCACGGCCGACGTCTACACGGCAGCCATGCACGATCACCGCCGTCGCGTACGCTCCCACCATGGCTGACACCGCCGAGATCATCGAAAGCGCGCTCACCGGCGCCGAGCTGAGCTGGGAGAGCCCCGAGCCGGGCTCCTACGTCGTCCAGCTCCCCGGCAGCCGCAAGCTCAGCACCACCTGCTCGCTCCGGGTCGGCCGGCATTCGCTGTCGGTCAACGCCTTCGTGATCCGGCACCCCGACGAGAACGAGGCGGGCGTCCACCGCTGGCTGCTGGAGCGCAACCTCAAGCTGTTCGGCATGGCGTACGCGGTGGACCGCCTCGGTGACATCTACCTGACGGCCAGGCTCCCGCTGTCGGTCGTCAGCCCGGAGGAGCTGGACCGGCTCCTCGGCACGGTCCTGGAGGCGGCGGACGGCTCCTTCAACACCCTGCTGGAACTGGGCTTCGCGAGCGCGATCCGCCGCGAGTACGAATGGCGCGTCTCCCGCGGCGAGCCGACCTTCAACCTCGACGCCTTCAAGCACCTGACGCAGCCGTCGTAGCCGGGTCCAGCCCCGCCGGCGTTTGAGGCGCGGGGGTCCGGGGGCGGCGCCCCCGCAACGGCGCCGCAGGTTCGCCACCGGCCGCTGGTCACCCCTCGGCGGCGGCCGGCAGCGGCTTGGCCACCGGTGCGGAAGCGCCGCCGTCCGCGGCCTCGGCCACCTCGACCACGCCACCCTCGGGAAGCGTCCGCATCAGCAGCCAGTAGCCGGCCCCCGCCACCGTGCCGAGCACCCCGGTGGCCCCCCACAGCCAGGCCGCCCCGTACCGGTCGATCACGAAGCCCGCCATCAGCGGCGCCACCAGTGAGGCCACCGCCCAGGACATCGAGTACATCCCCTGGTAGCGCCCGCGCCCGTGCACCGGCGAGAGCCGCGCGACCAGGCCCATCTGGGTTGGCGAGTTCACGATCTCGGCCAGCGTCCACACGCACACCGTCAGCGCGTACGCCCACAGCGACCCGGCGAAGGCCGTCAGCGCGAAGCCGTACCCCGCCAGCAGCGCGGAGACCACCAGCAGCTTCTGCGGGTCGCGGTGCTCGATGAACGCCGTGACCGGGATCTGCAGCAGCACGATCAGCAGGCCGTTGACGGCGATGACCAGCCCGTAGTCCCCCGGCGAGAAGCCGGCGGCGCCCATCGCGACCGGCAGGCCGACCGATCCCTGCGTGAAGATCAGCGAGATCAGGAACGACAGCCCGACCACGCCCATGAAGTGCCCGTCCCGCAGCACGGTCCCGAGCCCGATCGCCGGCTCGGCCCCCGTCCCCGCCGCCGCGCCCTTGCCCGTCGCAGCCGGCGCGCCCGCCTGCCGGGACCCGGGCCGCGACCCGGGCAGCGGCCCGGGCCTCGACTCGGGCAGCTTGACGAACACCAGCACCGCGCAGGTCAGCGTCAGCGCCGCCTCGCCGAGGAAGCCCGCCAGGTAGCTGTACTCCGCGATCAGCCCCGCCGCCATCGCGCTGACGCCGAAGCCCAGGTTGATGGCCCAGTAGTTGAGCGCGAAGGCCCGTACGCGGTCCTCCGGGCGGACGATGTCCGCCATCATCGCCGCGACCGCGGGGCGCGACGCGTTCGAGGTCATGCCGACCAGCAGCGCGACCGCCGCGATCGCCGCCGGATGCTCCATGAAGCCCAGCAGCGCCACCGAGAATGCCGTCGACGCCTGGGCCGCCAGCAGGGTGGGCCGCCGCCCCAGCCGGTCGGTCATCACGCCCGCGACGAGCGAGGAGATCACCCCGCCGAGCCCGTGGAGGGCGACCACGAGCCCCGCGAAGGAGGCCGAATAGCCGCGCTCCAGGGTCAGGTACAAGGTCATGAACGTGGCGACGAAGGCCCCGAGCCGGTTCACCAGCGTGCTCGTCCAGAGCCACCAGAACGCGCGGGGCAGACCCGAGACGCTCTCCCGGGCGGCCCGTCTCAGACTGGCAGCGGACATAAGGGATCCCCCCGGCGGTGTAAGCATCACTCTGGCGCGATGCACATTACGATCGGGGCGCTCTCCGGCGCCACTCGATTGACGCGCGCCGTCAATCGGGCCGGACCCGGCACCGCGCGCGAGCGCGCCCGCGCGTCCATTAGGCTCGTCCGCATGGCCGACGCACCGTACAAGCTGATCCTCCTCCGCCACGGCGAGAGCGACTGGAACGCGAAGAACCTGTTCACCGGCTGGGTGGACGTCAACCTCACCGAGAAGGGCGAGAAGGAGGCGGTCCGCGGCGGTGAGCTGCTGAAGGACGCCGGCCTGCTGCCCGACGTTCTGCACACCTCCCTCCAGAAGCGCGCCATCCGCACCGCGCAGCTCGCGCTCGAGGCCGCGGACCGCCACTGGATCCCGGTGCACCGCTCCTGGCGCCTGAACGAGCGCCACTACGGTGCGCTCCAGGGCAAGGACAAGGCGCAGACCCTCGCCGAGTTCGGCGAGGAGCAGTTCATGCTGTGGCGCCGCTCGTACGACACCCCGCCGCCGGTCCTCGAGGACGGTACGGAGTTCTCGCAGTCCGAGGACCCGCGCTACGCCTCGATCCCGAACGAGCTGCGTCCGCGCACCGAGTGCCTCAAGGACGTCGTCGAGCGCATGCTGCCGTACTGGTACGACGGCATCGTCCCGGACCTGCTGGCCGGCCGCACGGTCCTGGTCGCCGCCCACGGCAACTCCCTGCGCGGCCTGGTCAAGCACCTCGACGGCATCTCCGACGCCGACATCACGGGCCTGAACATCCCGACCGGCATCCCGCTCGTCTACGAGCTGGACGCCGACTTCAAGCCCCTGAACCCGGGCGGCACCTACCTCGACCCGGACGCTGCCGCGGCCGCCATCGAGGCCGTCAAGAACCAGGGCAAGAAGAAGTAAGCAGCACGATCAAGCCCCTGACCTGCACACATGACGCAGGTCAGGGGCTTTCGTCTGCTCCGGGCCGGGCCCACTGGGGCCCTCAGCGCGGGCACCGCATCCGCTCAGGCCGTGCGGGAGCCGTATCCGGCCGGAGGCCAGACGGGGTCACCGCCCCACGTGTCCTCAGCGGTCAGGGTGAGTACCAGCCGCCCGTCCACCACGGCTGCGGCCACGTCCTCGTCGTTGACGGCGGCCTCGGCGAAGTCGGCGGGTGCGACGCGGTCGAGCAGGAAGACGAAGTGGAGGGCGAAGGGTGAGCCGTACGAGTGGGGCTCACCGTCGGAGTCGACCATGAAGTTGGCCCGCCAGGCGCCCGTGCACAGGGTCCACACGAGATCGCCGAGGAACTCCGCGCCCAGCAGCGGGTCCGCGCCGTCGATCAGCACCGCGATGTCCTGCTTGCCGTGCCCGGGCCCGTGCCAGTCGCCGAGACAGTCCACCATGGCGTCCCAGTTGTGCCCGAAGTATCCGGGGAACCCCAGTTCACGGGCGAACGCCCGGTACAGACAGCCCTTCTCGTGCAGCTCCTCGCCGTCCAGGCGCAGGACGATTCCGCCCCCGGCCCGCAGCTCGGCCTCGGCCGCGGCCACCCAGGGGTCGGCCGAGGAGGTGAAGGTGACCCAGGGCGACCGGCGTTCGGTGAGGGTGGGGAGGAAGCTGCTCATGCGGCATGTTCGCACCCCACCCGGCCGGATTTCCGGGACCCCCGGTCGCCGTCGGCAGGCCGGCACCGGCCTCGGGCGACGTCGGTCCACGGGCCGGTGGTCTCGTCTTTCGTCACGTGCATCGCGGCCGCAGAGGACCGGGGCCGTTCATTCGCTCAGGAAGAGCGCCAGCACGGTCGCCGACAGCAGGAGGCCGGCGCCGGCCATCAGCTTGGCCGCTGTCGGCCGTTGGCGCGGGTCCGCCCCTGCGGCCAGCAGGAGTTGTAGCACCGAAGGGATGAAGAGGAACATCCCGGCCATGGCGCCGACGAAGGACCACGGCAGCACCAGGGCCGAGACGAGTCCGATGGACCACCCGAAGCCCGACGGCCGGGCGTGCAGCAGCAGCGGGATGGCAACCACCCCGGCGGTCACGAGGGCCGGAGTGAGAGTGAAGTAGCCCTGGCCCGACCACGCGATCAGCGGGACCAGGGGGGTGACCGCGGCGAGCACCACGAGGCCGAACTGCCATGGATGAACGCTGTCTCGCGCAGCAGCCTGCATGATCCGCCCCCGGCCCGATGACTTGAACGCGTTCAAGATACCGTACTCGGCCGTGGGCCCGTCTCGCGGTCATGAGCCGCTGCGAACGGGCGCGGATGTTAGCTTCCATCCCGTGGTGGAGCATCAGGCCGAGACCAGGGCGGCCTACGACGGGGTCGTCGAGCTGTACGCCTCGATGTTCGCCGATCGGCTGGAGACGCATCCGTTCTCGCGGGCCATGGTCGCCACCTTCGCCGAGCTGGTGCGCGGGACGGGGAACCTGCGGGCAGCCGACGTCGGGTGCGGGCCCGGGCATCTGACGGCCATGCTGAACGAGCTCGGGCTGGACGCCTTCGGGGTCGACCTCTCGCCGGGCATGGTCGACCACGCCCGGCGGGCCCATCCGGCGCTGCGGTTCGAGGAGGCGCGGATGGAGGCCCTGCCGGTCGAGGACCGCGCGCTCGGCGGCGTACTGGCCCACTACTCGATGATCCACACCCCGCCCGGGCACCTGCCCGCGCTGCTCGCCGAGCAGGTGCGCGTCCTGGCGCCGGGAGGCCTGCTCCTGGTCTCGTTCTTCGCGACCGACGGACCGGAGCCGGTCCGCTTCGACCACAAGGTGTCGCCCGCCTACAGCTGGCCGGCGGATCGGTTCGCCGAGCTGCTGGCCGGGGCCGGGCTCGTCCCGTTCGCCCGGCTGCTCCACGATCCGGCCTCCGAGCGGGGCTTCCTCGACGCCCACGTGCTGGCCCGCCGCCCTTAGGCCGTGTCGTCAAAGTCCCGTCTGGGCCGCCCGCGGCAGGCGGACGTGTGCGGTCGCCCGCCCGGCCCAACTCCTCACCTGCGCGGGCCAAGTAGCGCTCCTCGCCTCCCTCGCCGCGGTGATGGCGTTCTCCGGCCAGCTGCTCACCCCGGCCGTCTCCGCCCAGGCGTACGGCGGCGGGGGCGGCGGGCCGAAGCCGAAGCCGAAGCCGAAGCCGCCCGTGGCGCCCACCGTGATCCACGGCCTGCGGGAGTTCGCCGCGGACGGGTCCTTCACGCCTCCCGCGGGCGTCACCTCGGTGCACGTCCAGGCCTGGGGCGGCGGCGGAGGCGGCGGAGGAGGAGGCGGAGCCGCCGCCGGTGAGGGGAACGGCCCCGGAGGAAGCAGTGGCGGCGGCGCCGGCGGGTTCACCTGGTGCGTCCTCAGGGTCCAGCCCGGCCAGATCTACACGGTCGACGTGGGCACCGGCGGAACCCCGGGCACCCCCGGGACCGGCGGCCCCGCCGTCGACAACCCCGGAACCACCGGCGGCACCGCCGGATCCGGCAGCTCGACGACCCTGGCCTCCCCCAACGGCGTCCAGCTCGTCGCGGGCGGCGGTATCGGGGGCGGCGGCGGTGGCGGGGCACCACCACGGTCGGCGTACCGGGTACGGGCGGCAGCGGAGGGACCGCCCTGTGTAACAGCCTCGACGCGGTGAACCGCACGGGTGAGAACGGTGCGGGCGGCGCCGCGGGCAGGGAGGGGGCGGCGCGGTCGACGGCATCGTCGCGCCGACCCCGCCGAACAGCGGCGCCGGCGGTGACGGCGTGATCGGCGGCCCCGGCGGCCTCACTCCGGGCGCCGACGGATTCCCCGGTCTTCCGGGCGGTCCGGGCTACCTCGTCGTGTTCTGGTAGGCCGGACTGTGGAGGGCCCCGGACTGTGGAGGGGCCCGGACTGTGAAGGGGGTCCCGGACCGTGAAGGGTCCCGGACTGTGAAGGGTCCCGGACTGTGAAGGGTCCCGGACCGTGAAGGGTCCCGGACTGTGAAAGTCCCCGGACCTTGAAAGTCCCCGGACCGTGAAGGGCCCCCTGCCTGCGCGGATCTCCCGCGGGCAGGGGGCCTCTCACGTGCGCAGGGCCGGTGACGGCGGCCGTCAGCCGCCGCACTGGCAGGGGGCGCCGGACTGGCAGCCGCAGCCGCAGCCGGAGCCGCAGCCGCAGGCCGCGAGCAGCGGGAGCCGCAGCGGCTCCGGCCGCGACGGCTGCTCCTGCTCCGGGGTGATGGGGACGGGGGAATCGGGCATGGTTCCTCCTCGTAGGCGGCATACGGGACTTCGTACGTCGGACCGCCCTCTGCCTCATTCATGCCCAGCGGCACCGGCGCGTCAACGGCGCATTGGGGCTCGGCGCCCCCCGGCTGTCAGACGCCCTCGACCTGGGTCGGCTGCTGGAGGTCGTCCGCGTGCTCACCCGTCACCAGGTAGACCACGCGCTTGGCCACCGACACCGCGTGGTCGGCGAAGCGCTCGTAGTAGCGGCCCAGCAGCGTCACGTCCACGGCCGTCTCGATGCCGTGCTTCCAGCGGTCATCCATCAGGTGCTGGAACAGCGTGCGGTGCAGCTGGTCCATCTCGTCGTCGTCCGTCTCCAGCTGGAGGGCGAGGTCGACGTCCTTCGTGATGATGACCTCGGCGGCCTTCGCCATCAGGCGCTGCGCCAGCTGACCCATCTCCAGGATGGTGGCGTGCAGGTCCCGCGGCACGGCCGTGTCCGGGAAGCGCAGCCGGGCGAGCTTCGCCACGTGCTGGGCCAGGTCGCCGCTGCGCTCCAGGTCGGCGCTCATCCGCAGCGAGGTCACGACGATGCGCAGGTCGGTGGCGACCGGCTGCTGGCGGGCCAGCAGGGCGATGGCGCGGGCCTCCAGGTCGTGCTGCAGGTCGTCGACCTTCTGGTCGGCGGCGATGACGCTCTCGGCGAGCTTCAGGTCGGCGTCGAGCATGGACGTCGTGGCCCGCCCGATCGCGGAACCGACGAGCCGGGCCATCTCGACCAGGCTCTCTCCGATCGAGTCCAGTTCCTCGTGGTACGCGTCGCGCATGTCTCGTGTCCCTCTCTCGACCTACTACTGCGGTACTGCCCGGGGGCGGGCCGGGGCGGCCATCGGCCCCACGTTGACACGGTGAGCCGCAAACGCGTCCGACTCCGGCACCACAAGTGAATCAACCCCGTCGCCAGGGTGAACTCTGGGCGACGACTGTTCGAGGTGCCACCCGAACGGCTGTGGAAGTGTTGTCGGGCCTGCTTAACCTGGATCCATGGACGTGAACGCGGCGGTCGCCGCAGCTGCAGCGATCGCCGGTCTTTGCACCGGCGTCATCGCAATGCTGGCGTTCCGCTGGAGCGAGCGCGACCAAGCCCGCCCCACCCGGAGCTCCATGCGCCCCGACATCAATGCGGTGCTCCCGCCCGGCGTGGACACCGTCCTCTCCGTGCTGCGCTCCTCCGCCGTCGTACTGGACGAGGGAGACGCGGTGGTCAAGGCCAGCTCGGCGGCGTACGCCCTCGGCCTGGTCCGCGGCGGCAAACTCGCCGTCGAACCCATGCTGCACATGGCCCGCGACACCCGTCGCGACGGGGAGATACGCCAGGTCGAGCTGGACCTGCCCCGGCGCGGCACCGGCCGCGGCGAGGCCCTCGCCGTCTCGGCGCGCGTCGCCCCGCTCGGCTCCCGCCTGGTGCTCCTCCTGGTCGAGGACCTCACCGAGGCGCGCCGCATCGAGGCCGTACGCCGAGACTTCGTGGCCAACGTGTCGCACGAGCTGAAGACCCCGGTCGGGGCGATCTCCCTGCTGTCCGAGGCCGTCATGGACGCCGCGGACGACCCCGAGGCGGTCAGCCGCTTCGCCGGCCGCATGCAGATCGAGTCGACCCGGCTGATCAACCTCGTGCAGGAGCTCATCGACCTCTCCCGGGTACAGAACGACGACCCGCTGGAGGACGCCGAGCCCGTACGCGTGGACACGCTGGTCGCCGAGGCCCTCGACCGATGCCGCCACACGGCGTCCTCGAAGCAGATCACCATGGCCTCGGGCGGCACCGCTGACCTGCGCGTCTGGGGCAACCGCGGACAGCTCGCGGCCGCTCTCGGAAACCTGGTCGAGAACGCCGTCAACTACAGCCCCGCCCGTACCCGCGTCGGCATAGCCGGGCGCAGGGTGACGGCACCTGGGGGAGACTTGATCGAGATCGCCGTGACCGACCAGGGCATCGGCATCCCGGAAAAGGACCGCGAGCGCATCTTCGAGCGCTTCTACCGCGTGGACCCGGCCCGCTCCCGTGCCACGGGAGGAACGGGCCTCGGCCTTGCGATCGTGAAGCACGTGGCGGCCTCGCACGGCGGGGAGGTGTCGGTATGGAGCTCGGAGGGCCAGGGTTCCACGTTCACCCTGCGACTCCCCGAAGCAGCCGCGCCGGCCCCGGCGACGGCCCCCCGCACCCACCCGACCCCTGCCTGAACCAGAACCGCTCCAGCCATTCCTGCCCCGGAGGTCCTTCCGTGACCCGAGTGCTCGTCGTCGAGGATGAGGAATCCTTCAGCGACGCCCTGTCCTACATGCTCCGCAAAGAGGGCTTCGAGGTCGCCATCGCCGCGACCGGGCCCGACGGGCTGGACGAGTTCGAGCGCAACGGCGCCGACCTCGTCCTCCTCGACCTGATGCTTCCCGGCCTGCCCGGTACCGAGGTGTGCCGGCAGCTGCGCGGCCGTTCCAACGTTCCCGTGATCATGGTGACCGCCAAGGACAGCGAGATCGACAAGGTCGTCGGGCTGGAGATAGGAGCAGACGACTACGTCACCAAGCCCTTCTCCTCGCGCGAGCTGGTCGCCCGCATCCGCGCGGTCCTGCGCCGCCGCGGCGAGCCGGAGGAGGTCACTCCGGCGGCCCTGGAGGCGGGTCCCGTCCGGATGGACGTCGACCGCCACGTGGTCACCGTCGCCGGCGGCAAGGTGGACCTCCCGCTGAAGGAGTTCGACCTGCTGGAGATGCTGCTGCGCAACGCGGGACGCGTACTGACCCGCATGCAGCTGATCGACCGGGTCTGGGGCGCGGACTACGTCGGCGACACCAAGACGCTGGACGTCCACGTCAAGCGCCTGCGCGCCAAGATCGAGCCGGACCCGGGCGCGCCGCGCTACCTGGTCACGGTGCGCGGCCTCGGCTACAAGTTCGAGCCGTAAACCGAAGACGTTCCCGCGGCACCACGGTCGGCCGGAGGCCGGCACAGCGCGCCGAAGCCGGTGAGGCCCCCCGGGGCCTGACCGTGCGAGGGGCGCACGTGGGACGGGGCTCGAGCCGGACCCGGGCGCGCCGCGCTACCTGGTCACGGTGCGCGGCCTCGGCTACAAGTTCGAGCCGTAAACCGAAGGACGTCCCCGCGTACGCATACGGGAAGGGCCCCCAGCCGCTGGTGCGGATGGGGGCCCTTCCCGTATGCGTACGCGTCGGCGCTGCGCCGGCGGCTGCGTCAGTGGCCCGCGCCGTGCGACGGAGAGCCCGACGGCTTGCCGGCGGTGCTGCCCGAGGGGGACCCGGACGGGCTGCCCGAGGGGGACCCGGTGGCCGCGCCCGACGGGGAGCCGGACGGGGAGCCGGACGGCGTGCCCGAGGGGCTGCCGGAGGCGGCGGGGCCGGCGGCCGGGGCCGCGGTCGGGCCGAACGGCGCCCAGGCGCCGGTGTTCGGGACCACGAAGGCCTGCAGCTCGACGCCGCCCGTGCTGCTCAGCTGGAAGACGACGTCCTGCACTTCGCCGTCCCTGGCGGCCGCGGAGCCGTCCTCGATCACGGCGGAGGCGTTGCCCTTGCCGCCGATCACCACGTAGCCGAGGGCCGGCACGGTGATCTTGCCGGCGCCTTCGGCGGGCTTCAGCGCGACCTTGCCCTTGCCACCCGGGAGGGTGATGGCGTCCAGCGTCTCCGCCTTGGTGCCGTTGTTGAAGACCGTCGCCGAGACGACCGCGGGGCCCTTCTCGCCCTTCTGGCCCTGGGTGATCACCAGTGCGTTCTGGACCTCGATGTCGCCCTTGGCGGCGGCGGCGTTGTCCGGCTTGATCTGGAGGGTCTGCGCGTCGTTGCCCGCAGCGCACGCGGCCAGCGAGGCGATCGAGAACACGACGGCAGAGGCGGCGAGGGCGCCGCGTCGAAGGCTGCGGCTCACGGCGGCGGCAACTCCTTGGACGAACGGAATGGGGAGGGTGGGCGCTCGGAACGGCCGAGGTGAAGCCGCTCTAAGGGTGTGTCAGCGCGCTTAGGTTACCGAGCCGCCGCCCCGCCCCCGCACCCGACCCTCCGCAGCCGGGCCACCACCCTGAGGGCGTCCCGCGATCTTGCATTCCGCTCGCCGTTCACCTCGGCGTCCCTCGCGGTGTTCACCTCGCCGATCATGTGCCGCTCGCATATCGTGCGCCGGACGCCCGTTGATCAATTTCCGGATTCCCTCGAACGGCACTTCGTGATCAATTCGGGGATTGGGCCGGAACCCGCTCCGTGGGGGCGGCCGCCAGTCGGACGGAGTAGTTCGGTTTCCCGACTCCGAAACCGGCAAAACGGGACGTACGTCACTCTGGTGGGGGTGCCGGGCAGGTGTAGCGTGGCCCTTTCGCCTGGTCCGTGCAGCGCCCCCGACCTGCGAATACCCCCTTCCGGAAGCCCTCCGCAGCACGTTCCTGTCGCTGTTGTCAAGCCCCGAGATGTGCCCTGACCTGCGAAAACGCCATTCATAACAGTCAGTTCTCGTGTTACCCTGGATAGCCACGGAAGGGGTACCTGTCACATGACGTTCAAGGTTGGCGACACCGTGGTCTATCCCCATCACGGGGCCGCGCTGATCGAGGCCATTGAGACTCGTCAGATCAAAGGCGTGGACAAGACCTACTTGGTGCTCAAGGTCGCCCAGGGCGACCTGACGGTTCGTGTGCCTGCGGACAATGCGGAGTTCGTCGGCGTTCGCGACGTAGTCGGCCAGGACGGGCTGGACCGGGTCTTCGAGGTGCTTCGTGCACCGTATGCAGAAGAGCCGACGAACTGGTCCCGGCGCTACAAGGCAAATCTGGAGAAGCTCGCTTCTGGCGATGTCATCAAGGTCGCCGAAGTGGTGCGTGACCTGTGGCGTCGTGAGCGTGAGCGCGGGCTTTCCGCGGGTGAGAAGCGCATGCTCGCGAAGGCGCGCCAGATCTTGGTGAGCGAGCTCGCGCTCGCTGAAAACACGAACGAGGACAAGGCCGAGGCCCTCCTCGACGAGGTGCTCGCGTCCTGACGCGAGGCCCCGTGCACCATTTGCGTGCACAGCTTGCCGCGGTGCCCGATGACAAGGTCTCTCCTCCACGAGGGACCTGTTGCCGGGCGCTGCGGCATGTCTGTATCCGTACCCTTGTCCGTACCTTTGCGGTCACTACGTCACTGGCACCCTCCCCATGGTGTGCCGGGCCCGGGCAGCCTGCTCGACCGGTCGTCACGGAAGGGGCGAGGGCGTCGCACCCGGCACCCCTCAGGCCATACCCATGTCGGCCGAAGTCACAAACCTGGCTCGGAGCTACTGATGTCTGACGTAACGCGCCCCCACCGGACCGCCGCGGTGATCCCGGCCGCCGGCCGCGGGGTACGCCTCGGCCCCGGCGCCCCCAAGGCCCTGCGGGCCCTCGGCGGCACCCCCATGCTCGTCCACGCCGTCCGCGCGATGGCCCGCTCCCGCGCGGTCTCGCTCGTGGTCGTCGTCGCCCCGCCCGCCGAAGCCGCCGAAGTGCGGCTCCTGCTGGGCGAGCACGCACTGCCCGAGCGCACCGAGGTCCTGGTCGTCCCCGGCGGGGAGACCCGCCAGGAGTCCGTACGCGCCGGCCTGGACGCGCTGCCGCAGGACGTCACCTCCGTGCTCATCCACGACGCGGCCCGCCCGCTGGTCCCCGTGGACACGGTGGACGCCGTCGTCGAGGCCGTACGCGACGGAGCCGGCGCCGTGGTGCCCGCGCTGCCCCTGGCCGACACCGTCAAGGAGGTCGAGCCCGGCAAGCCCGGCGAGCCCGAGCAGGTCGTCGCCACGCCCGAACGGGCCCGGCTGCGCGCCGTGCAGACCCCGCAGGGCTTCGACCTCGCCACCCTCCTGCGCGCCCACGCCGCGATCGCCGTCGACGGCGAGGGAGCCACCGACGACGCCGGAATGGTGGAACGGCTCGGTGTCCCCGTCCTGGTGATCCCGGGCCACGAAGAGGCCTTCAAGGTCACCCGCCCGCTCGACCTGGTCCTCGCAGAGGCCGTACTCGCCCGCAGGAGGGCCACCGATGGGTTCTAGTCCGCAGAGTCCGGAGCCGTCGCAGGCCCCGCTGATCCCGCTCGTCGGCATCGGCACCGACGTGCACGCCTTCGAGACCGGCCGCGAGCTGTGGTGCGCCGGCCTGCTGTGGGAGGGCGAGGACGGCCTCGCCGGGCACTCCGACGGCGACGTCGCCGCGCACGCCGCCTGCGACGCCCTCTTCTCCGCCGCCGGCGTCGGCGACCTCGGCGCGCACTTCGGCACCTCCCGCCCCGAGTGGTCCGGCGCCGCCGGCGTCACCCTCCTGGCGGAGGCCGCCCGCATCGTCCGCGCCGAGGGCTTCGAGATCGGCAACATCGCCATCCAGGTGATCGGCGTACGTCCGAAGATCGGCAAGCGGCGCGAAGAGGCACAGAAGGCGCTCGCGGCCGCCGCGGGCGCCCCCGTCTCCGTGTCCGGCACCACCACCGACGGACTGGGCCTCACCGGCCGGGCCGAAGGGCTCGCCGCGATCGCCACAGCCCTCGTGTACCGGACGAACCGGACCTGAATACCCGTAGCGACGGCACATCTTCGACAACAAAGCCGCCCCGCGTGCCCAAAGGGTCGCGGGGCACTGCTACAGGCGCACTACCCTGGATGCCGTGACTATTCGCCTGTACGACACCAGCGCCCGGCAGATCCGCGACTTCACCCCGCTCACCGCGGGCTGTGTCTCGATCTACCTCTGCGGTGCCACCGTGCAGGCCGCCCCGCACATCGGGCACATCCGGTCGGGCCTCAACTTCGACATGATGCGCCGCTGGTTCGAGTACCGCGGGTACGACGTCACCTTCATCCGCAACGTCACGGACATCGACGACAAGATCATCGCGAAGTCCGCCGAGCAGCGCCGCCCGTGGTGGTCCATCGGCTACGAGAACGAGCGCGCCTTCAACGACGGCTACAGCGCCCTCGGCTGCCTCCCGCCCACCTACGAGCCCCGTGCCACCGGCCACGTCACCGAGATGGTCGAGATGATGCGCGGCCTCATCGAGCGCGGCCACGCCTACGAGTCCGAGGGCAACGTCTACTTCGACGTGAAGTCGTTCCCCGGCTACCTCTCGCTGTCCCGCCAGGAGCTCGACAACATCCGCCAGCCGGAGAGCATCGGCGAGACCGGCAAGCGCGACGCCCGCGACTTCGCCATGTGGAAGTCCGTCAAGCCCGGCGAGCCCTCCTGGGAGACCCCCTGGGGCCGCGGCCGCCCCGGCTGGCACCTCGAATGCTCCGCGATGGCGCACAAGTACCTCGGCGAGGCCTTCGACATCCACGGCGGCGGGCTCGACCTGATCTTCCCGCACCACGAGAACGAGATCGCCCAGGCCAAGGCCTTCGGCGACGCGTTCGCGAACTACTGGGTCCACAACGCCTGGGTCACCATGTCCGGCGAGAAGATGTCCAAGTCGCTGGGCAACTCGGTCCTCGTCTCCGAGATGGTCAAGCAGTGGCGCCCGATCGTCCTGCGCTACTACCTCGGCACCCCGCACTACCGGTCGATGATCGAGTACAGCGAGGAGGCCCTGCGCGAGGCCGAGTCGGCCTTCGCCCGGATCGAGGGCTTCTACCAGCGCGTCATCGAGAAGGCCGGCGGCCCCGTCGAGGCCGCGGCCGAGGTGCCGCCCGCCTTCGCCGAGGCCATGGACGACGACCTGGGCGTCCCGCAGGCGCTCGCCATCGTCCACACCACCGTCCGCCAGGGCAACAGCGCGCTCGCCGCCGACGACAAGGACGAGGCCATCGCGCGCCTGTCCGAGGTGCGGGCCATGCTGGCCGTCCTCGGCCTGGACCCGCTCGACCCCCACTGGGCCGGCGAGGCGGACCGGGGCGAAGACCTCCACGGCGCCGTCGACACCCTCGTGCGACTCGTCCTGGAACAGCGCGAGTCCGCCCGGGCCCGCAAGGACTGGGCGACCGCCGACGCCATCCGCGACCAGCTCCAGCAGTCCGGGCTGGTCATCGAGGACAGCCCGACGGGTCCGCGCTGGACGCTCGGCCCCCGCTGAGCCCAGGCAGCTGAGCTTGGTGTGCTGCCCGGCGTCCCGGGCGGCACACTCTTCATACGTACATATCGCAGCATCAACGAAAACAGGTAGAAGTCATGGCCGGGAACAGCCAGCGCAGGAACCGCCGCACGTCCAACAAGAAGGGCGCGACGGTCGGCAGCGGTGGCCAGCGGCGCAAGGGCCTGGAAGGCAAGGGCCCCACGCCCAAGGCCGAGGACCGCAAGAAGCACAAGGCGAACCGCATCAGCAACGCCATGGCCCGCCAGGCCGCCAAGCGTCGCCCGGCCCCCCGCCGCGGCGGCCCCAAGGGCACCAGCGAGATGGTCGTCGGCCGCAACCCGGTCTTCGAGGCGCTGCGCGACGGCGTCCCCGCCACCACCCTCTACGTCCAGCAGTTCATCGACAACGACGAGCGCGTGCGCGAGGCCCTCCAGCTCGCGGCCGAGCGCGGCAACATCAACCTGATGGAAGCCCCGCGCCCCGAGCTCGACCGCATGACCAACGGGCTCAACCACCAGGGCATGGTGCTCCAGGTCCCGCCGTACGAGTACGCGCACCCGGAGGACCTCACGGCCGCCGCGTACGACAGCGGCGACGACCCGCTGATCGTCGCCCTCGACGGCGTCACCGACCCGCGCAACCTCGGTGCGATCGTCCGTTCCGTCTCCGCCTTCGGCGGCCACGGCGTGGTCATCCCCGAGCGCCGCGCCGCCGGCATGACCGCCGGTGCCTGGAAGTCCTCGGCCGGCACCGCCGCCCGCACCCCGGTCTCCCGCGTCACCAACCTGACCCGCGCCCTCCAGGACTACAAGAAGGCCGGCATCACCATCGTCGGCCTCGCCGCCGAGGGCACGCACACGGTCAACGACCTGGACGCGCTCGCCGGCCCGGTCGTCATCGTCGTCGGCTCGGAGGGCAAGGGCCTCGGCCGCCTCGTCGGCGAGAACTGCGACTACCTCGTGCGCATCCCCATGCCGGGCGGCGCCGAGTCCCTCAACGCCGGTGTCGCCGCGGGCGTCGTGCTCTACGAGGCGGCCCGCCGCCGCGCCGACCGCGGCCGCGCCTGATCCCCTGGCCGCCCGATCCCCTGGCCCCTTGATCCACTTGGCTCACGGAAAGTGACCCGTGAGCGTGTCACCCCGCCCGTTTCGGGCGGGGTGGCTTGATCTTGACGGGTCATGGACACATCCCTGGCGTCAAGGCAGTGTCCTAAACACTGATCACTCGGTTAGATGAGTGTGGACACCAGAACGTCAGGGTTCGACGACCAGCCCGCGCTGAGCATGGTCAAGGTGCCGTGCGACCCCGCACAGGTCATCGTCAACCACGCCAGCTTCCGCGTGCGGCTCGCACCGAGCCCGAGCGCGCGTTCCAAGCCCGCGAAGGCCCCCGGCCGCGCACCCGTCCTGGGCGCCGCCGTGGTGGCGGCCGCCGGGGCCACCCGCCGCCGCGCCCCCGTGGTCTGGAGCGGAAAGTCCGACGCCGGCGACGCCGCGGCCATGGGCGGACTGCTCCAGGCCGTACGCGAGTCCGGGCGCGGCCACGACGAGTACGACGACGGCGGCGCCACCCAGGTCATCCCGCGCATCGACCTGGCCCACGACCTCGCCGAGGACACCCTGGCCACGCCGACCGTCATCGGCCAGCGCACGTACGGGAACCCGGCCGGGACGCGCCCGCTGGCCGCCGTACGGGACCTCCCGTACGGGGAGCCGCACGGCTCCGGCTCCGGCCCGGACTCCCGGCGGGCCGGCGCCGACACCCGCGGACAGGCCTCCTACTACCCCGGCCGCCGGATGAACCTCGGCGTCGTGCTGCTCCCGCTGCGCGTCTTCCTCGGCTTCATCTCCATCTACGCAGGCATGGGCAAGCTGTGCGACCCCGTCTACTTCGACGGCGGCGAACGCGGCTCCATGGTCACCTGGCTGCACACCCTCAGCCCCTGGGCGCTCGCCGAGCCGCTGCGCGACTTCGCCCTCGCGCACCCGGTCGGCGCCGGCCTGAGCGTGGCCTTCCTCCAGGTCATCGTGGGCGTGCTGACGGTCTTCGGCCTGTGGCAGCGGTTCGCCGCCTGCTTCGGGGCGCTGCTGTCCGCCGCACTGCTGATGACGGTGGGCTGGAAGACCGTCCCCGCCTACGACGCCCCCGACATCATCTACCTCGCCGCCTGGAGCCCGCTGATCATCGCGGGCGCCCCCGTCTACTCCCTCGACGGACGCCTCGCCGGCGAGGCCTGGCGCACCCTCGGGCCGCGCTCCGAGATCTGGCGTCTGCGGCGGCGCGTGCTGCGCCGCGGGGCCGTCATGGCCAGCGTCATCTGCGGGCTCACCCTGCTCGTCGGCTCGCTCCTCGGCGGCGCCGTCCGCTCCACCACCGTCGTCACCGTCCCCGGGCCGGGCGAGGCCCCCAGCAACTACCTGCCGGGCCGGCCGCTGCCGCGGACACCGGCCAGGCAGCAGCCCACGCAGCAGCAGCAACAGCAACAGCCGAGCAAGGCGCCGTCGCCCACGGCCTCCGCCTCCGAGCCCGCCGCGAAGTCCGGGAAGGGTGCGTCGGGCGGCCCCACCCGCGAGTCCGCGCGCACCGGCTCCGAGTCGCCCGCCGCGACGCGGGGCACCACCGGCAAGCAGCAGACCCCGCGGAGCACGCCGCGGCAGTCCACCTCCCCGAAGGCGCCGTCCACCTCGGGCAGCACGAGCGGCGGGACCCCGACGAAGCAGCCCGGCCTGATCGGCGGGATCATCGGCTGACCTCCACCGACAGGGACCGAGCACACGGGGGCCCGGCGCGCACCAGCGCGCCGGGCCCTTCCGCGTGTGCGGGGCGGGCGCGCACCGCGGGGGCCCGGCGTCACGTGGCTCGGGCTTCGGGCTTCGGGCTTGGGCGCGCGGAGCACCGTACGGGCGGGGTGTGGGCGCGGCTCCGGGGGCCGATACGTGCCTGTGGTGGGTGACGTGCGACCCGGGGAGGGCCGAGACGCCCCCTAGGGGCCCCTCTGCGCCGCCAACTCCCGTGCCGCCTCGGTGAGGTCCTTCGCGGTGTCGATCGCCCGCCAGTAGGCCCCCTGGGGCAGCGGGAAGCCCGCCAGGCGCCGCTCGCGCGCGAGCCGCGGGAAGGTGGTGCGCTCGTGGTCCCCGAAGTCCGGGAGCAGCGCGGCGAATTCGGGCCCGAAGACGTACACCCCGGCGTTGACCGGATACGGCGACTGCGGGGCCTCGATGAAGTCCAGTACCTGCCCGAACTCGTTGGTCTCCACGACCCCCCACGGAATCCGCGGCCGGGCCAGCGCGAGCGTCGCGACCGCACCGCGCTCCGCGTGGAAGGCGGCCATCTCGCGCAGCGAGAAACGCGTCCAGACGTCACCGTTGGTCGCGTACCAGGCCCGGTCGGGGTGCGGGAGGTGCCGGGCGGCGTACTTGAGGCCGCCGCCCCGGCCCAGCGGCTCGTCCTCGACCACCGTGGTCACGCGCAGCGGCAACCGGGCCCCGGCCAGCCACTCCTGGAGCACCTCCGCGAGATGGCCGCAGGAGACCACGGCGTCCGTGACGCCCTCCTCGGCCAGCCAGGCCAGTTGGTGCCCGATGATCGGCAGCCCCGTCCCCGGGATCTCGACCATGGGCTTCGGACGGTCGTCCGTGTACGGACGCAGCCGCGAACCCTGGCCACCCGCCAGGACGACGGCCTGGGTGGGGGCGGCGGGGAACGCGGCTGCGGAAGGGACGGAACGGGCCGAAGGGGCGGAGGGGGTGGGAGGGGCGGATCGGTGGTCGTCGGTCATGGCGGCCAGCGTAGGGACGCGGCGCGCCTCAGCCCATGGAGGCGACGCCGGACGCGTACGCGGTGTCGCACACGGGACGGGCGAAGGACTGGGCCTTCGTCGGGCCGTAGGCGTCGACCGCGGCGCGGCCCAGTGCCCGGGCGATCCCCACGCAGTGCCCGGCCAGCGACGGCCGCTTGTCCACCTCCGCCTGGAGCTGGGTGAGGACGTCACCCGGCTCCTGGCCCTGCTGGATCTTGCCGACGAGCTGGTCGCGCAGCACTTCGTGCGCGGCGGCGGCCGGCTTCGCCGGGACGGAGACGCCCTCGGCGGACGCGGTCAGGATCTGGGAGGACGAGGTGTCCGCCCAGGGGACCATGGTGACCGCGAGGGTCCCGGACAGGACCATGACGACGGGCAGGACCAGGGCGAGGGAACGGCCGATACGGCGGGCAGTGTGGGTCACGAGGGCGAGAGTAGCGCTCGGTGAAGATTTGGCGACATTTAGTCACCCTGTCGAGGGATGGTTCGACGTGGCTTTTCGAATTACGGGTTGACGCGCGGGTCTGAATGGGCCGGTCTGCCGGGGTTCCCGCCGGGGCGCGCGGGACCGCGGAGAGCGCGGACCGGAGGCGGACCGGAGGCAGGCCGGAGGCGGACCGGAGGTGGGCCGGGCCCAACGGACGGCGAAGGGGCGCCCCTTGACGGGACGCCCCTTCAACCCTGTGAATCCTGCGGACCCGTCAGCTGGACAGCCGCTCGCCGGAGGAGGTCGAGAACACGTGGATCTCGTCCGCCCGCGGCACCACGTGCAGGCTGGAGCCCTTCTCCGGCACCTGGCGGCCGCCCACGCGCACCACGAGGTCCTGCGCGCCCTCGGCGGCCGCGGTGGAGCCGTAGACGTAGCCGTCGGCGCCGAGTTCCTCGACGACGTTCACGACGACGGTCAGGCCGCCGCTCTCGGCGATGTCGAAGTGCTCCGGGCGGACGCCGACCGTGACGGTGCGGTCGCCCGCGTCGGCCGCGGCGGACAGCGCCGCGCGCGACACCGGGACCACGCTGTCGCCGAACTTCACGCCGCCGTCGGTGATCGGGACCTCGACCAGGTTCATGGCCGGGGAGCCGATGAAGCCGGCGACGAAGAGGTTCGCGGGGCGGTCGTACATGTTGCGCGGGGAGTCGACCTGCTGCAGCAGCCCGTCCTTCAGCACGGCCACGCGGTCGCCCATCGTCATGGCCTCGACCTGGTCGTGGGTGACGTAGACGGTGGTGATGCCCAGGTCGCGCTGGAGCGCCGCGATCTGGGTACGGGTGGAGACGCGGAGCTTGGCGTCCAGGTTCGACAGCGGCTCGTCCATGAGGAACACCTGCGGCTTGCGCACGATGGCGCGGCCCATGGCGACGCGCTGGCGCTGACCGCCGGAGAGCGCCTTCGGCTTCCGGTCGAGGTACTGGGTGAGGTCGAGCATCTTCGCCGCGTCCTCCACCTTCTTGCGGATGGTGGCCTTGTCCTCGCCGGCGATCTTGAGCGCGAAGCCCATGTTGTCCGCGACGGACATGTGCGGGTAGAGCGCGTAGTTCTGGAACACCATCGCGATGTCCCGGTCCTTGGGCGGCAGGTGCGTGACGTCGCGGTCACCGATGCGGATGGCGCCGCCGTTGACGTCCTCCAGGCCGGCGAGCATGCGCAGCGAGGTGGACTTGCCGCAGCCGGACGGGCCGACGAGGACGAGGAACTCGCCGTCCTCGATCTCGAGCTCGAGCTGGTCCACGGCGGGCTTGTCGCCGCCGGGGTACAGCCGGGTCGCCTTGTCGAAAGTGACAGAAGCCATGGTGATGGATCCCTTCTACCGGCAGGAACGTGCCGGACGATCCGAGTGGAAGGAAGAAATGGGTCTAGTCCACAGAATGGACTCCGCCCGACGCTACCTTCCGGAACGGCTTCTGTCAGTACCCATGAGGACCGGATTGTCGGCGCGACCTGTCCCCATGGTGCCCGTGGCCCCGGCGCCTCAGGAAGTTCCCGGTTTCGTGTGGAGGATCTCACGGGCCTGCTCCGCGGCGCGGACGATGCTCTCGGAGACGAAGTCGACGAAGCGGGCGATGTTCTCCAGGCGGATGGCGGCCGGGGTGTCGGGACCGAGGACGCCGACGCCCTGGCGTGCGGTCTCGACGAGCTGGGCGGTGGCGCGGGCGCTGGCCATCATCGACTGGTACCAGACCTCCTCGTCGACGACGTAGCGCTCGCGGCGGCGTTCGTCGCGTTCCCGGCGGACGAGGCCCTGGCCTTCGAGGAAGGCGATGGCCTTGGAGATGGAGGCCGGGCTGACCTGGAGGCGCTGGACGAGGTCGGACGCGGTGAGGGTGCCGGTGTCGGTGAGCGTGAGGCAGGCCAGCACGCGGGCCATCATCCGGGGCACGCCCGAAGCCACCAGGACGGTCGTGAACGTCTCCTCGTAGTCGCGGACCGCGTCGGCGTCGCGGCCGTCGGCCTGCGGGGGTGCGCCCGCTGCCCGGGGTGCGGTCTGCTTGCGCCGGTGGGTGCGGTGCTCGGTGGCGCGGTGGGCCAGGTCGGCGCGGTAGGCGGCGGGGCCGCCGTTGCGCATCACCTCACGCGTGACCGTCGAGGTCGGACGGTCGAGACCCCTGGCGATCTCCGCGTAGGCGAGACCGTCGGCCACTCCCGACGCGATCTGCTGACGTTCCTGCTGGGTGAGCCTGCCTCCCGGCATCACGGTCTCCTTCGTGCTGCGTATTTCGTGCCTCGTGCCCATTGCTCCGTGGCGTGGCCAGCATAGCGTTCACCCTCAATTCATTGCAACGATCCGTTCGCTGTTGTTGCGTTACCTGGCATGACTATCGCAACGATTTTTCTGCATTGACCTGCGTAAATGGCGATTGCGCGCAACGAATGTGTTGATGGATCCTTGAACGCAACGTAGCGTTTGCGTCATCGGAAACGACGAGTCCAAGGAGCACATCATGCAGACGTTCGACACCCCGGCCCCGATCGCCACCGTCCTGGACATCCCCGCGGGACGCATCCGGTTCATCGCGGCCGACCGTGCCGACACCACGGTCGAGGTCCTGCCCGCGAACGCCTCGAACGGCCGCGACGTGAAGGCGGCGGAACAGACCACCGTCGCCTACGGCGAGGGCGTCCTGCGGATCGAGGCCGCGCCGGCGAAGAACCGGATCCTCGGCAACTCCGGATCCGTCGAGGTCACCGTCCAGCTGCCCGCCGGCTCCCGTATCGACGCGAAGACGGCCAGCGCCGAGTTCCGGGGCGTCGGACGGCTCGGAGACGTCACCTTCGACGGCGCGCAGGGCACCGTCAAGCTCGACGAGACCGCGAGCGCCCGCCTCACCCTCCACGCCGGCGACATCTGCGTCGGCCGACTCGGCGGACCCGCCGACATCAGCACCCAGAAGGGCGACCTCCACATCACCGAAGCCGTCCACGGCACGGTCACCCTGCACACCGAAGCCGGCAACGTCACCATCGGCGCCGCCCGCGGAATCTCCGCCACCCTCGACGCCGGCACCAGCTACGGCCGGATCCACAACACCCTCACCAACACCGACGGCCCCACCGCCGGCCTCGACATCCACGCAACCACCGCCTACGGCGACATCACCGCCCGCAGCCTCTGACCCACCCGAAACCGATACGGGGGAAGGACACGAGCAATGAGCACCACTCAGGACTACCAGGCCGCGGAGCAGCTCCTCCGCCGCCCCGCCCGCCCCGGCGAGCTCGTCATCGGCGACAAGGTCAGGCCGCAGTGGACCGACGGGGGCGCCCGGTTCTGGTACGCCGTGAGCGACGGCGCCGGACGGCGGTTCGTGCTGGTCGACCCGGCGGCGGGCACCCGCGAGCCGGCCTTCGACCACCCCCTGCTCGCCGCCGCGCTGGCCACCGCATCCGGGCAACAGGTCGACCCCGGGGCCCTGCCGTTCATGGCGATCGAACCGGCCGCGAACGCCGTGGAGTTCGACGCGTTCGGCGAGCACTGGCGGTGCCGCCTGGACGACTACACCTGCGAGCGGGCCGAGTTCACACCACCGGGCAACCCCCTGGAGGTGCCGTCACCCGACGGGAAGACCGCGGTGTTCCGGCAGGGACACGACCTGTGGGCGCGCTCGCTGTCCGACGGCCACGCGTGGGCGCTGACCACCGACGGCGAGCCCGACCACGGATACGGCTCCGGCCCGGACTGCACGAGCAACACGACCCTGCTGCGCAAGATCGGCCTGCCGCACCTGCCGCCCGCGGTGGCCTGGTCGCCCGACTCGACGAAGGTCCTGGCGCACCGGACCGATGAACGCGGCGTCCGCCAGACCCACCTCGTGGAGGCCGGGCCCGCCGACGGCGGCGCGCCCCTCCTGCACACCCAGCGCTACGCCTACGCCGGGGACGCGATCATGCCGCAGGCCGAGCTGGTCGTGCTCGACCTCGCCGAGGGCACGGTGGTCCGCGCCCGGGCCGAGCCGCTGCTCATGCCGGTGTTGTCGCCGGTCACGGCCCAGTGGGCGTGGTGGGCCCCGGACGGCTCGGCGGTGTACTACCTCGACCGGCCCCGCGACCTGCACACGCTCACCCTGCACCGGCTGGACCCGGTGACCGGCGAGGTCACCACCGTGCTCAGCGAGACCGGCGCCACCCGTGTCGAGCCCAACCAGTGGGCGTACGAGCCGCCGATCGTGAAGGTGCTGGCCGGCGAGGTGCTGTGGTACTCGCAGCGCGACGGCTGGGGCCACCTGTACCGGTACGACCTGCGCACCGGCGCGCTGCTCGGGCAGGTCACCTCCGGAGCGTGGGCGGTGCGGCGGATCCTGCGCGTCGACGAGGCCGAGCGGGTCGTGTACTTCACCGCCTCCGGGCTGGTCGACGGGGATCCGTACCGGCGCACGGTGTGCCGGGTCGGCCTGGACGGCTCCGGCTTCGCCAGGGTCACGGACGACGAGCTGGACCACGTCGTCACCCTGCCGCCCGTGCCGGACGGTCAGGTCGGTCAGGTCGGTGAGCTCGGCCAGGAGTACTTCATCGATTCCGCGTCCACCGTCGACACCCCGCCGGTGACCCGCGTCCGCGGCTGGGACGGGCGGGTGCTGGTCGAGCTGGAGCGCGCCGACATCGGCAAGCTCACCGCCACCGGCTGGACGCCGCCGGAACGGTTCCGCGTCAAGGCGGCCGACGGGGTGACCGACATCCACGGAGTGCTGTACCGGCCGCGCGGGTTCGACCCCGCCCGGCGCTACCCGGTCGTGGACAACCTCTACCCCGGCCCGCAGCTCACCCGGGTCGCCCCGGGCTTCGACCCCGGCGGCATGGGTCTCGACGCCGAACCGCTCGCCGCGCTGGGCTTCGTGGTGGTGGCCCTGGACGGACGCGGCACCCCGGGCCGGGACAAGGCCTTCCACGACGCCTCCTACGGCAACCTGGCCGACGCGGGCTGCCTGGCCGACCACGTCGCGGCGCTGCGGCAGCTGGCCGTGACCCGGCCGTGGATGGACCTGGACCGGGTGGGCGCCTTCGGCCACTCCGGAGGCGGGTTCGCCGCGGCGCGGGCGATGCTGGACTTCCCCGCGGTGTACAAAGCCGCGGTCGCCCTCTCCGGGTCGCACGACGCCCGCTGCTTCAACCCGGGCTTCGTGGAGACCTACGACGGCGCGGACAACCCCGAGGCCTGGGCCCGTACCTCGAACGTGGACCTCGCGGACCGGTTGGAGGGCAGGCTGCTGCTCGTCCACGGCGCCATGGACGACCAGGTCCACCCGGAGCACACGCTGCGGCTGGCCGACCGGCTCATCGCCGCCGACAAGGACTTCGAGCTGCTCATCGTGCCCGGGGCCGAGCACACGTTCATCGACTGCCTGGCCTACGTCCGGGGGCGCTGCTGGGACTTCCTGGTGCGCGAGCTGATGGGCGTGCGGCCGCCCGGCTACCGTCCCGCGCCCATCGCCGTCGGTCCCGAGCTGCTCGGGGAGCTGCTCGCCTGAGCGGTCCGGCCCGCCGGCACACCGGTCCGCACGGCGAACGCGTGCGTGGGTGGTCACGGGTGCGGATTCAACGTGATGGCTCGGGGAATCGGGTGCTGTGTAGAGTGATGGCGGCTTCGCGCGCAGTGGGTTTGCGGGTGGTGTCGTGCCTCCTTAGCTCAGTCCGGCCAGAGCAACGCACTTGTAATGCGTAGGTCGTCGGTTCGAATCCGACAGGGGGCCCGTGCGGATGGGGAAGGCCCCGGGTGATCACCCGGGGCCTTCCGTCGTCCGAGGGTGTCCGGGGTCGTCCGGGGTCAGTGGCGGCCCGAGATGCGGTCGGCCAGGCGGGCCAGGGGCGTTGTCGTCGGGCGGTGGGTGGCCGTTTCGTGGCGGTCCGCCTCGCGGTAGGCGGCGTAGAGGGCCTGCACGCCGAGCCAGCGGAAGGGTTCCGGCTCCCAGCGGCGGACGCGGTGGTTGACCCAGGGCAGCGTGGTCAGGTCGGTGGATTCGCCGAGGACCAGGTCGCGCAGGGTGCGGGCGGCGAGGTTGGCGGTGGCGACGCCCGAGCCGACGTAGCCGCCCGCCCAGCCCAGGCCCGTGGTGCGGTCCAGGGTGACGGTGGCGCACCAGTCGCGGGGGACGCCGAGGACGCCCGACCAGGCGTGCGTGATCTCCGTACCCGTGAGCTGCGGGAAGAAGGAGAAGAGGAGGTCGCGCAGGGAGTCGATGGTGGCCGGCTGCGTGCGGCCGTCGTTGTCGGTGCGCGAGCCGAAGCGGTACGGGACGCCGCGTCCGCCGATCGCGATGCGGTCGTCGGCGGTGCGCTGGGCGTACATGTACGCGTGGGCCATGTCGCCCAGGACCTCCCGGCCCGTCCAGCCCAGCTGCGCCCAGGTCCCGGCGGGGAGCGGGGCGGTCACGATCATGGACGAGTTCATGGGGAGCCACGAGCGCTTCTGGCCCTTGAGGGCGGCGGTGAAGCCTTCGGTGCAGCGCAGGACGTGGGGGGCGCGGACGGTCCCGTACGGGGTGACCGCCTTCCCGGTGGAGATCTCGGTGACCGGGGTGGATTCGTGGATCACCACGCCCAGGCGTTCGCAGGCCGCGGCCAGGCCCTTGACGAGTTTGAGGGGGTGGATGCGGGCGCCGTGCGGGCTCCAGCCGGCGCCGACGGCGTCGGCGATGTCGATGCGGGTGCGGGTGGCGGAGGCGTCGTAGAGCTCGCGGTCGCTCTCGCCGAAGGCCAGTTCGGCGGCGTGGAAGGCCTTGAGGCGGCTGAGCTGGGCGGGGGTGCGGGCGACTTCGAGGACGCCGCCGCGGTGGATGTCGGCGTCGATGCCCTCCTTGGCGGCGACGTCGATGACCTCGGTGACCGTCTCGTTCATGGCGTGCTGGAGGCGCAGGGCGGCCTGGTGGCCGTGGAGTGCGGCGTAGCGGTCGCGGCCGGCGATGCCGTTGTAGAGCCAGCCGCCGTTGCGGCCGGAGGCGCCGTAGCCGCAGAACTTCTGTTCCAGGACGGTGACGCGGAGGTCGGGGGCGGCCTGCTTCAGGTAATAGGCGGTCCACAGGCCGGTGTAGCCGCCGCCGACGATGACGACGTCGGCCGTGGCGTGGGCGGTGAGGGGCGCGCGGGGTGGGGTGGGTGCGGGGCTGTGGTCGGTCGCGTACCAGAAGGAAATGCCGCCGTTGATCGTCATGGGGGAGTTGCTACACCTCGTTCCGCGGGGGTGTCCAGGGACGGGATGTCGCGCTTTGGGGCGGGAGGGGCGGCCGGATGCCGGTTGCCCTGCGGGCGGCTCGGCGGTGTCTCCTCGGCTCGCGCCGTGCCGGGCTCTGCCGTTTCCCTGCGGGTGGCTCGGCGGTGTCTGCTCGGCTCGCGCCGTGTGCCGGGCGCTGCCCGGACCCGCGCCTCAAACGCCGGCGAGGCTGAATTTGCCTGCGCTGAGCTTCCGGGTGCTGCCCGGACCCGCGCCTCAATCGCCGGCGGGGCTGGATGGTGCGGGTCTGTCGGTGCAGGTCGGTCCGTGGGGCCGTGCCGGGGTGTCTCCTCGGCTCGCGCCTGCGGGCAGGTCCCGGCCATCGGCCTGGGTTGCGCGCTCGTCCTGCGGGGACACCCCGGCACGTCCCCACTCCCCTCCGCCCCAGTCACGCGAAGGAACTTCCCCCGCACTGCCGAAGCCGGCCGGTGGGGCGGGGACACGCAGGAGGGTCCCCGCAGGACGAGCGCGCAACCCAGGCCGCAGGGCGCAGCCACTGCCAAGTGCGCGAGCCGAGGAGATCCTCGTGCGGGGCCCCGACCCACCCCCACACACCGCCAAGCCCCGCAGGGATTCGGCCCGGGCCGTAACACCGCCAAGCCCCCGCAGGGGCACCGCGCGAGCCGAGGAGATCCTCGTGCGGGGCCCCGACCCACCCCAGGGCTAGGCCAGCCGTACACCGCTGAGCACCCCGCAGGGCAACCCGCACCACTCAGCCCCGCCGGCGTTTGAGGCGCGGGTCCGGGCAGCGCCCGGCACGGCGTGAGCCGAGGAGACAGCGCCGAGCCGCCCGCAGGGCAGCTAGCGTCGGGGCATGGTCGACATCAGGGAGATTCCGGATGAGCTCGTCCGGGCGCAGATCGGTTACAACGGCGACGCGGGACGGGAGTTCATCGCGGAGCTGCCGGCGCGGGCGGCGCGTTTCCTGGAGCGGTGGGAGCTGCGGCGTACCGGGGCGGTGATGCACGGGGTGACGGCGCTGGTGCTGCCGGTGGAGCGGGCCGACGGGAGCGCGGCCGTGCTGAAGCTCGTGTCGGTGGACGAGGAGTCCGTGGGGGAGCCGGTCGCGCTGCGCGCGTGGGGCGGGGACGGCTGCGTACGGCTCCTGGAGCACGACGCGCCGACCGGCACGCTGCTGCTGGAGCGGCTGGACGAGGAGCGGGACCTGTCGGTGCTCGCGCGGCGGGACGCTCGGCAGGCGGTGCAGGTGGTGGGGGAGCTGCTGGCGCGGCTGACGGCGGTGGAGGCGCCGGCCGGGCTGCGCGGGCTGGGGGAGATGGCCGCCGGGATGCTGGTGGAGGTGCCGCGGGCGTTGGCGCAGCTGGTCGACGAGCGGGACCGGCGGATGCTGCGGGACTGCGCGGCGGCGGTGGCGGAGGTCGCGGGGGAGCCGGGGGACCGGCTGCTGCACTGGGACCTGCACTACGGCAACGTGCTGGCGGGGGACCGGGAGCCGTGGCTGGCGATCGATCCGAAGCCGCTGGCGGGCGATCCGGGCTTCGAGCTGATGCCGGCGATCATCAACAACTTCCGGGAGGAGGACGTGCGGTGGCGCTTCGACCTGCTGACGGAGGTGGTGGGAGTGGACCGGGAGCGGGCGCGGGCCTGGACGTTGGGGAGGGTGCTGCAGAACTGTCTGTGGGACGTGGAGGACGGGGAAGAGGGGCTGGACGAGGAGCAGTTGGCGGTCGGGGAGCTGCTGTTGGGGCGGTGAGGTGCGGGCCCCGGCTCAACGCCAGGAGGGGCCCTAGGCTGCGGGGATGATCCGTAGCGCTGAAGTCACCGATGTCCCTGTCATCCACGCGATGGTCCGTGAGCTCGCCGAGTACGAGAAGGTGCCGGACGAGGCACGGGCCACCGAGGAGCAGTTGCGGGAGGCGCTGTTCGGGGCGCGGCCGGCGGTGTTCGCGCACATCGCGGAGACGGACGACGGGGAGGTGGTCGGCTTCTCGGTGTGGTTCCTCTCCTTCTCGACGTGGCGCGGGGAGCACGGGATCTATCTGGAGGACCTGTACGTACGTCCGGGCGCGCGCGGGGGCGGCTACGGGAAGGCGCTGCTGCGGGAGTTGGCGCGGACGTGCGTGGAGCGGGGCTACGAGCGGCTGGAGTGGTCGGTCCTGCGCTGGAACACGCCGTCGATCGATTTCTACGAGGCCGTGGGCGCGCGGCCGCAGGAGGAGTGGTCGGTGTACCGGCTGACGGACGGGGCGCTGGCGGAGCTGGGGGCTTCGTAAGGGGTGGGGCGGGCGGTCAGGGTTCCAGGACGACCTTGCCGGTGGTGGCGCGGGTCTCCAGGGCGCGGTGGGCGGCGGCGGCTTCGGCGAGCGGGTAGCGGATCAGGGCCGGGCGCAGTCGGCCGGCGGCTGCTTCGGCGAGGGCGCGGGTCTCCAGGACGCGCAGCGGGTCGGCGGCGCCGACCTGCTGGAGCATGGCGGGGCCGAGGACGCCGCGGGTGGTGATGCCGCGGGCGGCGAGGTCGGCGCGTTCGGCGTCGGTGAGGTCGAGCGGGCCGCCGGACCAGCCGAAGACGAGGTGCCGGGCGCCGGGGGCGAGCAGGCCGAGGGCGGTGCGGGCGGCGGCGCCGCCGACGGAGTCGAAGAGGACGGTGGCGCCGCCGGGGTACTGGGCGCGTACGGCGTCGGGCCAGGCGGGGTCGGTGTAGTCGAGGGCGAGGTGGGCGCCGTTGGCGGCGGCGCGGGCGGTCTTGGCGGGGCCGCCGGCGAGGGCGATGACGGTGGCGCCGGCGTTCACGGCGTACTGGACGAGCAGGGTGCCGATGCCGCCCGCGGCGGCGGGGACCAGGGCGACGGAGTCCGGGCCGAGGTCGGCGAACTGGAGGATCCCGAGGGTGGTGCGGCCGGTGCCGATCATGGCGACGGCCTCGGCGGGGTCCAGGCCGGGCGGTACGGGGTGCAGGCGGTCGGCGTCGGCGACGGCGTACTCGGCGTAGCCGCCGGGGGCGAAGCCGAGGTGGACGACGACGCGTCGGCCGAGCCAGGCGGGGTCGGTGCCGGGGCCGAGGGCGTCGACGGTGCCTGCGACCTCGCGGCCGGGGACGGTGGGCAGGTCCGGGAGGGCGGGGGCGGGGCCCTGGATGCCCTGGCGCAGGTCGGTGTCGAGGAGGTGCACGCCGGCGGCGGCCACGGCGATGCGGACCTGGCCGGGGGCGGGGGTGGGGGCCGGGATGCGCTCGTAGGAGAGGTTCTCGGCGGGGCCGAAGGCGTGGAGGCGGACGGCGTTCATGCCGGTGGTGTTCTCGGTGTCGGTGGGCATGGGGCCAGGTTGCGACCTCGAGTTCGGTTGAGGTCAAGGGCGGGCGGTGTCAGTGGCGTCGGTCACGATGGGGGCATGGTGCGAAAAGGGCAGCAACAGCAGACGGTGAAGGCGGCGCGGAGGCCGGAGCTGCGGCTGCCGGAGCTGGCGGTCTGGGAAGGGGGCGGGCTGGAGCCGGACGGGGACTACGACGGGCTGGAGTTCGCGGATCTGGACCTGGCGGGGCAGGAGGGGGTCGGGTCCCGGTTCATGGACTGCGCGGTGCGGCGCTGCGTGCTGGACGAGGCGGGGCTGGCGAAGGCGCGGTTCCTGGACTCGGTGCTGGACGGGGTCCGGGGGGTGGGGACCGACCTGTCGGGGGCGTCGCTGCGGGACGTGGAGCTGGTGGACGCCCGGCTGGGCGGGGTGCAGCTCCATGGGGCGGTCCTGGAGCGGGTGGTGGTGCGCGGGGGCAAGATCGACTACCTGAACCTGCGGACGGCGCGGCTCAAGGACGTGGTCTTCGAGGGGTGCGTGCTGGTGGAGCCGGACTTCGGGGGCGCGGTGCTGGAGCGGGTGGAGTTCCGGGACTGCGTGCTGCGGGGGGTGGACTTCAGCGGCGTGCGGATGGTGGATGTGGATCTGCGGGGCGCGGTGGAGCTGGGGATCGCGCGGGGGGTGGACGCGTTGGCCGGGGCGGTGATCAGTGCGGGGCAGCTGTTCGAGCTCGCCCCGGCGATGGCTTCCCAGCTGGGGGTGCGGGTGGTGCCGTAGCCAGGGCGGTGCCCGTGCGCCTCAAACGCCGGCGGGGCTGAAAGAACGGGGCTCCGCCCCGGACCCCGCGCCTCAAACGCCGGCGAGGCTGGATCGGCTGGGTTGGGTTAGGCGGGGACGCGGGGGAAGCGGGACTGGAGGGTCCAGATGGCGGGGTTGTCGGCCAGGCCGTCGTGCATGTCGATGAGGTCCGCGATCAGGTCGTGCAGGAAGTCGCGGGCCTCGCGGCGCAGCAGGCGGTGGCTGAAGGTCAGCGGGGCCTCTTCCGCGGGCATCCAGTCGGCCTCGACATCGACCCAGCCGAAGCGGCGCTCGAAGAGCATCCGGTCCGTGGACTCGGTGAAGTCGAGTTCGGCGTGCTGCCGGTGGGCGGAGCGGTTGCCGCGGGGGTCCTGGTCGAGCTGCTCGACGATGTCGCACAGGGCCCAGGCGAAGTCCAGTACCGGTACCCATCCCCAGGCTGTGGACACTTCCCGGTCCGCATTGGTGTCGGCGAGGTAGACGTCCCCGCAGAACAGGTCGTGGCGCAGGGAGCGGACGTCCGCCGAGCGGTAGTCGGTCTGCGGGGGGTCGGGGAAGCGACGGGAGAGGGAGTAGCCGATGTCGAGCACGTACCCGATGGTGTCACGGGTCCCGGGGCGTCCCGACCCCGGACGGAGGCGGGCGCAGCGACGTCAGGAGGGCAGGAGTCGCTGTTCCTTCGCCACCGAGACGGCGCCCGCGCGGGTGTCGACGCCGAGTTTGTCGTAGATGCGGCCCAGGTGGGTCTTGACCGTGGCTTCGCTGATGAACAGGGCGCGGGCGATGTCGCGGTTGCCGAGGCCGCGTGCCAGCTGGCCGAGGATGTCCAGTTCGCGGTCGGTCAGGGTGGGGCGGGTGCCGCGCATGTGGGCCATCACACGGCTGGCGACCGGCGCCGAGAGGGTGGTGCGGCCCTGGGCGGCGGAGTGGATGGCGGCGAAGAGCTCCTCGGGGCGTTCGGCCTTGAGGAGGTAGCCGGTGGCGCCCGCGCCGATCGCCCGGGTGATGTCCGCGTCGGTGTCGTAGGTGGTGAGGACCAGGACGTGCGGAGGCTGCGGGGGCTGCGGGAGCGCCGTGATGCGGCGGGTGGCCTCGACGCCGTCGATGCCCTCGCCGAGCTGGAGGTCCATGAGGACCACGTCGGGGCGGAGCTTGGCGGCCAGGGCGACCGCCTCCTCGCCGCTGCCCGCCTCGCCGACGACCTCGATGTCCGGTTCGCTGCCGAGGAGCGCCAGGAGTCCGGCGCGGACCACCACGTGGTCGTCGCAGAGCAGGATCGTCGTCATGGGGCCGGCTCCAGGGGGATGGCCGCGGAGAGGACGGTGCCCTCGCCCGGCGTGGATTCGATCGTCAGGGTGCCGCCGAGCTGGCGGACGCGGGCCCGCATCGCGGGCAGGCCGTGCCCGCGTTCGGCGGCGTCGGTGCGGGGCTCGGCGAAGCCGTGGCCGTCGTCGGCGATGTCGAGGACGACCTGGTCGCCCAGGAAGCTGAGGGTGAGTGCGGCCGTACGGGCGCCGGAGTGTTCGCGGACGTTGGCCAGCGCGCCCTGGGCTATGCGCAGCAGGGCGGACTGGACGCGGTCCGGGAGCGGGGCCGGGGTCCCTTCGAGGTGGAAGCGGACCTCGGTGTGCGGGCCGGCCTCCAGGGAGCGCAGGGCGTCGGCGAGGCCGGCGCCGTCCGCGAGCTCGGGCGGGGCCAGGTCGTGGACGAGCCGGCGGGCCTCGGCGAGGCCGTGCGCGGCGATGCCGGTGGCGGTACGGACGTGCGCGCGGGCGGTGGCCGGGTCGGTGTCCCAGGTGCGGTCGGCGGCCTGCAGCAGCATCTGCTGGCTGGACAGGTTCTGGGCGAGGGTGTCGTGGATCTCCATGGACAGCCGCTGCCGTTCCGCGAGGGTGCCTTCGCGGCGCTCGGTGGCGGCCAGTTCCCGGCGGGTCCGGATCAGGTCGTCGATCAGCGTCCGCTGGGCCTGGGCCTGGCGCTCCATGTGGACGAAGACGGCGGTGGCGAGGGCGGCGACGGCGGGCGGGGCCAGGAGGAGGTTGGGGTCGAAGGACTTGGCCAGCTGCAGCTGGGCGATCACCACGAGGGTCGTGAGGAGGGCCACCAGGACGATCGCGGCGCGCGGGGGGAGGGTGCGCAGGGCGGTGAAGAAAAGCGGTACGGCGCACCAGGCGAAGCTCGGCGCGAGGACGACCAGGACCACCCAGGTGGTGATGACCAGGCCGAGCCAGAGGAGGCGGCGCAGGGTGGGGGCGGCGCCGAGGGCGGGGCCGAGTACGTAGAGCAGGGCCAGGGTGATGCTGAGGGCGATGATCCACGGGGTGCGGGGTTCGCCGGGGTGGCGCAGGAGGAAGCGGAACAGGGAGGCGCCGAGGAGGAGGAAGAACGCGGTGTGGGCGACGGTCGCCAAGGTGCGGGTGTCGTCGCGCGGCGGGGCGGGTGTCACTGGGTGCTCCTCGGTCGGGGGCATGCGTCCATTGTCGGCTGCGGCGCCGCTGCCGGGGCTCCGGCCCGGGCCCCGCGCCTCAAACGCCGGCGGGGCTGAAAGAGGGCCGGCGGGGCTGAAAAGCGCGGGGCGCTGCCCCGGACCCCGCGCCTCAAACGCCGGCGGGGCTGAAAGAGGGCCGGCGGGGCTGAAAGAGGAGGGGGCCGTGACCAGGAAATACCTCGGCGGAGGCGGTGCGCATCGACCGATCGGTTGACCCCCGGGTCAACCGGTGCGGTGGGTGGCGGGAGCCGGTACGGGGACGGGGTGGCGGGGGCTTCGGGGAGAGGCTTGGAGCAGTGAAGGAGCCGGTCCGACCGGCCCGGACCGAACCCCAACCGATGCCGTCACCGTGTCACCGTTCTCAGGAGCAGAGATGAACACCCGTACCCGCGTTCTCACCGGTACCGCCCTCGCCGTCGCCCTGGGCGCCGGAGCCTTCGGTGCCGTGAGCGCCAGCGCGACCCCCGCCGCCGAGGCAGCCCCGGCCGCCGTCGCCGCGAAGAAGGACGGGCCGAGCGACAAGAACTTCACCACGACGACGCACCTCACCGTCGACGCCGCCACCCGCGCCGCCCAGGCCGCGCTCCAGGCCGCCCAGGCCGAGAACCAGCGGGTGACGGTCGCGGTCGTCGACCGCAACGGCAACACCATCGTCACCCTGCGCGGCGACGGCGCCGGCCCGCAGTCCTACGAGTCGGCGGAGCGCAAGGCCTTCACCGCCGTGTCCTGGAACGCGCCGACCTCGGTGCTCGTGGGCCGCCTCGCCCAGACCCCGAACCTGAAGGACATCCCCGGCACCCTCTTCCTCGGCGGCGGCACCCCGGTGCAGGTCAACGGCGCCCCCGTCGCGGGCATCGGCGTGGCCGGCGCCCCGAGCGGCGAGCTGGACGAGAAGTTCGCCAAGGCCGGTGTCGACGCGCTCAACAGGTAGCCCGACCGGGCAGCCAGCCTAGGATCGAGTGCGTGGAACACCGCGCACTCTCCCGCCTCGCCGCCCCTGCCGTCGCCGCCCTGCTCGCCCTCACCACGGCGTGTACGGGGGAGACGGTGCAGGGGCGGCCGGGTGCGTCGGGGCTGCGCGATCCGTACTTCCCGAAGGCCGGCAACGGCGGCTACCAGGTCGAGCACTACGCACTGGACCTGGACTACGACCCCGCCGACGGGGAGCTGCACGGCAAGGCCGTCATCACCGCCCGCGCCGAACAGGGGCTCAGCTCCTTCAACCTCGACCTGAGCGGCCTGAAGGTCGAGAGCGTGAGCGTCCAGGGCGAGGGCGCCCGGTACAACCGGACGGGCAACGAGCTGACGGTGCGCCCGGCCGAGGACCTGAAGAAGGGCGAGGTCTTCCGTACGGAGGTCGAGTACGGCGGGAAGCCGAAGGCCCTCGTGGACGCGGACGGCTCCAAGGAGGGCTGGATCACCACCGAGGGCGGCGCGGTCGCCGTCGGTGAGCCGGTCGGTTCGATGACCTGGTTCCCCGGCAACCACCACCCCAGCGACAAGGCCACGTACGACATCACCCTCACCGTTCCGCACGGCTACGAGGCCGTGTCGAACGGCGAGTTGCGCTCCCGTACCGAAGGCGCGGACGGGCGGACCGAGTTCGCGTGGCAGAGCCGGGAGCCGATGGCGAGCTATCTGGCCACGGCCGTCGTCGGCCCGTACAAGGTGACGACCGGGCGGACGGCCTCGGGGATCGCGCTCTACAACGCCGTGACACCGGAGCAGGCGGTCGCGAGCGCGGGTGAACTCGCGCGGCTGCCGGAGATGGTGGAGTGGGGCAGCGGCCGGTTCGGCGCGTACCCCTTCGGCACGGCGGGCGCGATCGTGCTGCCCGCCGAGACCCTCGGGTACGCGCTGGAGACCCAGACCAAGCCCGTCTTCCCCGGTGCGCCGGTGGAGGAGGGCCTCCTGCTGCACGAGCTCGCCCACCAGTGGTTCGGCAATTCGGTGTCGCCGAAGTCCTGGAAGGACATGTGGCTCAACGAGGGCTTCGCGACGTACGCCGAGTGGCTGTGGGACGAGGACCACGACGGGCCCACGGCGCAGGAGCGCTTCGAGGCCTTCCTGGCCGGCGACACGGACGTCGACCTGGCCGCCGACTCCGACTGGGACGCCTTCCCGCCGGCCTCTCCGCCCGGCCCCGAGCACATCTCCGGGAACCCGGTGTACTACCGCGGCGCGATGGTCCTGCACCGGATCCGGCAGGAGGTGGGCGACGAGAAGTTCTTCGCCCTGCTGCGCGGCTGGGCCGCCGACCACCGGTACGGGAACGCGAGCACGGCCGACTTCACGGCCTACGCGCAGGAGCAGACGGGCCACGACCTGAAGAAGGTCTGGGACGTCTGGCTGTACGGGAAGGCCCGGCCGAAGTAGGCATCATGCCGTCCTGGCGCTACGGGGTACGCCGCTACGGGGTTTCGAGCGGCTTGCGCAGCACCGTGCAGTCGCGGCCCCGTTCGCGGTCCTCGGCCCGGCGCACCGCGACGTACCCCCGGGACTGCCAGAAGGCGAGGGCCTTGGGGTTGTTGTCCAGTACGGCGATCTGCACGCCGCTGCGTCCGGCGGCGCGGAACCGGTCCTCGACCAGGGTGGCCACGGCGCGGCCGTATCCCTCGCGGTGCGCGGTGGCGTCGATGAGCAGCAGGCCGATCCACGGGTCCGGATCCGGGGTGGGCTCGGCGGCCGGCTCGCCCGGGTCCGGGGCGGGCGTGTGGGCCAGGGTGGCGGCGAGACCGACGAGGCGGCCCGCGGAACGGGCGAGGAGGACCTCGGCGCCGTCATGGGCGAGCTCGTCGGCGAGGGCGGCGGCGACCTGTTCGACCGTGATGCGGTCCGGGTCGGGGAAGTCGCCGCTGAGTTCGAAGAACGCGTGGTTCGTCGAGTAGAGGGCGGCGATCTCGGTGAGGACGGGGCCGGGCAGGGCGCCGTCCACCGGGACGAGCGGTTGGATGATCACCTGCCGAACGGTAGCGAAGCCCCCTCCCCGGACGGCCGGGAGGGGGCTTCACCAGCGTTGGTGTCCGCTCAGTGCCGGACCGAATGGAGCCGATGGAGCCGATGGAGCCGATGGAGCCGGTGGAGCGGGTGGAGCAGGTGGAACGGCTGGACTCAGACGTTGACGCCGAAGTCCTGCGCGATGCCGGTGAGGCCCGAGGCGTAGCCCTGGCCGACCGCGCGGAACTTCCACTCGGCGCCGCTGCGGTAGAGCTCGCCGAAGACCATGGCGGTCTCGGTCGCCGCGTCCTCGGAGAGGTCGTAGCGGGCGATCTCGGCGCCGCCGGCCTGGTTCACGACGCGGATGTACGCGTTGCGGACCTGGCCGAAGTTCTGGCTGCGGGTCTCGGCGTCGTAGATGGAGACCGGGAAGACGATCTTGTCCACGTCGGCCGGCAGGCCGGCGAGGTTGACGTTGATGGCCTCGTCGTCGCCCGCGCCCTCGCCGGTGCGGTTGTCACCGGTGTGGACGATGGTCTGGTCCGGGGTGGACTTGTTGTTGAAGAAGACGAAGTGGCCGTCGGAGACGACCTTGCCCGTCGGGTTGACCGCGATCGCCGAGGCGTCGAGGTCGAAGTCGACGCCGGTCGTCGTACGAACGTCCCAGCCGAGGCCGACCGTGACGGCAGTGAGGCCGGGGGCCTCCTTCGTGAGCGAGACGTTGCCGCCCTTGGACAGGCTGACAGCCATGGGATTGTCCCTTTCCTCATCCAACATGCACGTACAGGCGGTCAAACTACCGCTGACCCTCATAACGCGGCGATAGGCCTGTCGAGTTCCCGTCGTGAAATGTGGATGACGGTAAATGCGGTGACGGGGGTGGGGCGGGGGCGGGATCATAGGGGCATGCCTGGTCCCTATGTCATCCGCGGTTCGGTCGTGCTCCCCGAGGGCGAGCTCGCCTGGCGCTTCTCGCGTTCCTCCGGGCCGGGCGGGCAGCACGTGAACACCTCGGACTCGCGCGTGGAGCTGATGTTCGACCTGGCCGCCACGAAGGCGCTGCCCGATGTCTGGAAGGAGCGGGCGCTGGAGCGGTTGGCGTCCCGCCTGGTGGACGGGGTGGTGACCGTACGGGCCTCCGAGCACCGCTCGCAGTTCCGCAATCGGGAGATGGCGCTGGTCCGGATGGCTTCGCTGCTGGCGGAGGCGACTGCGCCGCCGCCGAAGCAGAGGCGGGCGACGAAGATTCCGCGCGGGATCAATGAGCGGCGGCTGCGGGAGAAGAAGGCGCGGGCGGAGACGAAGCGGGGGCGCACCGCGCGGGACTGGTAAGTGCGGCCCGCCGTGGCTGGAAGGAACGGGGCTCCGCCCCGGACCCCGCGCCTCAAACGCCGGCGAGGCTGAAAGATCGCCTCAAACGCCGGCGGGGCTGGATGTGCCCGGCGAGGCTGGATGTGCCGGGCGGGGCTGGATGTGCCGGCGAGGCTGGATGTGCCCGGCGAGGCTGGATTTGGCCCGGCGGGGCTGGATGTGCCGGCGAGGCTGGATTGGGGCTACTGGCCCAGGTGGCGGTAGCGGCCGCGGAAGTAGGTCAGGGGAGGGGAGTCCGGGGAGGGGAGGGCTGCCGTCAGGACGTGGCCGATGACCAGGGTGTGGTCGCCCGCCTCGACGCGGTTTTCCGTGCGGCATTCCAGGGTGGCCAGGGCGCCCGTCAGCAGCGGCGCGCCCGAGGCTTCGCCGCGGACGTACGGCAGGTCCGCGAAGAGGAGCCGGTCGCTGATGCGGCCCTTCATCGCGAAGCGGCCCGCGACCTGGAGCTGGTGGTCGGCGAGGACCGAGACCGCCCACAGCGGCTGCTCCGCGAGCAGGTCGTCCATCCGGGATCCCTCGCGCAGGCTCACCAGGACCAGGGGCGGGTCCAGGGAGACGGACATGAAGGCGGTCGCCGTCATGCCGACGTCCTCGCCGCGCGCGCCGTCCGCCGCCTCGTGTGCCGTGATCAGGCACACGCCCGCCGTCAGCCGGGCCATCGCGGCCCGGAACTCGTCATTGCTCACTCCCTCAGCATGGGGGCTCCCCCGGAGCGGGGCGGGCGCGGGGGTCGGTACGGGTGTCGGTACAGGTGTCGGTACCGGGGTCGTCTTCAGCACGCTGAAACGCTAATCTCGCCCTCCGCGACACACATCGGGCCCTGGTCCGAGTCGCGTCCCCGCCCCTTGGCCTAGGCCCGGGCGTATCGTTTGCTCTCGGGAATGTGAGGGAGCGCTCCCAGTCGGCACGAGCCCCACCGCGCACCATTGTTCATCTCATGTGACTTGAGTCACAGAGAGCAAGATTTGTTGACCCTGTGTACCTGCCGCACAGCTCACTGTGATTCAGTGGACGGGACACCGCAACGAAACGCCGATGACAAACCTGGAGTTGCTGTCGAGGTCTCGGGGAGAGCGAGCAATGGAGACCGAGTCGGAGCCGTACGTCCGTCTTGCGACCCTGCGGCAGCTGCACCGGGTGGTGGCCGAGCTCAATACGGCCCGGAGCCTGGCGGACACTCTGCAGACCGTCGTGGACGGCATCGTCGTGGGCCTCGGCTACGAACTCGCCTGTGTCAACCTCGTTCGCCCGGACGGTGATCTCGTCGTCGCCGCCTTCGCCGGCGACCCCGCCGCAGAGGCTCTCATCACCGGTCGCGTCGGCTCCCGCGCCTCCTGGGACCGCCGTCTGACGATGGGTGAGAACTGGGACGGGCTGCGGTTCATCCCGCACACCGAGGGCTGGGTCCTCATGGAGGACGACGTCCCCCAGTGGCACACCGACGGCCCCGATCCGCGGTTCGAGGACGAGTGGCACCCCGAGGACCGGCTCTATGCGCCGATGTATGCGTCCGGCGGGGAACTTCTGGGTGTCATTTCGGTGGACAGACCGCGCAATGGGCGCCGGCCCGGCGCGTGGGGCCGCGAAGCGCTCCAGATGTACGCCTTCCAGGCGGCGATTGCGATCAGCAATGCGAGGCTGCGGGCGAACATGCAGCGGGCCCTCGTGAGGCTGGAACGCGAACAGCAGGCGCTGCGCGCCAGCGAGGAGTCCTTCCGCCAGGCCTTCGAGTACGCGCCCAGCGGCATGGCCATCGCCGAGATGGGCGGGGACCAGCACGGCCGGCTGCTGCGGACCAACGACGCGCTGTGCCGGCTGCTCGGCCGGCCGGCCTCGGTACTGCGCCGCTACTCCTTCTCCGACCTGGTCCACCCCGAGGACATCGGCACCCTGCTGCGCACCTCCGCCGAGGGCGGCCGCGCCGAGCTGCGCCTCGGCCGGCGCGACGGCACGTATGTATGGGTCTCGCTGCGCAACTCGGTGGTCGCCGACGCCGCCGACGGACCCCGGTTCCTGCTCACGCACGTCGAGGACATCGAGGAGCGCAAGCGGCACGAGCTCCAGCTCGCCCACCGGGCCAGCCACGACTCGCTGACCGGCCTGCCCAACAGCGCCGAGCTGCGGTCCCGGCTCGGTGCGCGGCTGTGCCGCAGACCGCAGTCCGTACGGGCGACCGCGATCGAGGCGCTGGACGCGGCCTTCGAGGGGCGCGACGCGCACACGGGGCACGTGGGGCACGACGGGTACGAGGTGCGGGTGGAGGCGGCCGGTGCCGGTGCCGGTGGTGGCGGTGAGCACGGCTTTCAAGCCGACGGGCCGGACCGCTTCACCGGACCCGACCCCTTCGACTACTCCGGGGCGCCGGCGGCCCCGACGGACGGACCGTACGACCACCACGTGCACACGGTGGCGCCCTCGACCGAGGTCGACGACGGGACGAAGGGGCTCGCGGTGCTCTTCTGTGACCTCGACGGCTTCAAGTCGATCAACGACCGGTTCGGGCACCACACGGGCGACGCGGTCCTGATCGAGGTCGCCCGGAGGCTGACGACGGGCGTCAGGGACGGTGACACCGTCGCTCGGCTGGGTGGTGATGAATTCGTCGTCCTCGCCGACGGCCTGGGCGCCGCGGACGCCGCCGATCTCGCGGTGCGGCTGCGCAACGCGATCATCCCGCCGATCCGGGTGGACGGCCGTGCGGTCCGTGTCGGGGCCAGTTTCGGCATCGGCTGGGCCAGCTGCGGGATGTCGGCGGACGAGGTGCTGCGTTCCGCCGACCAGCGGATGTACATCGAGAAGAGGTCCCGCTCCAAGGCGCACCGCCGGGCCGGCTGAGGCGGTCCGTCACCCCTGGGTGCACGTGTTCGGGGTAGGCTCCCGGGGGTCGAAAGGAGTGACCTGCGATGACGACGCCCGCGAACAACGGCCCGCACGGTGGGGCGAACAAGCCCGAGGACGACGATCCGTTCGGCTACCTCTACGAGGACGGCCAGGCGGCCGGAGCCACCCCGCCCTCGTCGGGCGGTGGATACGGCTATCCCGGGACGTCGGGCGGCGGTCACCACGGAGCACAGCCCGGTGTCCCCCGTACCTCGCACCACCAGGTGCGGACGGTCGGCGACCGGCGCAACGGCGGCCAGCGCGGACCCGTCCCGCACCAGCAGAGCCCTGCGCAGCAGCCCCCGTACCCCCAGTACCAGGCCCCGGAAGCCCTCCAGGCGGGCGGCTACGGCGTTCCGCAGCAGCCGCAGTCCCACTCCGCGATGAGCGCGCAGCCCGGCGGCCACGGCGGTGGCGGCGGCTCCAGCCGCAGGAGCCTGATCATCGCGGCGGTCGCGGTGGTCGGCGCGGTCGTGATCGGCATCGGCGCGGCCATGGCCTTCTCCAAGAAGGACGACGACAAGGGCAAGGGCAACGCGGACGGCGGCCAGCAGTCGGCGGCCCCGCAGAACCCCTCGGCCGCGCCCCCGAGCGGCTCGCCCAAGCCCTCCGAGGCCCCGCTGCCCAAGGGCGAGGCGGCCGGTGCGGGCATGGTGCTGACCGGTGGCGCCCGGCTGGAGAACACGGTGCCGGGTTCGAAGAGCTCGGGCGGCCAGTACGTCGGCGGCTTCAACCAGCCCGGTGCGGCGCTCACCTGGACCGTGGACATGCCGGAGGCCGGGGAGTACACGCTCTTCGTGAACTACGGGGTGCCCGGCAAGGACGCGAAGGCGACCCTCACGGTCAACGGGCAGAACCCGACGCAGTCCTTGAACCTGGCGAACTTCTCCAAGGCCGAGGCGGGCGCCTGGGACAAGGGCTGGACCCGCACGTTCGCGTTCGTCACCCTCAAGAAGGGCACCAACACGATGAAGATCTCGTGCGAGCCCGGCAACCAGTGCGAGGCGGTCTTCGACCAGCTCGGCATGGCGCGCGGGCACGTCAGGCGCTGATCACGCGAAGAGGCCCGGCCCCACCGCACACGCGGCAGGGCCGGGCCTCTTTGCGTTCCCGGCGGCGGTCAGCCGCAGTGGACCCAGCCGGTGGTCTCCTTGTGGGTCTTCTCGAGGTAGCTGGAGTCGTTCCCCAGCCAGGCGCCCGTGATGTGGCCGGAGAGCTTGACGCACTGGCCGGCGGCGGAGACGTAGACGGGGCCCGCGTACTGGGTGTAGGCGCGCTGGCCGTCGACGTCGGACTTGCCGTTGCTGGTGGTGATGGAGATGCCCATGCCGTCGGATACGGCGAACTGGGAGTCGCGGCGCAGGATGGCGCAGTTCTTGCCGGTGGACTTGTTGTAGTACAGGAACATCACGCCGGCGCCGGTGGCACCCGCGTGGTCGCCGAGCGGGTAGGCGTCCTGCTGGTAGTAGCCCGCGCCGCAGGAGCCCCCGGAGATGGTCTGGGCCTGGGCGGGGACCGCGGCGAGGGCGGAGATGGCCACGACTCCGGTGGTGGTGGCGAGCAGGTTGCGGACGAATCGGTTCACGTGGAACAGCCCCGTAAGTTCGAAGATCAATTGAGCTTGTTGATCTTAGATCGCCCTTGTCCGTGCTCGTGCACCCGATGATTCGTCAGTGCTCCTGCCTCTACTGAACGTTGACGGACGGTCAGCTCTCAGTTTCCGGCGGTGACGCAGACGCCGAGCCGCAGCTCCTCGTAGAGGGCGGGGTCGAATTCGCCCGCCACCGGGGCGAGGACCGTGGCCGCCGACAGGGCGACCGCGCGGGTGAGGCGGGCGGGCCAGTCCAGGCCCTCCGCCAGGGCCGACAGCAGGCCCGCGACCGCGGAGTCGCCGGCTCCGGTCGGGTTGCCGGACAGCTTGCGGGGCGGGGCCGCCTGCCAGGTGCCCTCGGGGGTGGCGGCCAGCAGGCCGTCCGGGCCGAGTGAGGTGACCACCGCGTGGGCGCCCCGGCGGCGGGCGTCGCGGGTGGCGGGGTGCGGGTCGCGGGAGCCGGTGAGCTCGGCCAGTTCGGCGGCGTTCGGCTTGATGATCTCGGGGCGGGCGGCGACCCCGCGGCGCAGGGCCTCGCCGCTGGTGTCCAGCAGGACCGGGACCCCGGCCGCGCGGGCCGTCCGGACGAGCACCGCGTACGCGCCCACCGGCACGCCCGGCGGGAGGCTGCCGCACAGGGCCACGGCCCGGGCGGCGCGCGCGAGTTCCTCGTACCGGGCGAGGAACTGCGACCACTCCGCGGGCGTGATCAGCGGACCCGGCTCGTTGAACTGGGTGGTGTCGCCGGAGGCGTCGTCGGTCACGGCCACGGTGCGGCGCGTGGTGCCCGCGCAGGGGACCAGGGCGTCCACCACCCCCGGGGACCGCGCCAGCAGTCCGCGGACGACGGCGCCGACCGGGCCGCCCGCGAAGCCGGTCGCCGTCACCTCGTGGCCGAGCGCGGCCAGCACGCGGGCGACGTTGATCCCCTTGCCGCCGGCGCGTTCGGTGACGGCGGTGACCCGGTGCGAGGCGTGCGGAAGCAGTCGCGGCACGCGGTACGTGACGTCGAGTGCGGTGTTGAGCGTCACGGTCAGGATCATGGGCACTCCCGGGTCTGTTGCTGCCGGGATCATGCCAAAGACCGGGCGGTCGGCCCAGTACCGGGGTCGACCGCCTCCGTGCGCACCGCCGCTTGGCCGTCAGATCCGCCCTCAGTCGAGGGGGCTGACGATCCATTCGCCGCGCCGCATGACGCCCTTGACGTCGAATCCGGCGTCCAGGACGACGAGGTCCGCGTACTTGCCGGGCTCCAGCGAGCCGATCTCGTCGTACAGGCCGATCAGCTTGGCCGGGTTGGCGGAGATCGCCTGGACCACGGACTCCACCGGCAGCCGGTCGAGGGTCACCGAGCGCTTGAACGCGGTGTCCAGGGTCAGCGTCGAGCCGGCGATGGAGCCGCCCTCGACGAGCCGGGCCACGCCCTGCTTGACCTCGACCTCCAGCGGGCCGAGGTGGTAGGTCCCGTCGCCGAAGCCGGCCGCGTCCATCGCGTCGGTGATCAGCGCGACGCGGTGCGCGCCCGCGTGGTGGAAGGCCAGTTCCAGGGCCGCCGGGTGCAGGTGGGTGCCGTCGTTGATGAGCTCGACGGTGATCCGCTCGTCCTCCAGCAGCGCGGCGATCGGGCCGGGTTCGCGGTGCGCGAGGCCGGGCATCGCGTTGAAGAGGTGGGTGGCGACGGTCGCTCCCGCGTCGATGGCGGCGCGCGTCTGCTCGTACGTGGCGTCCGTGTGCCCGATCGCGGCGATGACCCCGTGCTCGGCCAGCAGCCGTACGGAGCCCAGGCCGCCCGGGAGTTCGGTGGCGAGGGTGAACATGCGGGCGGCGCCGTGGGCGGCGTCGATCAGCTTGCGGACCTCGGCCGGGTCGGGGTCGCGGAGCAGGTCCTCCTTGTGCGCGCCCTTGCGGCAGGGGTTGATGAACGGCCCCTCGAAGTGGATGCCGGCGATCTCGCCCTGCTGCGTGAGTTCGGCGAGCAGCCCCGCGCGCCGGGCCAGTTCGGCCAGGTCCCCGGTGACCGTGGAGGCGACCAGGGTGGTGGTGCCGTGTTCGCGGTGGGTGCGCACGCCCTTGAGGACGTCCTCGGCGGTGCCGGAGGTGAACGAGGCGCCGCCGCCGCCGTGGTTGTGCATGTCGACGAAGCCCGGGACGATCCAGTGCCCGGACAGGTCGACGATCCGGGAGCCCTCGTGGGCGCTGCCGGCGATGCGGTCGCCTTCGACGATGACCCGGCCGCCCGCCACGGTTCCGGTGGGCAGCACCACCCTGGCGCCGGAGAGAACGGTGCTGTGTGCGCTTCCGGACATCAGGCAGGTACCTCCGTGGCGAGTAGGTCCCAGGCGAGCAGCCCTGCGCCCAGGCATCCGGCGGTGTCCCCGAGGGCCGCCGGCACGATGTGGGGGAGCCGCTGGAACGTCACGCGTTCCTCCACGGCCGCCCGTAGTGGTGTGAACAAGGTTTCCCCCGCCTCCGCCAGGCCGCCACCGATGATCAGCGTGTGCGGGTCCAGCAGGGTGATCGCGGTGACCAGCCCGTCGGCCAGGGCGCCGACGGCGGCCAGCCAGACCTCCCGGGCGCGCGTGTCGCCGGATGCGACGGCCTTGGCGCAGTCCGCCGCGTCGGCCTCGGGGTCGCCGGAGGCGGCCGCCCAGGCGCGGCTGACGGCGGAGGCGGAGGCGAGGGTCTCCAGGCAGCCGCTCTGGCCGCAGCCGCAGGCGGGGCCGCCCGGGCGCACCACGATGTGCCCGATCTCGCCCGCGTAGCCGTGGGCGCCGGCCTCGATGCGGCCGACGATGCCGATGGCGCCGGCGATGCCGGTGCCCAGGGGGACGAAGAGGAAGCGGTCGGCGCCCCGGCCGGCGCCGATGCGGCCCTCGGCGAGTCCGCCCGTGCGCACGTCGTGGCCGAGGGCCACCGGGATGCCGCCGAGACGGCTGCTGAGCAGGGCGCGCATCGGTACGTCGCGCCAGCCCAGGTTCGCCGCGTAGACGGCGATCCCGTGGTCGGCGTCGACGATGCCGGGGACGGCGACCCCGGCGGCCGAGGCGGCCCGCCCGAACCGGTCCCGACCGGTGTCGAGCAGCTCGGCGGCGAAGTCCAGGATCGTCTCGACGACGGCCTCGGGGCCCCGCTCGCGGCCGGTGGCGCGGCGCGCTTCGTGGAGCAGGGTGCCGTCGTGGGCGACGAGGGCGGCCTTCATCCCGGTGCCGCCCACATCGAGGGCGATGACGTGTTTCACGGGTTTCACAGAGACAGTCTCGCGTGCTCGGCGGGGAAAGGTCTAGTCCATTGAGGGGGATTGTTGAGTGGCCATACAAATTCGGGGCCCTGGTCGGGAGCTCGATGTGGACGAGCCGCCAAAGTGGTGTAGACCTTACGTGGATCGTACGTACAACATGGGGTGGATCGAGAACTGTGAAGGGTCGTTACCTGAGGCTGGCCGCGTCCGGCGCCGCGCTGTGTCTGACCGGCGTGACGTTGACGGGCTGCGGAGCCGTCGGCGGACTCACCGGGAACAACGAGGTGACCCTGCGGGTCGTGGCGGCCGACTACGGGGACAATCCGCAGAACTCCTCGGCCGCCTACTGGGAGGACCTCGCCGCCACCTTCGAGCAGGCCAACCCGGGCATCGACGTCGAGGTCAGCGTCTACTCCTGGTCCGAGGTCGACGCCAAGGTCGCCGAGATGGTCAAGGCCGGCAAGGCCCCCGACATCGCGCAGATCGGCGCCTACGCCGACTACGCGGCCGCCGGCAAGCTGCACTCCGCGGCGGAGCTGCTCTCCGTGAAGACCGAGGCCGACTTCCTCGGGCCGCTCGCCGACGCGGGCAAGGTCAAGCAGGTCCAGTTCGGGCTGCCCTTCGTGGCCAGCACCCGGCTGCTCTTCTACAACGAGAAGCTGCTGACCGACGCGGGCGTGCTCGCGAAGGACGCCAAGGCCGGCAGCTGGCAGCCGAAGAGCTGGGCGGAGCTGGAGGCCGCGGCGAAGAAGCTCAAGGCCGCGGGCGTGCCCACCCCCCTCGCGCTGCCGCTGGGCCGCGAGGAGGCGCAGGCCGAGACGATGATGTGGATGCTCGCGGGCGGTGGCGGCTACACCGACAACGAAGAGGCGTACTCCATCGACTCCGCCGACAACGTCAGGGCGCTGGAGTTCCTGCGGGACAAGATGGTCGGCCAGGGGCTGACCGGACCGGTCGAGCCGGGCAAGCTGGACCGGCAGGCCGCCTTCGAGGCCTTCACCAAGGGCGAGGTCGGCATGCTCAACGGGCACCCGACCCTGCTGAAGCAGGCCGACGCCAAGGGCGTGAAGTACGGCATGGTGCCGCTGCCGACGTCCGACGGCAGCCAGCAGTCGGCGATGGGCGTCGCCGACTGGGTCATGGCCTTCAAGACCGGACACCGGCAGGAGTCCGGGAAGTTCCTGGACTTCCTGTACCAGCCGAAGAACGTGACGGCCTTCACCGAGAAGTACGACCTGCTGCCGGCCACCACCAGCGGCTACCAGGCCAAGCAGGCCGCCGCGGGCGGCTCGGCCCCGCAGCTGAAGACCTTCCTGGCGGCGCTGCCCAGCTCGCGGCTGTACCCGGTCGGCAAGAAGTCCTGGGCGGGCGTCAGCGAGGACATCAAGCAGAACATCGGCAAGTCCGTCCAGCCGGGCGGACAGCCTGCGAAGGTGCTGGAGGAGATCGCCACGGCGGCCCGCGCGGCGGACCCGCGGTAGCGGTTGGCGCTGCCGGTTGGTGCTGCCGGTTGGCGCTGCCGGTTGGCGGTGGTGTACCGGGCGGGTGCGGCGGGGGTGCTGTCGGAGGTGCTGTCGGAGGTCGGCGTTAATCTGGCGGTATGACGGACGAGGGGCAGTTGACGGCCACGGAGGCCGCGGTGCTCGCGTACGAGGGACGCACCTGGACCGGGCCCGGAGCCAAGGAGCGGGCCATCCGCGAAGGGCTGGGGATGACCCCCGTCCGCTACTACCAGCTGCTGAACGCACTGATGGACGACCCCCGGGCGCTGGCCCACGCACCGGGCACGGTCAACCGGCTGCGCAGGATCCGAGAGGCCCAGCGGGCCCGGCGATAGCCGTAGCCGTCGCCGCGTGGGGCCGTTAGGGTCGTGCGTATGGGGAGCCATCCGCACGACTTGCCGATGCCCGTCACCGCAGCCGGACGCGAGGGACTCGAAGCCCTGCTCCGCGCACCCCGCCGGTCCGTGGTCGCCCTGGACTTCGACGGCACCCTCGCCGACATCGTCCCCGACCCCGACCAGGCCCGAGCCCACCCCGGAGCCGTCCCGGCCCTCTCCGCACTCGCCCCCGAGGTCGACTCGGTCGCCGTGATCACCGGGCGGCCGGCGGGCGTCGCCGTCCGCTACGGGGGCTTCGCCGGGGTCCCCGGCCTGGAGCACCTCGTCGTCCTCGGCCACTACGGGGCCGAACGCTGGGACGCCGTCTCCGGCATCGTCCACGCCCCCGCCGAGCACCCCGGGGTGGCGGCGGTACGGGCGGAGCTGCCGGGGTTCCTGGACTCCATCGGGGCCTGGCGCGGCACCTGGATCGAGGAGAAGGGCCGGGCGCTGGCGGTACACACCCGGCGGGCCTCGGACCCCGCGGCGGCCTTCGCGGCGCTGCGGGAACCGCTGTCCGAGCTGGCCGCCCGCCACGGGCTCATGGTGGAGCCGGGCCGGGCGGTCCTGGAGCTCCGGCCCCCGGGCATGGACAAGGGCGTCGCCCTGACGGAGTTCCTGGCGGAGCGGGACGCGGAGGCGGTGCTGTACGCGGGGGACGACCTGGGGGACCTGGCGGCGTACTCGGCGGTCGAGAAGCGGAGGGCCGATGGGCTGCCGGGGCTGCTGGTGTGCAGTGGCTCGGCCGAGGTTCCGGAGCTGGCCTCGCGGGCGGACCTCGTCCTGCCCGGGCCCGGCGCGGTGGCCGCCTTCCTGGCCGACCTGGCCAAGGCCCTCCGCCCCTGACCGCTCCGCCTGCGTGTGCGGCGCCGCTGCCGGGGGCCAGCCCCCGGACCCCCGCGCCTCAAACGCCGGCGGGGCTGAAAGATCGCCTCAAACGCCGGCGGGGCTGGAGTTGGTTGCCGGCGTTTGAGGCGCGGGGTCCGGGGCGGAGCCCCAGGGGTTGGGATGGTCAGGTGCGGAGGTCGGACAGTTGGGCCTCGAACCACTGGGCCGGCGGGAGGGCCGTCGCCGTCGCGGCCAGGCGCTTCGTGCGCTCCGCCCGCTCCCCCACCGGCATGGACAGCGCCGCGTGCAACGCCTCCGCCGTCTGCGTGACGTCGTACGGGCTCACCGTCAGCGCGTCCTGCCGCAGCTCCGCGTACGCCCCCGCCCCGGTGGACAGCACCAGCACGCACCCCGCCTCCGACACCACCGGGATCTCCTTCGCCACCAGGTTCATCCCGTCCCGCACCGGGTTCACCAGCGCCACGTCCGTCATCCGGTACACCGCCAGCGACCGCGCGAAGTCGTCCTGCACCGACACCAGCACCGGTTGCCAGTCCTCCGTCCCGAACTCCGCGTTGATCTCCGCCGCCAGCTCCCGCACCGACTCCGTGTACTCCCGGTACACCGCCAGGTCCTGCCGTGACGGGTACGCCGAGGCCAGGTGGACGACCCGGCCCCGCCACTCCGGGTGGACCGTCAGCAGCTCCCGGTAGGCCAGCAGTCCCCGCAGGATGTTCTTCGACAGCTCGGTCCGGTCCACCCGGGCGATCGTCTTGAGGTCGCCGACCTCCGCCCGCAGCTGCGCCAGCTTCTCGTCCACCTCCGGCCGGTGCGCGAGCGCCCGCAGTTCGTCCGCGTCGACCCCGAGCGGGTACACGGCCACGTCCGTCCGCTTGTGCCGCACCGGGCTCCACGGGGACTTGCGGATGTACCGCTCCCCGCCCGTCCCTGCCGGGAACGCCGGCTCGGCGATGCCCCGCTCGTCGTCCAGGTGCGCGCCGCCCATGAACGTGTGCGCCCACGCCCAGGTGTGGAAGCCCACCACGTCCGCCCCGAGCATCCCCCACATCAGCTCCGACCGGATGTCGTCCGGAAGCATCCGCAGGAACTCCTGTGAAGCCCACGGCGTGTGCGTGAAGTGCGCGATGCGCAGGTCCGGCCGCAGCTCACGCAGCTGCCCCGGCACCAGGGCCAGGTGGTAGTCCTGCACCAGCACGCACGCGCCCTGCGCCGCCTCCTCGGCCAGGGCCTGCGCGAAGGTCCGGTTGTACGCCACGTACGAGGCCCACTGCCGGTGGAACTCCGCGTCGAAGACCGGCTCGCGCGGGACGTCGTACAGGTGGTGGTGGGTGAACCACAGCACAGAGTTGGCGATGCCGTTGTACGCGTCGTCGTACATCGTGGGATCGATGTCCAGCATCCGGACGCCCGGCTCGGCGACACCCCGGCGGACCGCCTCCCGGTCCGCCTCCGACAGTGCCGCGCAGATCCACAGCGCGTCCGGCTGCTCCGCGAGGGCCGCGGAGAGCCCGGAGACGAGACCGCCCCCGCCGCGCCGGGCACTGAGCGTGCCGTCGTCGGAGAGGGCGTAGGAGAGCGGGCCGCGGTTTGCCGCAACGAGTACCTGAGAAGCCATGCGGCCAACCTAGCCCGGCCGGTGCTCGCTCAAACGTCCCAAATCGTCAGGCCACGCTGCGTCGTGTCGCGTACTCCTCGATGCCCGCCATCGGCGGCCGCTCCTCGGTGTCCACCGGGTGCGTCCGCGGTACGAAGCCCTCCGGGCCCCGCTCGAACTGGACCAGCTCCGGCCGTACGAGGTGCCCGCGCGAGAGCCGTACCTGGGCCGTGCGGTAGATCGCCGCGGCCATCCGGCCCAGCGCCTGTCCGTCCTGATGGCGGTGGAGCCGTACGCCCACGTCCACCTGGGCCAGCGCGTCCAGCCCGACCGTGTGCAGCGCGTCGACCAGCAGCCCCAGCTCGACCCCGTACCCGACGGGGAACGGCAGCCGTTCCAGCAGGGAGCGGCGTACGGCGTACTCGCCCCCCAGCGGCTGGACGAAGCCGGCCAGCTGCGGCCAGTGGAGGTTCAGGAGCGGGCGGGCGACCAGCTCCGTCACCCGGCCGCCCTGGCCGGGGGCGTCACCCAGCGGGCGGTCGTACATCGCCTTGACGAACTGCACGTCCGGCTCGGTCAGCAGCGGGCCCACGATCCCGGAGACGAAGTCGGCCGAGAAGTCCCGCAGGTCGGCGTCGACGAAGCAGACGACGTCCCCGCCGGTGGCCAGCAGCGAGCGCCACAGCACCTCGCCCTTGCCGGGCACCGCAGGGATCCTCGGCAGGATCTCGTCGCGGTGCACCACCCGGGCGCCGGCCTTCGCCGCGACCTCGGCGGTGCGGTCGGTCGAGCCCGAGTCGACCACGACCAGTTCGTCGACCAGCGGGACGGGCAGTCCCTCGATCAGCTCATGCCGGATCACCTCGACGATCGCGCCGACCGTCTCCTCCTCGTCCAGTGCGGGCAGCACCACGCTGACCGTGGTCCCGGCCGCCCGTTTCCGGTCGAGCAGCTGGTCGAGCGGTCGGTCGGCGGCTGACCAGGAGCGGTCTGCCAGCCAGCGCTCCACCTCTTCCAGCACCCTCAGCACTCCCTGCGTGTCGGCAATATCTGCCGTTATCTGATCCATCTCGCGGTTCGGACGCCTGTCTCAGCCGCCCGGGCCTTCGGTTACAGTCTTGAACAACGCGAAGGACCACCGCATGCCGGGGGTCCCCGCGTACAAACGCACCGGCGCGCCACAGAGCGCGTGTGCCGGTGCCATACCGCTCATCCAGAGGGGCAGAGGGACACGGCCCGTTGAAGCCCCGGCAACCCTCCAGTCGGTTCTCGCGATCGCACGTCAGCGACGTCAGCGAGGTCCCCGGCTAGGGAAGGTGCCAATTCCGTCTCATGGCGAAGTGCGCCATGGGGAAGATGAGGAGAAAGGGCCTCGCCATCATGGCTGCACAGACTGTCGCCACCTCTGTTGATCTCGGACCTGCCACCGGCCTTTCCTGTCGCGAGTGCGGTACCCGCTTCGAACTCGGTCCCATCTTCGCGTGCGCCGAGTGCTTCGGACCGCTGGAAGTCGCCTACGACCTCCCGACCGGTGACCCCGAGGCCCTGCGCGCCGCGATCGAGGCCGGCCCCAACAACATCTGGCGCTACGCGCCGCTGCTGCCCGTCCCCGCGGACGTGGCCTCCAAGCCGAGCCTGAACCCGGGCTTCACCAAGCTCGTGGACGCCGAGAACCTGGCCAAGGAGCTCGGTGTCACCGGCAAGCTCTACGTCAAGGACGACTCCGGCAACCCGACGCACTCCTTCAAGGACCGCGTCGTGGCCATCGCCGTCGAGGCCGCCCGCGCCTTCGGCTTCACCACCCTGTCCTGCTCCTCCACCGGCAACCTGGCCGGCGCCGTCGGCGCCGCGGCCGCCCGGGCCGGCTTCCGCTCCTGCGTGTTCATCCCGCACGACCTGGAGCAGGGCAAGGTCGTCATGGCCGGTGTGTACGGCGGTGACCTGGTCGGCATCGAGGGCAACTACGACGACGTCAACCGCTTCTGCTCCGAGCTCATCGGCGACCCGCTGGGCGAGGGCTGGGGCTTCGTCAACGTCAACCTGCGCCCGTACTACGGCGAGGGCTCCAAGACCCTGGCGTACGAGATCTGCGAGCAGCTCGGCTGGCAGCTGCCCGACCAGATCGTGATCCCGATCGCGTCCGGCTCGCAGCTGACGAAGATCGACAAGGGTCTGCAGGAGCTCGTCAAGCTCGGGCTCGTCGAGGACAAGCCGTACAAGATCTTCGGCGCCCAGGCCGAGGGCTGCTCCCCGGTGTCGACCGCCTTCAAGGCCGGTCACGAGGTGGTCCGCCCGCAGAAGCCGAACACCATCGCCAAGTCCCTCGCGATCGGCAACCCGGCGGACGGCCCGTACGTCCTGGACATCGCGCGGCGCACCGGCGGCTTCGTCGACGACGTCACCGACGAGCAGGTCGTCGAGGCCATCAAGATCCTCGCGCAGACCGAGGGCATCTTCGCCGAGACCGCGGGCGGCGTGACCGTCGGCGTGACGAAGAAGCTCATCGAGAACGGGCAGCTCGACCCGACGCTGACCACCGTCATCCTCAACACCGGTGACGGCCTCAAGACCCTGGAGGCGGTGGCCGCGGACAGCGGGCAGACCGCCACCATCCGCCCGAGCCTGGACGCGTTCCGCGCCGCCGGCCTGGCCTGACCCTCCCCCCTGCTCTACCGGAAAGGCAGTAGCGCCATGAGCGTCAACGTCCGCATCCCCACCATCCTGCGCACCTACACCGGCGGTCAGGCCGAGGTCCCGGCCGAGGGCGGGACCCTCGCCGAGGTCATCGAGTCCCTGGAGAAGAGCCACCCGGGCATCGCCGCGCGCGTCCTGGACGACCAGGGCAAGCTGCGCCGCTTCGTGAACGTCTACGTGAACGACGACGACGTGCGCTTCGAGGGCGGGCTGCAGGCGGCGACGCCGGACGGCGCCGGCGTCTCGATCATCCCGGCCGTCGCGGGCGGCTGCTGATCTCCCGGGATCGCCCTGTGGGTACCCCTCGGGCACCCCTTGAGTACCTCTTGAGTACCTCTTGAGTGCTTCTTGCTCACCTATCAGGTGACACGCGCAAACCGAAATTGCCCCCTCCGCTATAAGCGGAGGGGGCAATTCTGGTTGATTGGGCGCGGTAGGGTTGGGGAAGTCCCCTCCGCTGTTCTTGCCCGCCGCATATGAACGGGCCGCCTGAGGGTCGACATCGGGTCAATGTGCAAGCGCGGTATGGGGCTTTGGCGAGATATGTCAGGCCCGAGTTGCCCTGCCATATGCCAAATTTTCACTCTATTTCAATGTTTCTCGGTGTCCAGATTTCTCGTCGGATTGACCTGTTGCAGACAGCACTCGCGCAGATACATTCAGCCTCGGTCGACGCGTTCCGACGCAAGTTCTGACCCGGGAACGCGAAGTGCGTTCCCGCGCAAGGGCCAGTAATAGGGGAGTTAGGCATGGCTCAGGGCACCGTCAAGTGGTTCAACGCGGAGAAGGGCTACGGCTTCATCGCGGTCGACGGTGGTGCGGATGTGTTCGTCCACTACAGCGCCATCCAGATGGACGGGTACCGCACCCTTGAAGAGGGTCAGCGGGTCGAGTTCGAGATCTCGCAGGGCCAGAAGGGTCCGCAGGCGGACATGGTCAAGCTCGCACTCGGCTAGTCCTGGAGCGATCGACCACCGACGCGACACGTACGCGCGCACCCGCGTACGCGCATACATACGAGGGGCCCGCATCCTTGAGGAGGGATGCGGGCCCCTTGGCGTTGCCCGGGAGTCCCGGGGTGTTGCCCCAAGCCGCTTGCACTCGAGGGTGCCGAGTGCTAATCATTGGCGTTAGCACTCTCCGGGTGAGAGTGCTACCAAACGAGGACCGGGTCGGTGAGGCCCGCAGGGTCCGGCGGGAAGGAACCGCCGGGCACTCAGGCCGTCCGTCGCGGGCGCGGGCGCGGTCCGGGAGCAATCCACCGCTGTCCGGGAGGACCACTTCAGATGGCCAAGATCATTGCGTTCAACGAGGAGGCCCGGCGCGGTCTCGAGCGAGGCATGAACCAGCTCGCCGACGCCGTCAAGGTCACCCTTGGCCCCAAGGGTCGCAACGTCGTCCTTGAGAAGAAGTGGGGCGCCCCCACGATCACCAACGATGGTGTCTCCATCGCCAAGGAGATCGAGCTCGAGGACCCGTACGAGAAGATCGGCGCCGAGCTGGTCAAGGAAGTCGCCAAGAAGACGGACGACGTCGCGGGCGACGGTACGACCACCGCCACCGTCCTGGCCCAGGCGCTCGTCCGCGAGGGCCTGCGCAACGTTGCCGCCGGCGCCAACCCGATGGCCCTCAAGCGTGGTATCGAGAAGGCCGTCGAGGCCGTCTCCGCCGCCCTGCTCGCCCAGGCCAAGGATGTCGAGACCAAGGAGCAGATCGCTTCGACGGCCTCCATCTCCGCCGCCGACACCCAGATCGGCGAGCTCATCGCCGAGGCCATGGACAAGGTCGGCAAGGAAGGCGTCATCACCGTCGAGGAGTCCCAGACCTTCGGGCTGGAGCTTGAGCTCACCGAGGGCATGCGCTTCGACAAGGGCTACATCTCGGCGTACTTCGCCACCGACATGGAGCGCATGGAGTCGTCCCTCGACGACCCGTACATCCTGATCGTCAACTCCAAGATCGGCTCGGTCAAGGACCTGCTGCCGCTCCTGGAGAAGGTCATGCAGTCCGGCAAGCCGCTGCTGATCATCGCCGAGGACGTCGAGGGCGAGGCGCTCTCCACCCTCGTCGTCAACAAGATCCGCGGCACCTTCAAGTCCGTCGCCGTCAAGGCCCCGGGCTTCGGCGACCGCCGCAAGGCCATGCTCGGTGACATCGCCATCCTCACGGGCGGCACGGTCATCTCCGAGGAGGTCGGCCTCAAGCTGGAGAACGCCGGTCTCGACCTGCTCGGCCGCGCCCGCAAGGTCGTCATCACCAAGGACGAGACCACCATCGTCGACGGTGCCGGTGACAGCGACCAGGTCGCCGGTCGCGTGAACCAGATCCGCGCCGAGATCGAGAACTCCGACTCGGACTACGACCGCGAGAAGCTCCAGGAGCGCCTCGCGAAGCTGGCCGGCGGCGTGGCCGTCATCAAGGCCGGCGCCGCGACCGAGGTCGAGCTCAAGGAGCGCAAGCACCGCATCGAGGACGCCGTTCGCAACGCGAAGGCGGCCGTCGAGGAGGGCATCGTCGCCGGTGGTGGCGTGGCCCTGCTGCAGGCCTCCGCGGTCTTCGACAAGCTGGAGCTCGAGGGTGACGAGGCGACCGGCGCCAACGCCGTGAAGCTCGCGCTGGAGGCCCCGCTCAAGCAGATCGCCGTCAACGGTGGTCTCGAGGGTGGCGTCGTCGTCGAGAAGGTGCGCAACCTGCCGATCGGTCACGGCCTGAACGCCGCGACCGGCGAGTACGTCGACATGATCGCCGAGGGCATCATCGACCCGGCGAAGGTCACGCGCTCCGCGCTGCAGAACGCCGCGTCGATCGCCGCGCTGTTCCTGACGACCGAGGCCGTCATCGCGGACAAGCCCGAGAAGGCCGGCGCCGGCGCCCCGGGCGGCATGCCGGGCGGTGACATGGACTTCTGATCGACCCGGGCTCCGGCCACTGGTTGATCGGCTGTTCTCGAACGAGGGCGGCACCCCGACTGGGGTGCCGCCCTCGGGCGTTTCCGCCGGATCAGAAGCCGGTGGTGTCGATGGCGAAGCCGAACGGCTCGGGGACGTGCAGGGCCTCGCCGAAGGACACCGTCGTCCGGGAGCGGTATCCGTGTGGGGAGGGTTCCCAGAAGCAGGTGATCTCCGAGTCCTGCATGTCGACGACCATGTAGACCGGTACGAGTCGGCCGTACACGTCTAGCTTCTCGGTCCAGTCGGCATCCCTGGTGGAGACGGACGTGAACTCACCGACGAGCGACAGGGCCGCCCCGTCCGCGTGCCGGCCCTCGCCGTCGAAGGCCGATTCGTCGGCCACGAAGAGGTCGGGCCCGTACGCCCGCTCCGCTGCCGAGAAGCGGAAGAGGAAGGGCGCGATCTCCGCGATGTGTCCTTCGGGTGCGTGGGCCTGGAGCTGTTCACGCAGCGCACGCATGCGACGCAAGTAGCGCAGCGTGGAAAACGGCGACACGATGATCTTCCCCCGGATGAGCTCGGCTTTGAAGCCGTCTGGCGTGTCCATCTCCTCAACGGTGCGCAGGAGCGTCTCGAACGTCGGCGGTGCCGCCTGCTCTATCGGTGTGGCCCGTTCGATCATGATCGTCACCGTTGTCCTCCGAGTGGCGTGCCGTGCACTGGGCGTGAGCCCCGTTCCAGGCTAGCGGCGCGTGGGCGTTCGCGCCCGGGTGCCGAGACGGAGCACCACCGATCGGGAGGCTTTGGTTGACTGGACGCATGAGCGATCTCTTCGTCAAGATCTGCGGCCTGAAGACCGCGCACGACGTCGACGTGGCCGTGGCGGCCGGGGCCGATGCCGTCGGGTTCGTGTTCGCACCCGGCAGTCCCCGTACGGTCGATGCCGCCACGGCGCGGGCGCTCGTCGCGGCGGTGCCGGACGGGGTGCTGACCGTCGGGGTGTTCCGCGGGCAGTCGGTCGAGGAGGTGCGCCGGTTCGCCGAGGAGAGCGGTGTGCGGGGGGTCCAGCTGCACGGCGAGGAGGGGCCTGAGGACTTCGCGGCGCTGCGCGCCGAGGGCCGGACCCTGCTGCGGGCCACCGCCGAGCACGTCGAGCGCTGCGGCGCATACGGCGAGGACCTGCTCCTGCTCGACGCCCCCGACCCCGGCTCCGGCAAGCCGTGGAACTGGGGCGCGGCGGACTTCACCGCCCCCGAGGGCCGGTGGCTGCTGGCCGGCGGGCTGAACCCGGGCAACGTGCGGGAGGCGGTCGAGGTGACCGGCGCCTGGGGCGTGGACGTGTCCAGCGGGGTGGAGCGGGCGCGCGGCGTGAAGTCGCCGGAGCTGATCCGCGCCTTCGTCGAGGCGGCGCGGGGCGGCGTGCGGAGCCGGGCCCTGCCGGACCCGCGCCTCCATCGCCGGCGGGGCTGAAAGAACGGGGCTCCGCCCCGGACCCCACGCCTCAAACGCCGGCGGGGCTGGACGTGCCCGGCGTTTGAGGACCGGGTCCGGGCGGAGCCCGGTTTCGGGAAGGGGCGGGGTGGGGGAACGGCTCCGCGCAGCGGCGGCCGGGGTGAGGGGCCGGGCCGCTTCGTCCCGCGTTCCGCCCGGCCGTTAGTCTGCGGCCGGGGGGATCATGGACATACGACCGGCATCGGCACCGGCATCGGTATTCGCACCGGCATTCTTACTGCGGCTTCGGCCCAAGCGGCGGCTCTTCCAGGTCGCGTGGCTCGGCCTCACCGCGGTCCTCGTCTCCGTGACGCTGCTGTACTGCGTGCTCTTCTGGAAGCTGTGGTTCGTCGACACCCCCCGCTACGTGTGCAGCGGGCAGGACTGCCCCCGCGGCATGGGCTGGCTGGCGGTCCTCATCCCGCTCCTCGGCACCGCCGCCGGGCTGCTGTGGGTGGGCATCAAGAACGCGCCGCTCGTCCGCCGTTCCCCCTTCGCCCAGGCCCTGGCCATCACCCTGGCCCTGGTCGCGCTGTGGCCCGGCTGGAGCGCCTACACGTGGATGCGCGGCCCCCAGATGGACCTCTTCGGGTGGCAGAGCCCGGTCCCGCCCGCGGCGCAGCCGATCGGCGTGTGGACGTCGGAGCGGGGCGGTGTGCTGGTACGGGCGCGGCCCGACGGCCTGATCGCGTACAACGGGGAGGGCCGCAAGGGCTGGCGTCTGCCCGCCTCCGAGCAGACCCCCGTGTGCGCGCTGAGCCGGACCACGCCGTCGGACATCGGCCTCGTCGCGTACCAGGACGGCGGCCGGTGCGGAACGCGGATCGAGGCCGTGGACCTGGCGGAGGGCCGCAGCCTGTGGGACCGGGAGCTCAAGCCGTCCCGGGCGCACACGGTCGTCGCGGCCGCGGGCACGACCGCCGTGGTGGCGGAGGAGGGCGCCCTCGTCGGCCTCGACCTGCGCGGCGGCGAGGAGCGCTGGCGCGTCCCGGTCCCGGCCGAGTGCGAGGTCCAGGCCGTCGACGGCGCCGGGGACCGGGCCCTGTACGTGGAGCAGTGCAGCGGTGAGACGACGACGGCCCGGATCTCGGCCGTCGACGCGCGGACGGGCGCCGGGGCCTGGCAGACCCCGCTGCCGACGGCGAGCCGGCTGCGCGAGGTCCGGGTGCTGTCCGCCCGGCCGCTCGCCGTCCACGTGACGGAGACGGCCGCGCGCGGCACCGACGCGGTCCTGCTGTTCGGCGACGACGGCCGCCCGCGCGGCGTCGTCCTCGCCTCCAGCCGGACGGAGGACCTGCTGACCGAGCCGTCCCCGGTGGTGGCCGGAGACCTGCTGGTCACCCCGGTGAAGAACGGCAAGAAGAACGGGGTCTCCGCGTACTCCCTCACCGACGGCCGCCGCGTCTGGCACGCGGGCTTCGGCGACGCGCACGTCCGCGCACTGGCACGGACGCGCGCGGACGAGGTCGCCGTGGTGACCTCGGACCACCCGTGGACCCACCTCACCCGCCTCGGCCTGGACCGCGGCAACCAGCGCGAGGAGCCCACGATCCTGCGCGACCTGCCGCTGGGCAAACGGTTCGCGTTCTTCCCGGGCCCGCCCGGCAGTTACGCCTTCGTCAACCTCGACCGGAGCGACACCCTGCCGCCGACCTTCGACGTCGACCCGGTCTTCGGCTGGTGACGCTGACGCGCTAGAAGGTCCCGAAGCCGGCGGTTTCGCCGTCCTCATCGATGGACTCCACCCCCGGCATCGCGCGCAGGGCCGTGACCTGGGCGGGGGAGAGGCGGGCGCTGAAGCCGTGCAGCGCGGTGTCGAAGACGTGGACCGGGGTGGCCCCGACCATGTCGGCCACCGCGACCGGGTCGAGGTCCCTCTGCAGGGTGACGATGTACGTCCCGTCCTCGTCGGCGAGGGCGGTGGGGTTGGCGGGGGCGGTGTGGGTCGCGGGTTCGGGTGCGGCGGCGGTGGCTGCGGACACGGGCAGGACGGCGACGGCGGCCAGCAGGGCGACGGCCACGGGCAGGGCTCGGCTCAGACGGTTGCGCATGGGGTGAGGCCATCACGCGCTGCCGGCCCGGTCAACGAGGACCGGGGGTGAGGCGGGGGCACGGGCGGCGCACCGGCCGTGCGCTCCCTGGTGTGGGGGCGGGCCGTACGGGTGATCTTGCTGCGGTGGCCCCGGGCGGTGCGGGCCGGGGCGCGGCGGTGACGGCGCAGGGGGTTAACCCTTCCTGCAGCGTGTCGGACGCGCCGTGTTGACGCGGCCGGCGGGCGATCGGCCAGGCGGGGTCGGAGGTTCAAGCCCCTTCGGGGTGGCACCGATGGAACGGAAGGCCGCACCCCGCAGAGACGCTCGTCGTCACGGGGGGCGGCTCACCCATGCCGACCTTCCACCCCGTCAGGGAGTCCCTGTCATGCGCCTGCTCGCACGTCTGGCCGCCGCCGCGCTCCTCACCGTCCCCCCGGTCGCGGCCGGCACGGCCTCCGCCGCGGCCCCGGAGCCGACGCCGGCCCCGCTGTTCACGTCCTCCAACCCGGTGCCCGGCAAGTACATCGTGACGCTGGAGAAGGGGCAGGACGCGGCGAAGGTCGCGCAGAAGCTGAAGCTGAAGCCGTCGTTCGTCTACTCGTCGGCGATGAGCGGTTTCGCGGTGCCGCTGACCTCGCTGGAGCTGACGCTCGTCCGCAACAGCCTGGGCGTGAAGTCGGTCGAGGAGGACGCTTCGGTCCAGTCCGTGCCGACGCAGACCGATCCGGGTGCGACGCGGGCCCCGTCGAACTCCTGGGGTCAGGACCGGATCGACCAGCGGAACCTGCCGCTGGACAGCAGCTTCACCACCGAGGGCAACGGCGCCGGGGTGACCGCGTACATCCTCGACTCGGGCATCGACTACCAGCACTCCGAGTTCGTCACACCGGAGGGCACCAGCCGGGCCACCTTCGGCTACGACGCGATCGGTGACGGCCGCAACGGCCAGGACTGCCAGGGCCACGGCACGCACGTCGCGGGCACGGTCGCGGGGAAGACGTACGGGGTGGCGCGCAAGGCGAACCTCGTCAGCGTCCGCGTCCTCGGCTGCGACGGCAGGGGCACCTGGTCCGGGATCATCGCAGGCATGGACTGGGTGGCAAAGAACGCCAAGCAGCCGGCCGTCCTGAACGGCTCCCTGGGCGGGGACAGGTCGGACGCGGTCAACAACGCCGCGACCGCCCTGTCCGATGCGGGCGTGCTGCCGGTCATCGCGGCGGGCAACTCCGCGAAGGACGCGTGCATGGTCTCGCCCGCGTCCGCCGCTCGCGTGCTGACGGTCGCCGCATCCAACCAGTGGGACGAGGAGACCGACTTCTCCAACTGGGGCACGTGCGTCACGCTCTACGCCCCCGGCGCGGCCATCGTCTCCGCGAAGCTCGGCGGCGGCAGCGTGGCCCTCGACGGAACGTCGATGGCCGCGCCGCACGTCGCCGGTGTCGTCGCCCTCTACAAGCAGGCACACCCGACCGCGGCCCCGGCGGAGCTCAACGAGTGGCTGGACGACGAGTCCACCAAGGACGTCCTGAAGAGCGTCAGCAAGAGCAGCCCGAACATGCTGTTGTTCAGCGCCGGTCTCTGAGCGTCAGAGGGTCGCGACGAAGGTGGCCCAGGCCCGCGCGTGGAACACCACGTGCGGGCCTTCGGGCTGCTTGGAGTCCCGTACGGGGACGAGGTCGGGGTGGCCGTCGGCGACTTCGAGGCAGTCGCCGCCGGTGCCGTCGCTGTGGGTGGACTTGCGCCAGGTGGCCATCTCCACGCAGCTGCCGCCACTGCCGTCGCTGTAGCTGGACTTGTGCCAGACGGCCGCCGACAGATCGTAATCAGGCTGCAGCTTCACGTTCGTACCCCTCCGCTACGGACTCGATCAAGGCCAGCGATTGCGCGGGAGGCAGCGCACCGGCCGTGAGGAGATCGTAGGTCAGGAAGTGACGAGAGACCGTGGCGGGATCGTCGAACAGCTGGCCTGTGCCGTTGCCTTGAACGTAAGCGAGCGTGGGAGCATCCTCGAACGACAGCAGCTGAAGTGAACCGCCCATGGCCGCGTGGGCTCCCGCACAAAACGGGATCACCTGGACGATGATCCTGTGCGCCGCGATCAGTTCCGTGATGTGCCTCAGTGCCTCTGCCATCAGGGTTGGCCCCCCAACCTCGCAGCGCAGCACGGCCTCTCCGAAAACACACCACAACAATGGGGTTGTTGGATCACTCAGCAGCGTGGCCCTGGCCAGGCGGTTTGTGACCAGTTCTTCGATCACCTGCTCTGGCGCCGTCGGCTGATAGGCGCGAAAGACGGCGCGAGCGTACGCCTCGGTCTGGAGCAGTCCAGGGATAGTCAGCGGCGCGTACTCCCGGATCGATGTCGCCAGAGCCTCCGCCTCGGCCGCCGCCGCGAAGTGGTCCGGGTACTTGGACTTGGCCGCCGCGCCGCAGTTGCGGGCGAAGAAGCCGTTCGTGTCGAGGATCTCGTCTATCTGGCGCGCGAATTCGATGTGCATGCGGCGCGTGCCCGCTTCGAGCTGGCCGATGAACGAGCCGCTGACGAAGAGGGGTTCGCCCAACTCGGCCTGGCTCTTGCCGGCGCGTTCGCGCGCCACGCGGAGTTCGGCGCCGAGCAGGGCGCGGGGTGAGGAGGAGGGGTCGAGGTTCTTACCTGCCATGGCGACTCCCGGGCCAACAGGTGGGGTTGTTCTCGGTGCTTCCTTGAAAGGCTAGCCAGCCCGTCGCCACTCTGTGTGCTGAACGTGAACACGCAGAGTAGAAAGGTGACATGTGATGGTGATGACGGCGCACGAGCGCATCCTGGCGGCCGAGGAAGCCGTGCGGCAGCTCAAGGACGCGCTCACCGGAGTCGGGGTGGTCTTTCCCTCGCTCGACGTGGAAAGGGTCTCCGCCGCCGGTACCTACGGCCTGCCCCTCGTCGACCTGGGTCGCTGCAACCTGGACACCGCGCTCCGGCTGGCCGCCGTACTGCACGAGAGGGCCCACCCGTGAGCGAGGCGATCGACGCCGCGGAGTTCGCGTTCGAGCTCGGCTGGAAGCTGCGCGGCCTGGAGACGGCGCTGGCACCGCGCGGGGCCTTCGGGCCGACGGCGGGCAGTCCGCAGCAGCCCCCTCCGCGTCCGGGGTGGCAGCGGTTCACGCTGGTGCACTGCCCGGTGGACGGGTATCCGGGCTTCGACGATCCGGGTTACGAGGGGCTCCGGGCGAGCCCGCCCCAGGGGTGCGCGGTCGAGGACTTCGGCGGGTGCCTGGGGCTGCGGTGCGAACGGCCGGGGGAGCGGCTGCTGGACGCGGTCGCGGAGCTGTGCGCCGAGATCCGGGCCGGGCACGGGCTGCTCATGACCGGACTCGGCATCGAGAAGCTGTGGGAGTGGTCCGAGGACGGTACGGACGGCTGGGGAGCCGAGATCGTGGGGCAGTTGCTGCTGATGGCGGCCGAGCGCGGACCGAGGCTCGGCTACGGAGTGGACGATCTGGCCCGCTTTCTGCGGAAGGCTGCCGGCGGAGCGGTCGATGTCGGAGCGTAGCGGGCCGCTCGGCCCCCGCGGCGGTTCGATGGCAGGCAGATCGATCCGGTCCGTATGCCCGGAGGACTACGCCGAGGCTTCGGCCGGCTTCCGCTCACCGACGAGATCGGGGAACGCGCCATCGACGTACGGGGGCTGCCGGCGCAGGGGTCCGTTCCGTAGCCAGGATCGGTCGGTGCGCGGGGAGCATCATGGGGCGACGTCCGTGCGCAGGCGGGCGTGGAGGTGCTCGTCGTGCCAGCCGTCGGCGTGGAGGAGGGCGCCGCGCATGGTGCCCTCCAGGGGGAACCCGGCCTTCAGCGCTACGGCGCAGGAGGCCGGGTTCGCCACGGAGTGGGTGATGCGCACGCGGTGCAGGCCGAGGTCGTCGAAGGCCCAGCGGGTGACGCGCTCCGTGGCCTTCGCCGTGACGCCGTTGCCGCGGCCGGCGGGCAGCAGCCAGTAGAGGATCTCGCCGCTGCCGCCGCGCAGATCGAGGTCGCCCAGGCCGATCAGGCCGACGGCCGGGGCGCCGGAGGCGGGGGCGATCGCCCAGATCGCGGCCTCCTCGGCCTGCCAGCGGGCGTGCCAGTGGGTGATGCGCTCCTCGGCCTCGGGCAGGGTGAGGAGGGCGGGCCGGTTCCAGTGCCGGATGTCCGGGTCGTGGCAGGACTCGACGAGGGCGGGGGCGTCGAGCGGGGCGGCCCAGGGGCGCAGGAGCATTCCGCCGGCCAGGGCGAACGTCGGCTGGGGGAGTGCGCGCATGTGGCCGGCCGGGACCACGGGGGGTATGGCGTTGATCATGAAGGCATCCTGCCGGGCCCGTTGTTCGGTGCGGGTGAAAGAACGGGGCCCCGCCCCGGACCCCGCGCCTCAAACGCCGGCGGGGCTGGATTGGCCGGGCCTCGAACAGCGCGAAGGTGAGCGTGGCCTCGTATGCGCGCAGCGCCCACGTCACTCGCGGCGCAGGCGGCGGAGGGGTTTCAGGGTGAGGGCTGTGATTCCCGCGGTGCAGGCGCCCGTTGCGCAGACTGCCGCGGCGGTCGTTGCGCCGTGGGCGTCGGCGAGGGCGCCGAGGGCGTTGTTGCCCACCACCAGCGCCAGGCTCTGGACGAGCACCAGCAGCGCCTGCAGCCTGGCAAGGTGGGTGCCCGGGGCGTGGGTCAGCACCAGCGGGCCGATGTGGCAGGCGAACATCCCGGAGCCGGCACCGGCGACGACCCCGCCGGCCACCGCCACGGCCGGCGTCCCCGCCATGGCCACCGCGGCGATGCCCAGCGCCGCACCGCACAGCCCCGACGCCGCGCCCACGCCGATCCGGCGCAGGGTGCCCCGTCGCGCGACCACCAGTGCCACGGCGATCACCCCCAGGCTCTGACCTCCGGCGACCAGACCGGCCACGCCCGCGCTCCAGCCGTGCTCGCGTGCCACGAGCGGGTTCAGCAGGGACACCACCGGCAGGAGGAAACACGCGGCGGCGGCCGTCAGCAGCAGCGCGGGCCGCAGGACCGGATCCGCCACGGCGATCCGTACCCCGTCGGCCGCCCCCGACAGGAGACCCTCCGTGCGGGGGGAGCGTTCGGCGTCGTGGGCCGGGCGGACGCAGACCAGTACGACGAGGACGATCGCGAAGGTGGCGGCATCGGCGAACGCCGCACCGGTCAGGCCGGCGGCCGCGACGAGTACGGCGCCCAGCGGAGCCCCGAGCAGCGAGGCGATCTGGCCGCCGGCCTGCTGCACGGCCAACGCGCGCGGGAGTTGTTCCTTCCCGACCAGACGGCGCGGCATGGACCCGGTGGCCGGCAGGTAGAACGCGTCGACCGTGCCGATCACGGCGGCGACGGCGACGAGGAGCCAGACGGACGCTCCCAGGCGCCAGCTCGCGAGGGCCAGTACGAGCGTGGCCGTGAGCATCACGGCGTCCCCGGTGATCGTGATCCGGCGGGCGCCGAACCGGTCGGCGACGGCGCCGCCCAGCAACAGCAGCAGGGTGCGCGGAAGGGTGATGGCGGTCAGGACCAGAGCGCCCGTCGCGCCGCCGTGGGCACTGGCCGCCCAGCCCAGCGCGAAGTACAGGACGGCATCGCCGAGGAGCGAGGCACGGGTGCCGACGAGCCAGACGAGATACGGGCGGGGAAGGGCGGCCGGGCGGCGTGCCGAGAGGGGCCGGGCGGTGTCGAGGGAGGCCATGGCCGCCGACGCTAAGGCCCTCGAGCAGGTCGAGGGCAAGCGCCGCAGGTGCCTGCTGGTGGGGCGGGGCCCGCCGGGTGCGGGTCAGGCCAGGGCCGGTTCCTTCGGGGGGTCGGTCGCCGGGGCCGGCGTGGGGTCCGGGCCGGTGTCGAGGTCGGTCAGCATGCGGGTGGTGAAGCCGAAGAAGTACGTGGCGGCGAAGCCCACCAGGTAGGCGACCGCGAGGCCGCCCGCGTAGATCGCGATCGTCACGCCCGCGCTCGACCGGCCGTCCAGGAGGGGGAACAGGGCCCAGCCCGACGGGCCGATGGCAGTGGAGCCGAAGGCGACGCCCAACTGGTTGCAGAGGCCGACGAAGGCGCCGCCGGCCGCACCGCCGATGCACGCGGTGACGAACGGGCGGCCGAGGGGGAGGGAGACGCCGTAGATCAGCGGTTCGCCGACGCCCAGGAAACCGGCCGGGAGCGCGGACTTGATGGTGGTGCGCAGCGAGCGGTTGCGGGGGAGCCGGTAGTAGACGGCGATGGCGGCGCCGACCTGGCCCGCGCCCGCCATGGCGAGGATGGGCAGCAGGACGGTGTAGCCGGACTGCTCGATGAGCGTGGTGTGGATGGGGATCAGGGCCTGGTGCAGGCCCAGCATGACGAGCGGGAGGAAGAGGCCGCCGAGGACCAGGCCGGCGAAGGCGCCGCCGGTGGACAGCAGCGCGTCCGCGAAGGTGCCGATGGCGGCCGAGGCCTCGCCCGCGAGGAACATCAGGCCGAAGAGGGTGACCAGGCCCGAGATCAGGACGGTGAGGGTGGGGGTGACCAGGACGTCCAGGGCCTCGGGGACCCACCTGCGGCACCATTTCTCCACGTACACGGCGAGCAGGGCCGCGGCGAGCGCGCCGAGGACGCCGCCCTGGCCGGGCCGCAGTTCCTGCCCGAAGGCGGCGATCTTCGCGACGCCCGGGAAGACGATGATCGCGGCGACCGCGCCGCCCAGGATCGGGGTACCGCCGAACTCCTTGGCGGTGTTGTAGCCGACGAACACGGCGATCAGGGACATGAAGCCGGACGCGATCGCGGCGAGGGCCGGGACGACGGAGGGCAGCCAGCCCAGGTTCGCCAGCAGGCCGTTCAGGCCCGCGATGATGCCGCAGCCGATGAGTGCGGGGATCAGGGGGACGAAGATGTTCGCGATCCGGCGCAGCAGCAACTTGACGGGTGTTGCGTTGCGGGCCTTCTGAGCCTCCTTCAGTGCCGCGCCCTGGGCCTGTAGTTGCGCTGCGGTGATGGTGTGGGGGGTGGGAGTGGGGGTGGGGGCAGGGGTGCGGGCGGGCGAGCGGCCCTCCTCGACCAGTGCTTCGAACTCGGGGGTCACGCGGGCGACGGTGCCCGGCCCCAGCACGATCTGGTAGTTCCCCCAGCTACCGCTGGGAGCTGCCCCCAGGTCCTCGACCACGCCCAGGACCGCCGGGAGCGCCCTGAGGGCCTCGTCCTGGACGAGCGAGCGGTCGCGCAGGGAGATGCGCAGGCGGGTCATGCAGTGCGCGATCGAGGTGACGTTGTCCGGGCCGCCGACCAGAGGAAGGATCGCGGCGGCTGTGGCGCGGTTCTTGTTCTTGTCATCCGTGGACATGGTGGGGTCGCCTTGCCGTAGTGGGGGGAGGGGAGAGGGGGGAGGGGGAGGGCAGGGGGCGTCAGCGGGGCTGGGCGGGGGTGTTGGCGAGGGCCGCGCGGAGGTGGCCCCGCGAGGCGGCGAGGAGCTCGGCGGCCTCGGGGCCGCCGACCCCGCCGAGGACGACGAGGATCGCGTTCTTGACCTCGCCGTCGGTGGCGGCCAGCGCCGCCTCGATCTCCTCGTCGGGCGCGCCGGTGGCCAGCGACACGATGCGGCGGGCGCGGGCGCGCAGCTTCTCGTTGGAGGAGCGCATGTCGACCATGAGGTTTCCGTAGGTCTTGCCCAGGCGGATCATGGTGATGGTCGAGATGAGGTTGAGGACGAGCTTCTGCGCGGTGCCGGCCTTCAGGCGGGTGGACCCGGTGAGGAGTTCGGGTCCGACGACGACCTCGATGCCGTGGTCGGCGGCCGCGGCGAGCGCGGAGCCGGCGTTGCAGGAGAGTCCGACGGTGAGCGCGCCGCGCGTACGGGCGAACTCGACGGCGCCGATCGCGTACGGGGTGCGGCCGGAGGCGGAGATGCCGACGAGGGTGTCGGCCGGCCCGATCTTCAGCGCGGTGAGGTCTTCCGCGGCCAACTCCTTCGAGTCCTCGGCGCCTTCGACGGCCTTGACCATGGCGGAGGGGCCGCCCGCGATCAGGCCGACGACGTCGGCCGGGTCGGTGTTGAAGGTGGGCGGGCACTCGCTGGCGTCGAGGACGCCCATCCGGCCGGCCGTGCCGGCACCGGCGTAGACCAGTCGGCCGCCGCGGGCCATGCGTTCCGCGATGGCGTCGATCGCGGCGGCGATGTGGGGGAGCTGGGCGGCGACTGCGGCCGGGACGGTGGCGTCCTCGGCGTTCATGGTGCGGGCGATGTCGAGGGTGGAGAGGTGGTCGATCTCGGCGAGGTCGGGGCGGAAGGCCTCTGTGGTGAGCGTGGCGAGTTGAGCGCGGAGTTCTTCGTACGCGGGCATCAGGCGGCTCCCTGGCGGGTGGCTGTGCGGGTGGCTGTGCGGGTGAGAGATCGGGGCTCCGCCCCGGACCCCGCGCCTCAAACGCCGGCGGGGCTGGATTGGGCGGGGTTGGATTGGGCGGGGTTGGAGGGTGTGGTGCGGGTCAAAGATTCGGGGCTCCGCCCCGGGCCCCGCGCCTCAAACGCCGGCGGGGCTGGGTTGGGCGGGGCTGGGTTGGGCGGGGTTGGAGGGTGTGGTGCGGGTCAATGATTCGGGGCTCCGCCCCGGGCCCCGCGCCTCAAACGCCGGCGGGGCTGGGTTGGGCGGGGCTGGATTTGCCCGGCGGGGCTGGATTAGCGGGGTGTGTGGCGGTGGGTCAGGGCTTCGTACGTGGCGGACAGGGCGGGGGCGGCGGTTTCGTAGGTTTGTTGGGCCACGGCTACGAAGAGGCAGTCGACGACGAGCAGCTGGCTGGTGCGGCTGGACATGGCGGCCGGGCGCAGCTCGGTCTCGCGGGCGGCGGAGGTGGCCAGGACGAGGTCGGCGTAGTGGGCTACGGGGGCGTTCGGGCGGCCGGTGACGGCGAGGGTGGTGGCGCCGCGCTCGAAGGCGACGCGCAGCGGCTCGATCACGTCGCCCGTGGAGCCGGAGTGGGTGATCGCGACGGCGACGTCGCCGGGGCGCAGCTGGACGGCGCCCGTGACGGCCAGGTGCGGGTCGGTGTGGGCGTGGGCGACGAGGCCGATGCGCAGCAGCTTCTGGGCGAGGTCCTGGCCGACGAGGGCGGAGGCGCCGACGCCGTAGATGTCGATGCGGCGGGCGGTCGCGAGGGCGGTGACGGCGGCGGCCAGCTGAGCGAGGTCGAGGCCCGCGGCGGTGTCGGCGAGGGTCTGGGCCTCCTCGCGTGCCAGCTTGGCGACGACGTCGGCGAGGGGGTCGTCGACGGCTATGTCGACGGTGAGGGCGGGGGCGGCCCCGGACTCCTGCTGGGCGGCGAGGGCGGCCAGGGCCAGGCGCAGGTCGCGGTAGCCGGAGTAGCCGAGGAGGCGTGCGGCGCGGACGACGGTGGCCTCGCTGGTGCCGGTGTGCTCGGCGAGGGCGGAGACGGTGAGCCGGGCGCAGCCGGCCGGGTCGGAGGCGACGGCTTCGGCGACGGCCAGCACGGAGCGGGTCATGGACGGGCCGAGGCTGCGCACGCGGGCCCGGAGGGCGGAGGGGGCCGGAACCGGCGGGACCGGCGGCGGAGGCGGCTGGTGCGTCGGGGGCGGCTGGGGCGGCCGGCTGGAGGTTTCCTTCGTGTTCCTGCTCACTCCTGAAAGTTATTTTCAGCCCGGGCGGTGGTCAATCCGCCATACGGCCTTTGAGAAGAGGGCCTTCGTCAGCGGGCCCTTGCAGGTCCACAATGGCCCCATGGACCACGCAACCCCCCTGGAACAGGCGCTGCACGTCGCCCGTGCACTTGTGCTCGCCGATCTCGCCGCTGGTCAGGTCGCCGATGCCGACGTCGTCTCCCTCGTCGAGGACTCGGTCACGCACCGCCGGTGGTGGGTGGAGCAGTGGCCGGAGGGGGTCGGCTACCTTCCCGGGCTCGTCGCCCAGGACGTACAGGACGCGCTGTTGGAGAAGTACGGGCGCTGGCCGCTGTGCCCGGTCTGCACCCACGGCGATCCGCACGCGCTGGACGTCGAACCGGAGCTGGGACCCGACCCGCACTGGGTGTGCTCGGAGGCGGGCGTGAAAGTGGCCGCGGTCGGCGGCCTCGGCCCGGTCTTCGGCCTGCGGTGAGCCGCCGGTGACCCTCTACATCGACCCACCGACCTGGCCGGGCCACGGCCGCATGTGGTCGCACCTGGTCAGCGACGTCTCGTACGACGAGCTGCACGCCTTCGCCGCGGCCATCGGCTGCCCGCCGCGTGCCTTCGAGCGGGACCACTACGACGTGCCCGCGCACCGCTACGCCGACGCGGTCGGCGCGGGCGCGGTGGAGATCGGCAGCAAGGAACTCGTCCGCCGCCTCACGGCGGCCGGCCTGCGCCGCCCGAAGGGCCGCCCGCAGGCCTAGTCCACGCCACCCAGGCCGGATCTGATCGACGAGCCGTTTCGTACCTGCCGGTAGGTTTCCGTCAAACCCGCGGACCGCGGTGAGCGGAATGTTTGTTCTCTCTTGCAGCTCTCTTCACACCGCGTAGCTCCCGGGACGCCGCGTGCGCATTTCTCCTCGGTATATGCGCGCCGCGGTAACGCGGAGCGAGTTCGGAACCGCCTGCTCCGTGAGCGCCCCGCAGCGCGGAAACGGCGATTTCAAGTCACGCCTTTAAACGTCGTTGACCTTGATGGCGAGGGCGTCGCAGGCTGATCAAGCAAATCACCAACGCAACACGAATCGATGAGGGGCGGGGCCATGAAGAACATGCGACGCATCGGTGCCATGGGCGCGGCGGCTGCGGTACTGAGCAGCCTGGCGATCGTCGGCGGGGGTGCCACGGTGGCTCAGGCCGACACCCGGTGTGACTGGGGTTCGGTCTACATCAATGGCAACAAGGGTGCTGAGGCCGGTAGTTGGGCCTCCGGCCACAGCCACCGCACCGGCAACCACTACGTCGGCGCCTACGCCAACGGCCTGGTGGACTGGTACGCCGACAACAACGGCGGGGATGATGGCGACACGTGGGACACCTACTACGGTACCCGCAAGTGCTGATCCTGACTGTTGACTGACCCGCTGTCCCCTGTGCAGGAGCAAATGGCCTGTACAGGGGGCGGCGGGTTCCCGCACAACCGAAGGCGAGCAAGCATGCGTCGTGCCTCAACTCTCGCGCTGGTGACGGCGGCCCTCGGTCTGCTGACGCTGACCGGATGCGCCACCGTGGACGACAAACCGAACGGGCCGGCGGCCTCGGATGCCGGCCGGCCGTCAGGGCCGGCCACCCCGCCGGCCGGGGCCGACCCCTTCAAGGACCTGCCCCAGGGCACGCCGGTGGCCTTCAAGGACCTCAAGACCGGCATGTGTTCCAACCACCGGGGCGACGTGCAGACCGACCAGCCCGTCGGGGTCGTCGACTGCGGGACGCCCCACTTCATGGAGATCGTCTCCCAAGTGACCCTGCCGGGCGCGGCGTCCGCGCCGTTCCCCGGCGACCTCGGGGTGATGGACCTGATGCGCACCGCGTGCGAGCCGACGCTCGCTCCCATGATCGGCGCTGAGCGGGGCGCGCTCATCAGCGTGTACCTGACCCCCATGAACCAGAAGTCCTGGGACGCGGGCAACCGCCTCGGACAGTGCGCGATCGGCTACGCCGTTCCCAAGGCCGGCACGTTCGCCAAGGCCGGCGGCCAGGGATGACCATGGGCGACGCGCCGGAGATCCTGGTCCGCTTCGACCAGGTGCACAAGTCGTTCCGGACCTCGCGCGGGCGGCGGCAGGTCGCTCTCGACGGGTTCTCCATGTCCATACCGCGGGGCGCCGTCGTCGGGCTGCTCGGTCCGAACGGATCGGGCAAGACCACGGCGCTCAAGGCGCTCCTGGGCCTGGTCCGCCCGGACCGGGGCACGATCACCGCCTTCGGCCGCGGACTTCCGGCCGAACAGCGCTTCGTCGCGCGGCGGATGGGAGCCCTCATCGAGGGTCCGGCCTTCACGGGCTCGCTCACCGGGGAACACAACCTGCGGCTCCTCGGGGAACTGCACGGCGCCGACCGGAGCGAGATCGCCGACGTCCTGAGCCTGGTCGGCCTGGACGCGGCCGCCCGCCGCTCGTACTCCGGCTACTCGCTCGGCATGAAGCAGCGCCTCGGCGTCGCGGCCGCGCTGCTCTCCCAGCCCGACCTGCTGGTCCTGGACGAGCCGATGAACGGCCTGGACCCGGAAGCCGTCCGCCACATGCGGGAACTGCTGAAGCGGCTGCGGGACGAGCGCGGCATGACCGTCGTCGTCTCCTCGCACATCCTCTCCGAAGTGGAACTCGTCAGCGACTGGGTGACGATCGTCCGCAACGGCCGGGTGATCTGCGACGCGAGCGTCCCCGAACTGCTCAGCCAGGGCACTTCGCGCCTGGTGGTGCGCGTCCACGACGCGGTGACCGCCCAGTCCGTGCTGGCCGGCCACGGCTACACGGCCGTTCCCGCGACCGGACCCGCCGGCACCGAACTGCAGGTCGCGGCGGTGGACGGCGCGCACGGCGGGCACGGTTCGCACGGCCAGGGGGGCCACGACCGTGCCGACGGAGCCGAAGTGCTCAAGCTGCTCACCGACCGGGCCGTCTACCCCCGTGAGCTGCTGGTCGAGTCGGCGTCCCTGGAGGACATCTACGTCACCGCCGTCCGCGCGGCGGACGCGGCCGACGCGCAGCAGGAGTCGCGCCATGGCAGTTGACCGGGCCGCCGTCACCGCGCCGCGGCGCCGCACCGACGAGGGTGCGCTGCCCTGGCGCCGCCTCGCCCGGGCCGAGCTGCAGCGCCTGAGGGCCCCGCGCGTCATGCGCTTCGTGGCGATCGGGCTGCCCCTGGCGATCGTCGCCTTCGGGCTGTCCAAACTGCTGCTGCACGACGCCGACACGGCCGCCGCCTGGCGTACGGCCGACGAGCGGTACGCCCGCTTCCTCGCGGACGCCGAGACCTACGGGCTCCCGATCGGGCAGGGCGTCAGCGCGCGGAACTACTTCCACGACCCGCGCTACCTGATGGACACGCTGTCCTTCGGGGACCTGCGCACCGTCATCACCGCGCTGGCCGCCGCGGCCGTGGTCTTCGGCATGGTCGCCGGAGGATCCGACTGGGCCTCGCGGGTCATGCTCACCCTCGCGGCGGCCGAGCCGCGCCGCTTCCGGCTCTTCGCCACCCGGGCCCTGCTCGCCGCCGGCCTGTCGATGGCCGCGACCGCCGCCGCCGGACTGCTGCTCGTCCCCCTGCTCCTGCTCGCCGCGCACACCCGGGGCAGCACCGCTGGTCTCGACGGCGGCTACTGGGCGGTCCTCGTCAGCCAGTACCTGCGGGGCGTACTCCTCGTAGGACTGCTGTGCCTGCTCGGCTACAGCCTGGCCATGGTGACGCGCAAGGCGTCCGTCGCCCTCGCCATCGGGTTCCTCTACCTGGCCGGCGCGGACCAGGTCTTCGGCGGGCGCGGGCCGCGCGGGGCCGAGTACGACATGAACGGGCTGGTCTTCGCCGTGCTCAACGAGAAGCCCGTGATCCCGATGGCCGAGTCCGACTGCATCGCCGGCCCGGGGTGCGAGGCGGTGCACGTGGACCTCACGGCCGCGGACGGGTTCGTCGGCGTCCTGATCTATCTCGTACCGGTGCTGCTGGTGGCCCTGTGGCGCTTCACCCGAACGGACATCACCTGATGACGACGGCAGTCGCACGCCCGGCGGGACCCGCGGTGCCTCCTCCCGCGGACCGCCTCCGGCCGCTTCCCCTGCGCCGGCTCGTACGCTCCGAACTGCGCCGGATCCTGAGTCCCCGGCCGGTCCGCTGGGCCCTGTACGCCCTGCCGCTGCTGCTCCTCGCGTTCGCGGCCGCCGCCTACCTCGGCCACCACACCGACACGGCCTCGGCGTGGCGCGAGGCCGAGGCGGCGTACCAGCAGTACGCCGCGGAGGCGGCTCGGCGGTCGGGCAACGTGGAACAGCTGTCGGCGCAGTACTTCTACGACGATCCGCGCTACCAGCTGACCAAGGCGTCCTTCGTGGACCTGCGCGCCGTACTGTCCGCCGTCGCGGTGGCCGGGCTGGTCTTCGGCCTCTTCAGCGGAGGAGCCGACTGGTCCTCCCGCGTGATCCTCAACCTCGTCGCCGCCGAGCCGCGCCGGGCCCGCCTGTTCGCCACGCGCGGTCTGCTGGTCGCCGCCGTCGCGGCGACGACCGCCCTGGCGACGGCGGCGTTCCTGGTCCCGCTGCTCCTGGCCACGGCCCATCTCCGGGGCACCACCGCCGACGCCGACGCACACTTCTGGTCGGTTCTGGCCGCCATCGTGCTCAGAGGCGCCCTCTTCGTCGGGCTGGTGGCCCTGCTCGGCTACGCCCTGGCGATGCTGACCCGCAGCCTGACGGTGGCGCTCGGCGTCGCCCTGGCCTACCTCGTCGTCGCCGAGCGACTGGTGCAGGACTACGTCCCCTCGCTCACGGAGTCCCACTTCTCCGGCATCGCCTTCGCCGTGCTCAACGAACGGCTGCTGATGCTGACCGACAAGACCGACTGCGTCGGCGAGATCGCCTGCGCCGCCATGCGCGAGGGCACGACCGCGACCCACGCCTTCGTCGCCCTGGCGGTCTACCTGCTGCCCGTCGCCGCGGCCGCCCTGTGGAGGTTCACCCGCACCGACATCGGCTGAGCCCGCCCTCCCCGCACCCGTTACTCCTTCCGCGCGGAGGTCCAGCCCTGGCGGCGGAGGCTTTCGAAGCCGTCGAGGAGGAGGTCCAGGGCGAATTCGAACTCGAACTGGTCGTCGCAGCCGCCACCGACGGTGGAGCCCCCGTCGTGTGCGGCCGTCGCGGCCAGTTCCGCGATGTGCGGGTAGTGCGCCGCCAGCCCGGGGTCCGGCGGGCCGGAGGGGCCCGAGGTGTCGAAGAGCTCCTGGCTGAAGCCGAGCAGGCGGCTGCCCATCGCGTGCATGACGTGGTGGGTGAGGTCGGCGGAGAGGCCGCCGTTCCGGAAGCTCCCGGCCATCGAGTCCAGGTACGCCAGCACGGCCGGGGTGGGGCCGGTCCGCGATTCGATGACCCGGGCCGCCCAGGGGTGGCGCAGCAGGACCCGCCGGGCCGAGAGGATCCGCCCGCGGACCACGCGCTGCCAGTCGGGGCCCGCGGCCGGCGGGTCGATCTCGCCGACGACGGCGTCGGCCATGCCGTCGAGCAGCTCCTCCTTGTTGGCCACGTGCTTGTAGAGGGCCATCGGTACGACGTCCAGCTCCTGCGCGAGCCTGCGCATGCTGAGCGCGTCGATGCCGATGGCGTCGGCGAGCGTGACGGCGGCGCGCAGGACGCGGTCCCTGTTCAGGGGGATCCGTTGCGTGTGCGCGTGCGCTTGCGTGGCTTCCTGCCGGGTCATCCCGGTTCGACCCCTTCCCTCCTCGACGAACCCTCTCTCCTTGACGAGTGTACGCCGTACACCTAGGGTTGGCGTCAGGTGTACGCCGTACACCGCCATCGAGCGAGGGGTACCCAGAAGATGAGTCCGGACCGGAGAACCGCGGTGGCCGCCGGGTCGCTGTTCCTGCTGACCGAGGTCGCCGCGATAGCAGGGGCGGTCCTGTACCGCCCCCTGCTGGGCGCGGCGGACGGCCGGCTCGTGCAGGGCGCCGACACGCAGGCGCTGCTCGGGGTGCTCTGCGAGGTGGTGCTGGTGGTGGCGGTGGCCGGTACCGGCGCCGCGCTGTTCCCCGTCCTACGACGCCACGGGGAGGGGCTCGCGCTCGGATACGCCTTCGGGCGGCTGCTGGAGGCGGCCGTCATCGCCCTCGGGATCGTCGCCGTCCTGGCGCTCGTCACCCTGCGGCGGGACGCGGGGGCGGCGCCCGGCGCCGACGTCGCGATGGCGGCCGTGCACGACTGGACGTTCCTGCTCGGGCCCAACATCGCCCTCGGCCTGAACACCGTCCTGCTCGCCTACCTGGCGTACCGCGCACGGCTCGTGCCGCGCTTCATCGCCGTGCTCGGGCTGGTCGGCGGGCCGCTGATCTGCGCCTCGGCCGTCGCCGTGATGTTCGGGGCCTACACGCAGCTGTCCGTGGCGGGGGCGGCCGCCGCGCTCCCGGTGTTCGCCTGGGAGCTGGCGCTGGCCGGGTGGCTGATCGTCAGGGGGTTCGGGCCGGCGCGGGGCGCCGCGCCCCGGGCAGACGGAAAATGATCAAGAGGTCCCCGACGCCCTAGACCCTCTCGGTCACGGCGGAGGGCGACGCCACGCCGCTGGTGACGACACGGGTCGGGATGGCGGCGTGCGTACGGCGGTCCAGGCGGAGCGCGGTCACGGCGAGGGCGATCGCGACGAGCATCATCGCGGCGCCCGCCCAGGCGGTGGCGGAGAAGCCCAGGCCCGCGTCGATGACGGTGCCGCCGAGCCAGGGGCCACCGGTGTTGCCGAGGTTGAAGGCGGCCGTGGTGGTGGCGCCGGCCAGGGTCGGGGCGGCGCCGGCCACGTTGAACATGCGGGCGTTGAGCGCGGGGGCGGTGAAGAAGGACGAGACGCCGAGGAGGAAGGACAGGGCGATGGCGGCCACCTGGACGGACGCGAGGAGGGCGAGCGCCGTCAGCAGGACGGTCGAGGCGGTGACGCCCCAGATCATCACGCCGAACAGGTGCGCGTCGGCGACCCGGCCGCCGATGGTGGTGCCGACCAGCGCGCCGATGCCGAAGAGGCCGAGGATCCACGGGACCCACCGGGAGTCCAGCCCGGCCACGTCCGTGAGCAGCGGCGACAGGTAGCTGAACGCGCAGAAGACGCCGCCCGCGGCGAGCGCCGTGATGCCGATGGACAGCCACACCTGGCGGTCGCGGTAGATGCGCAGCTCGCGCCCGAGCGAGGGCTTCTCGGCGGGCAGCGGGATCTTCGGGATCAGCGCCAGGATGCCGACGAGGGCGATCGCGGAGGCCGCGCCGACCGACCAGAACGCGGAGCGCCAGCCCAGGTGCTCCCCGAGGAAGGCGCCGGCCGGGACGCCGAGGACGTTGGCGATGGACAGGCCGCCGATCATGACGGCCATCGCGCGGGCCCGCTGGTCCTTGTCGACCATGGCGATGGCGACGGCCGCGCCGACGGCCCAGAAGCCCGCGCAGGCGAACGCGGAGACCACGCGGGAGACGAAGAGGAACTCGTACGAGGGGGCCAGCGCGCCCGCGACCTGCCCGAGGCCGAAGAGGCTGATGAGGACGACGAGGGTGGTGCGGCGCGGGAGGCGCAGGGTGGCCACGGCCAGCACCGGCGCGCCGATGACCATGCCGATCGCGAAGGCGGATATGAGCAGGCCCGCCTGGGGGATGGTGACGCCCAGGTCCGCGGCGATGGGTGGCAGCAGCCCGGAGAGCATGAACTCGCTGGTGCCGAGCGCGAAGACCGACAGTCCCAGGATGTAGACGGCGACGGGCATGCGGGGTCGTGCGGCATCTACGGGCATGACTTCCACCAACCATGGCGAAGGCGATCAAATTCCCCCTGGTGGGCGCGGGTGTGCCGGCCGGGCGCCGGGCCCGGCGCCCGGTCCTGGGCCAGTTCTGGTCAGCCCTGGTCAGCCCTGCGTGGTGAGCGTGGTGAGTTCCGCGGCGAGATTGGCGCGGGCCGGGGCCTCCCAGTGCGCGGTTCCGTAGGGCGTGCGGAAGAGCCGCGGCAGGTCGAGCAGCTGGCGCAGCACGGCGGCGCGCCCGGTGCGGAAGGCCTCGTCCGGGACGAAGCCGTACTCGGCGCGGACGGCCGCGGCGTAGGCGGCGTAGGCCTGCGGGTCCCCGGCCAGGACGGCCAGGTCCGCGTCGCAGAGGACCTCGCCGTCGGTGTCGCCGGGGGCGGGGTCGTGGGTGACGGTGAGCCGGACCAGCCGGGCCACCTCGGCGGTGCGCGCGGCGCCTATGCCCAGCTCGGGCAGGGCCCGCTCGGCCAGGGCAGCGCTGCGCTCCTCGTTCTCGGACCGGTCGGGGCGGTAGACGGCGTCGTGGAACCAGGCGGCGAGCTGCACGGCGGCCGGATCGGCGGCGTGCGGCGCCAGTACGTCGATCCGGGCGAGTACGTCGGCCAGGTGCGCGGTGGTGTGGTACCGGCGCTGCGGCTCCGCCCAGGCGGTGAGGAGGCGGTCGGCGTAGGGCTCGGGATCACGGTCGGCGGGGGCGCCGGCGGCGGTGACGGTCGCCCGCCAGCGGGCGCGCAGGGACGTGGTGCCGGGGTGGGTGTCGCTGCTCGGGGCGCCTGTGTTCATGGGCACATTGTGGGGGTGGCGTGATGGTGCTGGTGAAGCGCGGGTGGAGGCCCGTACCCTGATATTGGACTAGACCTATTTCCGAGCTGTTTCCCGAGCTGTCTTCCGAAGGATGGGATCGAATGAGCAACCGTGCGCTCCTGGAGGTGATCGCCCTCGACGTGGAGGATGCGGTCGCGGCCCAGGCCGGTGGGGCGGACCGACTCGAACTGGTCACCGACATGGCCGCCGACGGGCTCACCCCGCCGCGCGAGACCTTCGCGGCGATCAGGGCGGCGGTCGACATCCCGCTGCGCGTGATGCTCCGCAGGGCGGACGGCTTCGCGGCCGGTGACGTCTCCGTCCTGGTCGAGACGGCGCGGGCGATGCGGGCGGAGGGCGCGGACGAGTTCGTCCTGGGCTTCCTGACCCCGGACGGAAGCCCCGACCTGGCCGCCGTCGAGGCGGTCCTGGCGGAGCTGGACGGCTGCCGCTGGACCTTCCACCGGGCGATCGACCGCGCGGCGGACCGGGACCAGCTGCGCAAGACGCTGGCCGACCTTCCCGGGCTGGACGCGTACCTGACCGCGGGCTCGGCGGCCGGGGTCGCCGAGGGCCTGCCGGTGCTGCTGGCCGAGGCGGGGCGGCGGGGGGAGCCGGGGTACGGGGCGCGGATCCTGGTCGGCGGCGGCCTGACGCTCGGGCACCTGCCGGTGCTGCGGGCGGGGGGTGTGGACGCGTTCCACATCGGCGGCGCGGCCCGTCCCTCCGGGTGGGGCCGACCCGTCTCGGCCGAAGCCGTGGCCGAATGGCGAACCGCCCTGTCCTGACCAGCTGAAAGAACGGGGCTCCGCCCCGGACCCCGCTCCTCAAACGCCGGAGGGGCTGGATGGTGCGGCGGGGCTGAAAGATCTGGGCTCCGCCCCGGACCCTGCGCTTCAAACGCCCGAGGAGCTGGATGGTGCCGCGGGGCTGGAAAATCCAGCCCCGCCGGCGTTTGAGGCGATCTTTCAGCCTCGCCGGCGTTTGAGGCGCGGGCGCGGAGCGCCGTAGGGGTCCGGGGCGGAGCCCCGGCAGTGGACCCGCAGGTCAGGACAGGGCGGCGGGCAGCGGGGTCGCGTGGAGGACCGCGAGGCCCGAGACGGCCCGGGTGAGGCAGACGTACAGCCGGCGCAGCCCCGTCCGCTCGTCCGGTTCGCCGTCGACGATCGCCGCGGGCTCGTCCAGGACCACGTAGTCGTACTCCAGACCCTTCGCCAGCGAGGCGGGAACCAGGGTCAGCCGCGCCTCCACCGTGGTCTCCTCGCCCGGCGCCAGGCACGGCAGGTCCGCCTCCCGAAGGGCCTGCGCCAGGGCCGGGATACGCGCGTCCGCCGCGATCAGGCCGATCGAACCCTCGTGCACGAGCGACTCCCGGCACGCCGAGACCACCGCCGCCGTCAGATCCGCCCCCGCCGTCTGCGAGATCCGCAGCGAACCCGGGGTCTCACGGACCGACGCGACCGGGGCCAGCCCCGGGGAGATCGACGGCAGCAGGCGCGACGCGTACGCGATCACCTCGCGCGGCACGCGGAAGCCCGCCGTCAGCTCCTCCACCACCGCCTGCGGCTTGCCCAGGTGGGTCAGGGCCTCGTCCCAGCTGCGCGTCGCCCACGGCGTGGTGCCCTGCGCGAGGTCGCCCAGGACCGTCGCCGAACCCGTCGTGCAGCGCCGCCCCACCGCCCGGTACTGCATCGGGGACAGGTCCTGCGCCTCGTCGAGGACCACATGGCCCAGGGAGTGGGTGCGTTCCACCAGGTCGGCCGCCTCGTCGATCAGGACCAGGTCCGCCGCCGACCACTTCGCCGACTTCACGCTGCGCAGCGGCTTCGGCCAGGCCAGCAGCTTCTGCTCGTCCGCGGTGAGGACGCCCTCCGCGTGCAGCGCGAGGAAGTCCGGGTCGGACAGCAGCCGCAGGAGCAGCTTCGCCGGGTCGACCGGCGGCCAGATCTCCTTCACCGCCGCCTTCACCGCGGCGTTGCGGGCCACCGCGTCCTGCACGCGGTCGTCCGGCGCCTCGCCCGCCTGCTCCATCCGTACCAGCACCGCGTGCGCGATGCGCTGCGGCAGCGCCTCCCGGGCCGCGCCGTAGCGGATGTCGCGGTTCTGCAGCTCCTGGACCATCTCGGCGATCTCGTACGCGGGCACCCGCCAGCGCCGCGAACCGCGCACCACCATCAGCGCCTCGGTGGGCTGCGTGACGTGCGAGCGGACCGCGCGGCCCAGCACCTGTGCCATCCGGGCGTCGCCCTTGACCACGGCGGTTTCGGCGGCGTCCGTGCCGCGTACCTCCAAGCCGTCGCGGGCGACCAGGTCGTCGACGGTGGCCTGCTTGACCTCCAGCTCGCCCAGGGCGGGCAGGACCTGCTCGATGTAGTGCAGGAAGGAACGGTTCGGCCCGATGACGAGCGTGCCCGTGCGGGCCAGGCGGTCGCGGTGCGCGTACAGCAGGTACGCCACCCGGTGCAGGCCGACGGCCGTCTTCCCGGTGCCGGGGCCGCCCTGCACGCAGACGGAGCCGGACAGGCCGGAACGCACGATCTCGTCCTGCTCGGGCTGGATCGTCGCGACGATGTCCCGCATGGGGCCGACGCGCGGACGCTCGATCTCCTGCTGGAGCAGCTTGCTGACCGCGGCCGCCTCGGAGGGGTCCGACAGGTGCTCGTCCTCGTACGCGGTCAGCTCGCCGCCGGTGTAGCCGAAGCGGCGGCGCAGCGCGATGTCCTGCGGGTCGGTCTTGGAGGCCCGGTAGAACGGCTGGGACACGGGCGCGCGCCAGTCGATGACCATCGGGTCGCCGTCGGCGTCGTGGACGTGGCGGCGGCCGATGTAGAACTGCTCGCCCTCCGCCCCCTCGGCGAGCTCCGCGCCGGGGGCGTGCAGGTAGTTCAGGCGGCCGAAGAAGAGGGGGGTGTGGGCGAGGTCGGCGAGGGCCTTGATGCGGTCGTCGATCTGCGCCTGGAGGACGATCGCGTTGACCCAGTTCGCGGTGACGTCGCGGATGTCCAGGGCTTCGACGTCCTCGCGCATGGCGCGCAGGGCGGCGCGCGAGGCGGTGAGGTGGGCCCGTTCGCGGCCCAGCGGGTCGGCGGGGGCGGTCGTCGTCGCGTCGTCGTGAGTGGTGTCGGGGGCGTGCGCGGGCACGGGACTGCCTCCAGCTGCTGGTACGGAACAGAAGCCCGCCGGTTTCCGGCCGGCGGGCGGCTCTCCCCGATGAGGCGGTGGGAGGCGGCAAGAGCGGAGATTCTAGTCACCGCGGGGCGGCGGCGCGAACGGATTAGGCGGCCGGGAATCCCTTCCGGCCGGTACCTCCGTACGGGTTGTCATACCCGGGAGTGTCAGACCCTGGTAGGCCCATCAGGGGATGGCATGGGCCGGGAGGAGGATGCCGGAGGCCTGGGGATTCCGCCCCCAGAGCGATGTGCTCGCCGCGGCGAAAACGCACCATGGACACATGAGCACCGCAACCTTCACCCCGGTCCAGGGTGGCCGCCCGGCCGGCGCCACCGCCATCTCCGACTCCCGTTCCCGCCACTCCGTCGGCAGCATGCTGCGGGCCGCGAAGGTCTTCGCGGCGGCCGCGGTGAGCGTCGTCGTCCTGGGCGAATACGCCGAGGACGCGGGCGTCATACGCCGCTGACCACCGGCCCCGCCCGACCGGCCGGTGGAAGCGGGCTCGACGTGGCCTGGACGGGCACTGGACGTGGACTCGGCGCCGTGCGTGCGGAATTGACTGATCCACTAGGGTCACGCGCGTGACCCGGAGCCCCGCCCCCAGCCGCTTGCCGTCGCCCCTCACCGGCGTGCTGGTGACGGGTTCGCTGCTCGTGCTGGGCGTGCTCTGCATCGCTCTGCGGATCCCGACGGCCGACGCCCTCGTCGACGGCTTCACGGCCGCCGAGTGGCACCCGCCCGCCGCGTACCCGCCGTTCGCGGCGATCCTCTTCACTCCGGCCGCCTGGCTGCCGGCCGGCGCGCTGAAGGCCGTCCTCGTCCTCGGCAACGCCTGCCTGCTCGCCCTGCTGATCACGCTGTCCTGCCGCCTCGCGCGGCTGCCGGCCCGGCGCGGGCCCGTTTTGGCCGCCACCATCGTCGGCCTGTTGCTGGAGCCGCTGTTCCAGGACCCGCTCCCCGGCCAGATCAACCTGACCCTCGCCTGCCTGGTCCTGTGGGACCTCGGCCGGCCCGGCGCCGCACTCGGCAAGGGCTTCGCACTGGGCATCGCCGCCGGGAGCACCCTCACCCCGGCGGCCTTCGTCCCGTACCTGCTGCTGACCGGCCGCATCCGGGCCGGACTGACGGCGCTGGCCGCCTTCGCCGGTACCGCCCTGCTCGGGATGCTGGTCCTCCCGGAGGCTTCCGCCGAATTCTGGACCCGGCACCTGCCCACCGCCGTCCGGGCCCTGGTGCTGGACTGGCCGGCCCTGTGGATCTGGTGCGTCCCGGCGCTCGCCGTACTGATCGCCCGAACCCGGGGCCGGGGCCGCCTCCGGGCCCGGGTGCGCGCCTGCGCCCCGGGCCGGGTGCCGGCCCCGCGCCTGCCCCTCGACGACCCTGCGGTCAGTCGCTCGCCAGCAGCTCGTCGGCGTCCATGATCCGGTAGGCGTACCCCTGCTCGGCGAGGAAGCGCTGGCGGTGCGCCGCGAAGTCCTGGTCGATCGTGTCGCGCGCGACGACCGAGTAGAACCGCGCCTCGTGGCCGTCCGCCTTCGGCCGCAGCACACGGCCCAGGCGCTGTGCCTCCTCCTGGCGGGAGCCGAAGGTGCCCGACACCTGGATGGCGACCGTGGCCTCGGGCAGGTCGATGGAGAAGTTTGCGACCTTCGACACGACCAGCACGCTGATCTCGCCCTCGCGGAAGGCGTTGAAGAGCTTCTCGCGCTGCGCGTTGGACGTCTCGCCCTTGATCACGGGGGCGTTCAGGTGCTCGCCGAGCTCGTCGAGCTGGTCGATGTACTGGCCGATGACGAGGGTCTGCTCACCCCGGTGCTTGGCGACGAGCGCCTCGGTGACCTTGCGCTTCGTCGCCGTCGTCGCGCAGAAGCGGTACTTCTCCTCCGTCTCGGCGGTCGCGTACGCGAGCCGCTCCGCCTCCGTGAGGTTCACCCGGACCTCGACGCAGTCCGCCGGCGCGATGTAGCCCTGCGCCTCGATCTCCTTCCACGGCGCGTCGAACCGCTTCGGCCCGATGAGCGAGAAGACGTCCGACTCGCGCCCGTCCTCCCGCACGAGGGTGGCCGTCAGGCCCAGGCGCCGGCGGGCCTGCAGGTCGGCGGTGAACTTGAAGACCGGCGCGGGCAGCAGGTGCACCTCGTCGTAGACGATCAGGCCCCAGTCCCGGGAGTCGAAGAGCTCCAGGTGCGGGTAGACACCCTTCCGCTTCGTCGTCAGGACCTGGTACGTGGCGATCGTGACGGGCCGGATCTCCTTGCGCGTACCGCTGTACTCGCCGATCTCCTCCTCCGTCAGCGAGGTCCGCTTGACCAGCTCGTGCTTCCACTGGCGGGCCGAGACGGTGTTCGTGACGAGGATCAGCGTGGTCGCTTTCGCCATGGCCATCGCCCCGGCGCCCACCAGCGTCTTGCCGGCGCCGCAGGGCAGCACGACCACACCGGAGCCGCCGTGCCAGAAGCCCTCGACGGCCTGCTGCTGATACGGGCGCAGCGCCCAGCCGTCCTCGGCCAGGTCGATCTGGTGCGCCTCGCCGTCCACGTACCCGGCGAGGTCCTCGGCCGGCCAGCCCAGCTTGAGCAGCGTCTGCTTGATCTGCCCGCGCTCGGAGGGGTGCACGGCCACGGTGTCGGCGTCCAGCCGCGCACCGACGAGCGGGGTGATCCGCTTGGACCGCAGGATCTCCTCCAGCACGGGCCGGTCGGTGCTGGTCAGGACCAGGCCGTGCACGGGGTGCTTGGACAGGGTGAGGCGGCCGTAGCGCGCCATGGTCTCGGCGACGTCGACGAGCAGCGCGTGCGGGACGGGGTAGCGGGAGTACTCGACGAGCGCGTCGACGACCTGCTCGGCGTCATGGCCGGCGGCCCGGGCGTTCCACAGGCCGAGCGGGGTGATCCGGTAGGTGTGGATGTGCTCGGGGGCCCGCTCCAGCTCCGCGAAGGGAGCGATGGCCCGCCGGGCGGCTCCGGAGAGCTCGTGGTCGACTTCGAGCAGGAGGGTCTTGTCGCTCTGGACGATGAGTGGACCATTCACGCGCGGCGCCCCGTTTCCTTCAGGTCAAACCTCCAGTGTGCCGTACGGCGCCAAGGCTGGGAACACGGCGCTCTGCGCGGTCAGCCGGCCGGTCCCGCCGTGGGCTCCGTGGGGGAGGGCCTTCGATGCCGGGCCGATCGACTACGCGCCCAGGTGGGGCAGCGGGGCCGAGGGGTACGGGGTCTCCGCCGGCAGGAGGGCGCGGGCGGCCGTGTCGTTGCCGGCCCGGAGCAGGCCGTGGATCTCGCGGGCCAGCGGGGTCACATCGCGGATGGCGACCGTCCACTCGTCGGCGTACGCCCGTGAGGTGGGACCGGACAGGCCGAGCTGGAGGGAGCGGTGCGGCAGTGGGTTCAGGTGGAGGTCGCGCTCCGGATCCCACTGGACGCGTGCGGAGGTCTCGCGCAGGGACTCCTTCCAGGCGGACCGGTCGGGGTGCACGCCCGGTTCGTAGTGGGACAGGCAGGCGTCGGCCAGTGCCCGGTCGAAGCCCTCGCGGGTGATCTCGATGGCGAGGACGGTCTCCTGGCCGGTCTTGGTGGCCCAGCCGCAGCGGTACATCATCCACAGGAACGAGGGCTTGATCCACGTCATGCGGTCGCGCTTCCAGGCGGGTGGGAAGCGGCCTTCGCGGGCGGCCGGGTCCCCTAGGCCGGGGGCATAGGCCTGGTAGACGGTGAGGGTGGTGGGGGTGTGGGAGGCGCGGATCTGGCGGGGCGGTGGGGTGGGCATGGATCAAGGGTGCGGGTGGCTGCCGCCTGCTGCCAGCCGTTTTCGCCGCGGGTGCGGCGCCGCTGCCGGGGCGCCGCCCCGGACCCCGCGCCTCAAACGCCGGCGAGGCTGGATGGGTCTGGCGGGGCTGCGAGATCGGGGCGCTGCCCCGGATATGGGGTTAGACCTGGTCCTCCGCCAGTTCTGCGACGCCCGTGATGCGGTGGAGGGCGTAGGTGCGGACCTCGTCCGCCGTGTGGTCGTAGCCGGTGACGAAGCCGCCTTCCACGCGGACCGGGGCGATGACGCGCTGGCTGGCCGCGCCGTCCGCGTTCACGTAGCCGATCCATACCGCCGAGCCCGTCAGTGCCGCCGCCTGGACCGTGGCCAGGGTCTCCGCCGCGCTCGTGCGCGGGAGTTCGCCCGGGGTGCCGGTCGACGGGGTGGGCTCCTTGCGGACCGCCGTCGCCGCCAGGTCGCCCGCGCGGATCGCGCGTACGGCCGCCGCCAGCAGCGTCGCGTCCGGCAGGGGCGGGCCGTCGGGCACCGGTACGGGCGCCGAGCGGGCCGGGGCGCGGTGGGCGTCGGCGCGTGACACCAGGACGTCGCCGGTACGGGACTCCGCGGCCGGCGCGTACCCCATCGCGCGCAACCCCTCCAGCAGGGCGGTGGGTTCGACCTGCGAGGCCAGGACGGTGGGGGCGAGGCGGCGCAGCCCGAGGCCCGCCGAGCGCTTGTCGGCCAGGATCTCGCCCAGCATCGCGTCGTCGTCGCAGCGGACGTAGGAGGAGGCCGCGCCGACCCGCAGGTGGCCGTGGCGCCGGGCCACGTCGTCGATGAGGTAGGTGAGGGGCTGCGGGACCGGGGTGCGGCTGTGCTCCTTGAGGAAGGCGTGCAGGTCGGCGGCGGCATGGCCGGCGTCGAGGGCGCGTCGCACGGAGCCGGGCGTGAAGCGGTAGACGGTCGCCCCGCCCTTGGACTCCACGTCCGCAAGCACCGCCAGCGTGTCGCCGAGCGGGCGCAGCAGCGGGCCGGGCGCGACCGCCGTCAGGTCGGCCTGCAGCAGGACGTGGTCCACCGGCTCGGGAAGGAGAGGCGCCAGCAGCGGCGCCGGGTCGTGGTGGGCGAGCAGGGCCCGGCCCGGCCCGGACAGGGCGCCCCGGCCGGTCACGCCGAGGACCTCCGCCTCGGTCAGCGCCCAGCGCGCGAGGCGGGCGCGCAGATTGCTCGACGTGCGGACGGGACGCTCCCACGCGAGCCGGTCCAGCAGGGCCTGCGTGTCGGCGGACCCGCCCTCGGGCAGGGCGGCGAGGAGTTCCAGTACGCGTCGGCGCACCTCGGGGGCGGCGGAGCGGTCGAGTTCGGGGCCGAGCGCGGAGAGCGTGCGGCCCTTGGCGTCCTGTTCGCCGACCAGGCCGGCCGTGCGGGTGGCGGGCAGCCAGGCCACCGCGAGCACCGACCACCGTTCGGCGGGCGGCAGTTCGCACCAGCCGTCGAAGGCGGGGGTGGGCGCGTACCGCTCGTCCGCCTCGCCGTCACTGGCCAGCAGGCCCGCCGCGTAGGCGAGTTCGACCCAGAACGCCGCCGACGGCTCGGTGGTGTCCAGGGTGGCCGCGGCCCGCTTCAGGTCCCGTACGGAGAGCCCGCCCGCCCGCAGCACCGGCGGACCGGCGTGCTCCCAGGACTTCACCAGCTCCTCGACGGTGGACAGCGCGGCCAGCGCCTGCCCGGCGGCGTTCGCGTCCACAGCCTGTGGACGGTGTTCGCGGTGGGCCGCCACCGACGGAGCCACCGGCGCGGTGTCCCGGTGCGCGAGGCCGCCGCGCAGGTGGAGCGCCACCTCGCGGGGCAGGACGACGGTCCGCGCCGACGCGGGCAGCAGCAGCCCCCGGTCGCGCAGCCAGCGCACCGGCAGGGCCGGGTTCGGGGTCACCTCGCCGTACGGCGGCCCCCACACGAGCCGCCCCAGCACCTGGTGGGCCTCCGCAGGGGCCTCGTCCAGCAGCGCGGACATCCGCTCCGGGTCGGTGAACAGGGCGGTCAGCGCGGTCACCGCGGACACCGGGTCATGGGTGGCGGGCAGCCCGGCCGTCGCCACGATCTCCTGCACCCGGGTCGGCGACATCCCGGACGTGGCCTCGGCGACGGTGGGCCCCAGGCCGGTCGGCGAAGGCCGCTGGGCGGACGGCGCGAGCAGCTCGCGGGCGGTGCGGACCAGGCGCAGCCGGTCCTCGTCGCCCCACACCAGGGCCTGGTCGCGCAGGGTGCCCAGGGCGCCGGGGAGCGCGGCGCGGGCGCCGTTGTCCTCCCCGGTGGTGCCCTCCTCGCCGGTCAGCAGCGACTCCAGCACCGGGTACGGGCACGGGTCCGGGGCCACGGCCAGGGCCTCGGCGGTCTGCAGCGTGAACCGGTCCAGGCGCTCCAGCGCCCGCACCACCGAGGCCCGGGTCCCGGCGCGGGTGGCCAGCTGGGTCACGTCGCCGGGCACCGGGCCGAGCAGGTCCGGGCGGGCGCGCAGCAGAGCGGAGAGCGCCGCGTCGTCGCGGGTGCGCAGCGCCTCGGCGAGGGAGCGCGGGGCGCCGCCTCCGGTACCGCCTCCGGTACCGCCTCCGGTACCGCCTCCGGTACCGCCTCCGGTACCGCCTCCGGTACCGCCCCCGGTCGCGGTCCCCGTACCTCCCGCAGCAGTGCTTGCCTCAGGCACAGTCGCCTCCTGGTCGCGTCGGCCGGTCAGTCGGCCGGTCCCCATCCGGTCAACGGTATCCGCTGCGCCCGCAGCAGCTCCACGGGCGCACGCGCTACCGTCGGGACAGGCGGTACGGGAGGAGCCTGGGCGTGGGGATCGAAAGCGACCACCTGGTCTACGAATATCTGAGCCGCGTCGGGGACTTGGCGCAGCAGCGGCACCTTTCCTCCGGGGACCGGATGCGGCTGGTGTCGGGGCTGCGGGACGAGATCGACCGTCGGCGCGCCAAGTTCGACCCGGACACGCCCGCGGCCGTACGCCGCATCCTGGAGCGGATCGGCACGCCGGAGGAGGTCCTGGACACCCTCGGCGCCCGGTCGGGGCAGGCCGCGGCCCCTGCGCCCCGGCCGTCGTCGGGGCCCTCCGGCCCGGGCCTCTCGGTACCCGTCCAGCGGGCTCCGGGGCGCCTGCGGCGTCCGGGCGCGGCGGCGGCGCGCGGCGCGGCGCAGCCCGAGGCCGAGAACGTGCCGCCGCACCTGGCCGGGCTCGACGAGCTCGGGCCGTCCGGCGGGGCCGAGCCCGACTGGTGGCGGGTGAGCCCGGGCACGCACGGCGCGGGTCCGCAGGTCGAGGGCTTCGCGGGCGGCATCGAGATCCCGGACCTGTTCAAGGAGGGGCTGGAAGAGGAGGGGAAGGACGCGGGGGCCCCGGCGACGACCCCGCAGGGGCCGGCGCCGAGCGCCGCGCGGGCCGCCGTACGGTTCCTGCGCGAGCGGCGGCGAGCGAAGAAGGAGGCCGCGGCCGCGGGGCCGGGGCCGGTGGCGGATGCCGCGGCGGCCGTGGCCGCGGGCCGGCCCCGGCCGAACGCCTTCCTGCTGCTGGCCGCGGCCGTGCTCGTCGTGGGCGTGGTCACCGGGTACTGGCTGGTGCTCGTCGTCGGCTGGCTCCTGCCGTACGCCTCGCGCGTGTTGCGGCCGGCCGAGCGCAAGTGGGCCGTGTTCGGGCCGCCCGGGGTGGTCCTCGCGGGGGCGGTGGTGTGGCTGTGGGGCCGGATGAACGGCAAGTGGGGGGAGACGCTGGCCGACGAGCAGTTGAGCGGGGCGCTGCACGGGATGTGGCCGTGGCTCCTGCGGGGGGCTGCGCTGGCCTCGGTGCTGTACCTGGTGTGGCGGGCCCGCCGCCGCTGAAAGACCCGGGGCTCCGCCCCGGACCCCGCGCCTCAAACACGGGCGGGGCTGGATTGGTGCGGCGGGCAGAATCAGCCGCCTTGGATCGTGCGCTGCATCTTTCCAGGGGGCGCGGTCAGCTTTCTCGACCAGGTCGAGGAAGACGGGGGCCTTGGCGACTCCAGGAGGCGGTCGTTGGTCACAGGAGCCGAGGCGCTGGCGGCGTCGCGCGGGCGACAGACAGCAGGGTGTCGCCGTCGGTCACTCGTTCGGGTGGGCTATCGGTGTTCTGGGGAAAGATGCGTGCTGCGGCTCTAGTTTGGCGTCATGACGACACTGGCGGAGGGCGGGTACGCCCGGTACACCTTCCGGCTGCGTGTGTCGTCCACCGCCCGCAAGGCCCTGCTGGGTGAGTGGGACCGGTGCCGGTGGGTGTGGAACCAGTGCGTTGCGGAATCGAGGGCGGCACATCAGGCGAAGGAGAAGTGCGGTCCTGCCGGTCTCGATAAGTTGCTGACGGGTTGGCGCGGTGAGCATGAGTGGCTGCGCGCGGGTGGCAGCGTGCCGCAGCAGCAGGTCGTCCGGGACTTCGCCAAGGCCCGGGGCAAGGCGCTGAAGGACGTCAAATCGCGGCTGCCGGTGCGGCGGCGGTCGGGGATGCCAGGCTTCAAGAAGAAGGCTGCGGCCGATCCCACGCTGAACTACAGCCGTCGCGGCTTTCGGCTCAAGGGCGGCCGTCTGCACCTGGCGGGCGGGATAGCACTGTCGGTGGTCTGGTCGCGGCAACTGCCCTCCGACCCGTCCAGCGTCCGCGTCTACAGGGACACCCTCGGCCACTGGTACGCGTCCTTCGTCGTCCAAGTTGACGCGCAGCCGCTGCCCGAGACGGGTGCGGTGATCGGTGTCGACTGGGGCGTGAAGGAGACCGCGACCACCACCGGCGACGACCACGACCTTCCGCATCCCGAACACGGGAGGAACTCTTCCCGAAAGCTGGCCGGTTACCAGCGCATGATGGCCCGCCGGAAGCCCAAGCGCGGACAAGCCGCCTCGAAGGGCTACCGCAAGGCGAAACGCCAAGCCGCGAAGGTACACAAGAAGATCGCCCGCCAACGCCAGGACACGGCCCGCAAATGGGCCAAGAAGGTCGTGACGGACTTCGACCGGATCGCGGTGGAGGACTTCCGCCCCAAGTTCCTCGCGAAATCGACCATGGCCCGTAAAGCTGCCGACGCCGCGATCTCCGCCACCAAGCACGAGCTGATCAATATGGCGCGCAAGCATGGCCGCGACCTGCGGCTCGTACACCCCGCGCACACCACCATGGACTGCGGACGCTGCGGAGCGAGAACCAAGCACGCACTGCCGTTGTCGGAGCGTACATATACGTGCACCGCGTGCGGAGCCGTCTCCCCGAGAGACAAGAACTCCGCACGCGTGATGCTCGTCCGGGCTGGTCTCAACCCGGCTACCGCTGATCGTGGAAGACCCGACGGACCGCTGGTCCGCCGGGCAACGTGAGTTAGGAATCCTCCTCGTCCGCGAAGGGGAGGACGTCAACCCTGTCCTGAGTGCTGCTGCTGCCGCACGGAAAAGGTTGAACACGAATTTTGGGGATCCGGCTACCCCCGGCCCGTCCAGGGCGCTCCGGGGACCACCAGCGGGGAGCCCGTGACCGGGTCCGGTATGACGATCGAGGCGAGGCCGAACACCTCGTGGACCAGTTCGGCGGTGACCACCTCCGACGGGGGACCCTCGGCGACCACGCGGCCCGCCTTCATCGCGATCAGGTGGTCCGCGTAGCGCGCCGCCTGGTTCAGGTCGTGGAGGACGGCGACGACCGTGCGGCCCCGGTCGTGGTTGAGGCGGCGGACGAGGTCCAGGACCTCCACCTGGTGGGCGATGTCCAGGAAGGTCGTCGGCTCGTCGAGCAGCAGCAGGTCGGTGTCCTGGGCCAGGGCCATGGCGATCCACACGCGCTGGCGCTGCCCGCCCGACAGCTCGTCCACCGGGCGGTCCGCCAGGTCGGCGACCGACGTGCGGGCCATCGCGTCGGTCACGGCCCGCTCGTCCTCCCTCGACCACTGCTGCCACCAGTGCTGGTGGGGCTGGCGGCCGCGCGCCACCAGGTCGCCGACGGTGATCGCCTCCGGGGCCACCGGGGACTGCGGGAGCAGCCCTATGGTCTGCGCGATCTGCCGGGTGGGCAGCGAGGACAGGGCGGCCCCGTCCAGCAGGACCGCGCCCGAGCGGGGCTTCAGCAGCCGGCCGAGCGCCCGCAGGGTCGTCGACTTGCCGCAGGCGTTCGGCCCGACGATCACCGTCACCTTGCCGTCGGGCACGGCGAGGTCCAGGTCCTCCACCACCACGCGGTCTTCGTAGGCGAGTGTCAGGGCGCGAGCGGAAAGCCGGGTCACCGGTTGCCTCCAGTACGGCTGCGGACGATCAGCCAGATCAGGTACGGGGCTCCGACGGCGGCGGTCAGCACGCCCACCGGGAGCTCGGTCGGCGACAGCAGCCGCCGGGCGAGGAGATCGCCGAACACCACGATCACCGCGCCCGTCAGCGCCGAGCACAGCAGGGGGATCTGCGCGGTCCGCGCCATGCGCCGCGCGATCTGCGGCGCGAGCAGCGCCACGAAGTCCACCGGGCCGGCCGCGCCCGTGGCCACCGAGGCCAGGACCACGCCGAGGGCGATGAGCCCGAGCCGGACCCGGCCCAGACGCACCCCGAGCGCGGTGGCCGTGTCGTCGTCGAGCGCGACCGTGCGCTGCGCCCGCGCCGCCCACAGCACGCCCGGCAGCAGGAGCAGCAGGGTCCAGGCCAGTGGTGCCGCGACGTCCCAGCCGCGGCCGTTCAGGGATCCCGTCATCCAGATCTGCGCCTGCTGGGCGACGAGGTGGTCGCCCTTGGTCATCAGCAGGGTGGTCACCGACCGCAGGGCGATGGCGAAGCCGATGCCGATGAGCACGAACCGGCCCGCGTGCAGACCGCCCCGCCACGCGAAGACGTACACGAGCACGGCCGCGACGAGGCCGCCGAGGACGGAGAGGTACGGGAGCACCGCGTACGAGGTGACGCCGAAGGTCAGCGCCGCCACCGTGACGGCGCTCGCGCCCTGGCTGACGCCGATGATGTCGGGGGAGGCCAGCGGGTTGCGGGCCACGGTCTGGATCAGCGCGCCGGCGACCCCGAAGGCCAGGCCGACGAGCAGCCCGACCGTCATCCGGGGCAGCCGCAGGGTGCCGACGACCAGTTCGTGCGGGGAGGGCCGCCCGAGCAGCACCTTCACGACCTCGCCGGGCGCGACGGTGGATTCGCCCACGGACAGGTAGACGACGCACACGGCGGCCAGCAGCACGGAGAGGGACAGGGCCACGGCCGCGGCCCGGCGGTGCAGCAGGAACGAGCCGCGGCCGGTGCGCACCAGGGTGTGTCCGAAGGGGACGGCGCTCATGCGGCCACCGCCTTGCGGCGGACCAGCACGACGAGGAACGGCACTCCGATGAGGGCCGTCATCACGCCGGCGGGGACCTCGCCCGGCGGCACCACGACCCGTCCGACCACGTCCGCGACGAGCAGCATCACCGGCCCGGTCAGCGCGGCCATCGGCAGGACCCAGCGGTGGTCGTTGCCGACGACGGCCCGGACGATGTGCGGGACGGCGAGCCCGATGAAGGCGATCGGTCCGGCCGCGGCGACGCCCGCGCCGGTGAGCACGGTGGCCCCGAGCCCGCCGATGATCCGGACGGCGGCCACGTTCTGCCCGAGCCCCTTGGCGACGTCCTCGCCGAGCGCCAGGGCGTCCAGGCCGCGCGCCACGCAGACCACGAGTACGGCGCCGACCAGCAGGAACGGCCAGATCTGGTGGATGACCCGGGCGTTCTGCTCGCCGGCCACCGAGCCGACCTGCCAGAACCGGAACTCGTCCAGGGTCGAGGCCTTCGTCGTCAGCACCGCCACGGTGACCGACACGAGCAGCGCGTTGATCGCGGCGCCGCCCAGTGCCAGCTTCACGGGGGTGGCGCCGCCGCGTCCGCGGGAGGCGACGGCGTAGACGGCGACGGAGGCGACCGCGGCGCCCGCGAAGGCGAACCACACGTAGCCGGTCAGCGTGTGCACCCCCGCGAAGGCGATGGCGCAGACGACCGCGACCCCGGCACCCTGGCTGATGCCGAGGATGCCGGGGTCGGCTATCGGGTTGCGGGTGATGCCCTGGAGCACGGTCCCGGCGAGGGCGAGGGCCGCGCCGACCATCAGGGCGATCAGGGTGCGCGGGACGCGCAGGGTGCGTATGACCTCGGCGTCGGGGCTGCTCGCGCCGTGGAACAGCGCGCCCCACACCTCGGCCGGCGGGACGGGGCGGGCGCCGACGGCGAGGGAGAGCACCACCGCGCACATGAGTGCGGCGAGCGCGGCTGCCGTCCACCCGATGCGACGGGTCGTCAGGGCGCGTCGGAGGGCGGGCGCAGACATGTCACCATTTTCACGAATTTGGTAAGGCGGCCCTGAGTGTACGTTCCCCTTGCGGAGGCCTGGAGTCCGCCTCCCGTACGGCCGCCTCGGCACAATGGTGGGTATGAACCTCACAGTCGGCTTCGACCTCGACATGACCCTCATCGACTCGCGCCCTGGAATCAAGGCCGCCTACCAGGCGCTGTCGGCTGAGACGGGCACGTTCATCGACGCCGACGCGGCGGTCACGCGGCTCGGGCCGCCGCTGGACGAGGAGCTGGCGTACTGGTTCCCGGAGGCCGAGATCCCGGCCATGGCGGACCGCTACCGGGAGATCTATCCCACGTACGCCATCGAGCCGACCCCGGCGATGCCCGGCGCCCGCGAGGCGATCGAGGCCGTCCAGGCGCTCGGCGGCCGCGCGATCGTCGTCACGGCCAAGCACGAGCCCAACGCCCGCCTGCACCTGGCGCACCTGGGCATCGAGGCGGACGCGGTCATCGGCTGGCTCTGGGCGGAGGCGAAGGCCGGTGCGCTGCGCGAGTACGGGGCGCAGGTCTACGTCGGCGACCACGTGGGCGACGTACGCGGGGCCCGTACGGCCGGCGCGCTGTCCGTGGCGGTGCCGACCGGCCCGTGCCCGGAGCCGGAACTGCGCGCGGCGGGCGCGGACGTGGTGCTGCCCGACCTCACGGCGCTGCCGCAGTGGCTCGCGCAGTACGTCGCCGCGCAGCCCGTCTAGCGGCCCCGCGCAGTCAGTCCAGGGCCCCCGCGCGGTCCGTCTGGTCGCTGCCGCGCCGCGGCTCAGGCCTGCGAGGCCCGGGCGGCCTTGCGCTGGGCCGCGGCCGAGCGGAGCACGCCCGCCGCGGAGATGGCGAAGCCGACGCCCATGAGCATGCAGACGGCCCACGCGTACGACGGGAACGGGTCGATGTCGAGGAACAGCGGAGCCATGGTCGCCAGTGTGGCCACGGCCCCGGCGATGAACACGATGCCGCCGGCCTTGACGAGTCCGTCGCCGGGCCGCGCTTCGTCGGAATGAGGAGTAACAGTCACCTCACCAGGGTAGTTCCCTGGCCGAAGGCAGCCGACGGTGAAGGACCGGGGAACGTCTTGTCACCCGGCCCCTGACCATTAGCCTTGAGGTGGCGGGTCACACATGGCCCGCTGCGCTGTTGTCCGGAGCCGTAGCACGGCACTTCGGACCCCGACGAGCACAAGGACAGAGGACGGACGTGCCTACCGGCAAGGTCAAGTGGTTCAACAGTGAGAAGGGCTTCGGCTTTCTCTCCCGTGACGACGGCGGCGACGTCTTCGTCCACTCGTCGGTGCTCCCTGCCGGGGTCGACTCCCTCAAGCCCGGCCAGCGCGTCGAGTTCGGTGTCGTCGCGGGTCAGCGCGGTGACCAGGCACTTTCGGTGACGGTACTGGACCCGGCACCGTCCGTCGCGGCGGCGCAGCGCCGCAAGCCCGACGAGCTCGCCTCGATCGTGCAGGACCTCACGACCCTGCTGGAGAACATCACTCCGATGCTGGAGCGCGGCCGCTACCCCGACAAGGTGCACGGCACGAAGATCGCCGGTCTGCTGCGCGCGGTGGCCGACCAGCTCGACGTCTGACCGTCCCGCCGACGCGCGTACGACCGCGCCCCGCCCCTCCGAAGAGCGGCGGGGCGCGGTCGTTTCGCCGACGCGCGGGGCCTACGGGAAGTCGAGCGAGCCCGGCGCGATGGCCGGTACCAGCCCCTCGGCCGCGGCCCGGGTCAGCAGCCCGCGCACCGCCGCGTAGCCGGAGTCGCCGAGGCCGGCGGTGAACTCGTTGACGTAGAGCCCGATGTGCTGGTCGGCGACGGCCGGGTCCAGCTCCTGCGCGTGCGCGCGGACGTACGGGCGGGAGGCCTCCGGGTCGTCCCAGGCCATCCGGACCGACGTCCGGGCCGACTCGGCCAGCGCGCGCAGCCGCTCGGCGCCCAGTGACCGCTTGGCGATGATCGCGCCGAGCGGGATCGGCAGCCCGGTCGTGGACTCCCAGTGCTCGCCCATGTCGGCCAGGCAGTGCAGCCCGTAGTCCTGATAGGTGAACCGGGCCTCGTGGATGACCAGTCCGGCGTCCACCCGGCCGTCGCGGACCGCCGGCATGATCTCGTGGAACGGCAGGACGACCACCTTGCCGACGCCCTCCGGCAGGACGTCCGCCGCCCACAGCCGGAACAGCAGGTAGGCGGTGGAGCGTTCGCTCGGGACGGCGACCGTCTTCCCGGCCAGCTCCAGGCCGGGCTCCCGGGTGAGGACCAGCGGGCCGCAGCCGCGCCCCAGGGCCCCGCCGCAGGGCAGCAGCGCGTACTCCTCCAGCACCCAGGGCAGGACGGCGTACGACACCTTCAGCACGTCCAGCTCGCCGCGCTCGGCCATGCCGTTGGTGAGGTCGATGTCGGCGAAGGTGACGTCGAGGGCGGGCGCTCCCGGGACGCGGCCGTGCGCCCACGCGTCGAAGACGAACGTGTCGTTCGGGCAGGGCGAGTAGGCGATCCTCAGCGGTTCACCGGTGCTGGTGCTCATGGCGTTCTCCCCAGTTCGCGAGTACGGGCCCCAGCACGCGGAAGCCGTCGGCGAGCGCGGCGAGCGCCTCCCCGATCCGCCAGGCGGCACGGTCACGCGGGCCCACGGCGTTGGACACGGCGCGGATCTCCAGTACGGGCAGCCCGTGCGCGGCGGCCGCCTCCGCGACCCCGAACCCTTCCATGGCCTCGGCCCCGGCCATCGGGTGCCGGGCGGCGAGCGCGGCGGCCCGTTCGGCGGTGCCGGTGACGGTGGAGACGGTCAGCACGGGCGCGAGCAGCGCCCCGGTCGCCTCGGCGGCGCGGGCCGCGAGTTCGGGCGGCGGCAGGTGCACGCTGTGCCCGAAGCCGAGCGCCGTCACGTCGAGGAAGCCTTCGGGGGTCTCGGCGCCCAGGTCGGCGGCGACGATCGCGTCCGCGACCACGAGGGAGCCGAGCGGGGCGGCGGGCGCGAACCCGCCGCCGATGCCGGCGGAGACGACGAGGTGGTAGTCGGCGAGGACCAGGGCGGTGGCGGTGCCGGCGGCGGCAGCCGCCGGACCGACACCCCCGACGAGCACGTCGAGGGCGATGCCCGGGAGGTCCCGCCGGGTGGTGCGGTAGCCACCGGGAAGGGTGCGCGGCTCAGGACCGGGAGCGTCCGGATGAGGGGTGAGGCCGGCGACGACGGAGTCTGCCTCCGCCGCCACCGCGGTCACGACGAGCGCGCGCACCGGTGGCCGTCCGGTTACTTGAGCTTGAGGTTGAAGGACCAGACGGCGAGCGGCTTGCCGTCCTCGCCGATCTGGAGGAAGGCGAGCTTCTTCGAGGCGGGGGCCTCGCCCTGGCCGCCCGTCGCGAAGACGTCGGCGCCCGGGAAGCTGCGGTAGGTGTTGGAGGAGGGCTCGGTGATCGGCTGGCCGTCCAGCACCGCCGACCAGCGCCTGCCGTCCTCGACGATCTCGGGCTCGACGCCGAGACGCAGGGTGTCACCCCGGGCGTACTCGACGGTCTTGGGGTTCTTCAGGTTCGTGAGGCACTCCTGAACCTCTTCCAAGGCGAGCTCCTTGCCGTCGTTGTGGCAGGAGGCTTCGGCGGACACCGACGAGGTGCCGACCGTCACGGTCGCCAGCGGTGTCGGCTTCTCGCCGCAGGCGGAGAGGAGGAGGAAGCCGGCGGACACGGCTCCGAGGGCCGCGACGCTGCGGCGGGCCCTACCCGAGAAAAGCGGTGCGGTCATGAGCCGAAGGCTATCGGGCCCCTGGGCTGCGCCGCTGCATGGGGTCCCGGCGGGGGTGTGCGGCGCGGCGCGAAGTCCGGCCGCGGCGCCGTTGCCGGGGCTCCGCCCGGATACGCGCGCTCCGCGCCCGTGCCCTCAAACGCCGGGCGGGCTGGATTTTCCAGCCCCGCCGGCGTTTGAGGCGGCGGGCGGCTATGCCACCCGTGGGCGGGAAGAGGCGGCGGCGGAGTGGCGGGGGGCCGAGAGGACGCCGCGGACGGCCATCGTCGCGCCCAGGGCGACGATGGCCGCGGCCACCGACATGCCCAGTACGCCGTTCAGCGGCAGGGCGATCCCGATCGCACCGCCCAGCACCCAGGCCACCTGGAGCAACGTCTCCGAACGGGCGAACGCCGACGTGCGCACCGCCTCCGGGACGTCCCGCTGGATCATCGCGTCCAGCGACAGCTTCGCCAGCGCCTGGCAGAAGCCCGCCGTCGCGCCCAGCACGGCCATGAACAGCCCGCTGAAGAAGACCGCCGCGAGCACCGCGACGCCCAGGGTCAGGCACAGCACCGCCGCGATGATCGCCTCGGGGGCCCGCGCCCGCAGCCACGCGCCGACCGCCGTGCCGCACGCGTTGCCCACGCCCGCCGACACGCCCACGATCCCCAGCGACACGGCCGCGCTCTGCCCCGCCAGCGGATGCTCCCGCAGCAGGAACGCCAGGAAGAAGATCAGGAACCCGGACAGCCCGCGCATCGCCGCGTTCGCCAGCAGCCCGCACAGCACCGAACGGCTCACCGTCCGCAGCCCCGGCCGCTTCGAGTGCGCCTCGTGCGTGGACAGCCGGGCCCGGCGCTCGCCCTTCGCCTCGTCCACCTTGTGCGGCAGCGTGAAGGCCGCGAAGGCGCCGCACACGAAGATGACCGAGGCCCCGTACAGGGGCCACTGCGGCCCGATCATGTTCAGTCCCGCACCCACCGGCGCCGCCACGCCCGTGGCCAGCAGGCCCGCCAGCGTGACCCGCGAGTTCGCCTTGACGAGTGAGAATTTCGGCGGCAGCAGCCGGGGCACCACCGCGCTGCGCACCACCCCGTACGACTTGGACGCCACCAGCACGCCCAGCGCCGCGGGATACAGCTGTATTCCCCCCGTCGCCACCGCGCCCGACATCGTCACCGCGAGCAGCGCCCGGGCCAGCATCGCGGCCGCCATCGACGCCCGGCGGCCGTGCGGCAGCCGGTCCAGGAGCGGACCGATGACCGGGGCCAGCAGGGTGAAGGGAGCCATCGTGATCGCCAGGTACAGGGCCACCCGGCCGCGCGCCTCGTCCGTGGGGACGGAGAAGAACACCGTCGTGGCCAGCGCGACCGTGATCATCATGTCGCCGGCGCCGTTGATGGCGTGCAGCTCGATCAGCTTGCCGAGACCCGACTCGCCGGCCCCGTGCGCGTGCGTGGCCCGCCGGATCCCCCGCGCCGTACCGGTGAAAGGCCGCTGCAGGGCATGCCCGACAGCCCGGCCGGCCCGCCTGGCCGGTCCCGAGCCGTCGTGGGACGACCGTACGGGTGCCACACTCGACATAGTGCCCCACCCGGCCCTGCCGGGCGCCTCCCGGCGCGTCGCGGAGCCGGTGCCATGTCCGCGAATCGGACCTTGCATGTGTGCCCGAGGCTTAAGAGGAGGTAGCGTGCGTAGCGCGCCACCGGCGGTTGCTCCTGGCCGCGCGCCTCTTCGTGATCCCGCAGAATGGATCGCAGTGAGGTGCGCCCGGAGTCCGATCGGGTGCGGACGTCGACGCGGCCCTCTGGTCCGCTCCGCCCGCGCCACGTACGGACAGCACCGACGGGTCGTTGTGGACGACAGTACGGACGGCGCACACGTGAGACGGCGTAGGAGAGAACGAGACCAGTGAGTGCTGCGACGACGCGAAGCCGTACCCCGCGTACCCCCGACCGCCTGTGCGTCGAGGCGGTAGAACTCGCCCGCGCGGCGGCCGAGGAGGCCGCCTTCCCCGGAGTGGTGGGCGCGCACGTCTCCGCCGTGGCGGAGGGCGACCGCGTCGTCACCCACTTCTTCGAATCCAAGGAACCGGGCTACCGGGGCTGGCGCTGGGCCGTCACCGTGACCCGCGCCTCCCGCGCCAAGAACGTCACGCTCGACGAAACGGTGCTGCTGCCCGGCGACGACGCGCTGCTGGCCCCCGAGTGGGTGCCGTGGAGCGAGCGGCTGCGCCCCGGCGACATGGGCCCGGGCGACCTGCTGCCCACCGACGCCGAGGACCTGCGCCTGGAGCCGGGCTGGTCGGGCGAGGACACCCCGCCGCCGAACTCGGTGGTCTCCACCGAGATGGCCGAACTGGTCGAGGCCGAGGACGCCGACGTCACCGACCGCGCCGTGGTCCCCGTACGGGGCTCCATCACGTCGGTCGCCGAGGAACTCGGCATGCGGCGGGCGCGCGTGCTGTCGCGGTACGGGCTGCACGGCGCGGCCGACCGCTGGGACGACTCCTTCGGCGCGAAGACCCCGATGGCGCAGGCGGCACCCGCGTCCTGCGTCTCCTGCGGCTTCCTGGTGGCCATCGGCGGCTCGCTCGGCCAGGCCTTCGGTGTCTGCGCGAACGAGTTCAGTCCGGCCGACGGCCGCCTGGTGTCGCTGGCCTACGGCTGCGGCGGGCACTCGGAGGCCGCGGTCATGCCGGCGCCGTTGCGGCCCGCGCCGCCGGTGCTCGACTCCATGGCCTCGGACGAATTCATCCTGCGGCCGGCCGCGGACACGGGCTCGGTCCCGGTCTCGGACCTCCCGGCCGCGGACCTCGGCCACTCGTAACAGCCCCGGCCCGCAGCACCGTTCGGGGGCTCCGCCCCCGTACCCCCCGCGCCTCAAACGCCGGCGGGGCTTAAAAAGATCGCCTCGAACGCCGGCGGGGCTGGGGTTGGCCGGCGGGGCTGGATTTTCGCAGCCTCGGCTGCATATCCAGCCCCTCCGGCGTTTGAGGAGCGGGGTGCGGGGCGGAGCCCCGGGCTGTTAGCGGCTTCGCCGGAACAGGCGCTTCGCGGCGAAGACCAGGATCAAACCACCCGCCAGGACCAGCGCCCCCTTGCCGAAGCTGCCCGTCGGCTCCTGCGCGGGCGCCGCTTCCGGCGGGGAGCCCGGCTTCGGAGCGGCGGGGGAGCCGGACGGCGGGGCGGTGGCCGCGGTCACCGGGACCGCGATGACCCGGCTGCCCTCCCCCTCCGCGCCGAACATCAGCGTCGAGCCGTCCGGCGTGTACGTCACCGACTCCGCCTGGCCCTGCCACGGCGCCTCCACCCGTTCGCCCTCGCCCACCGGCCGGCCGTCCTTCCACGGGTAGGTGCGGGCCGTGAAGTAGCCGCGCAGGGTCAGCCCGTTCCCGTCGGGGGAGAACGCCCCGTCCGTCACCCACGGCACGTCGGCGACCCGTCGGAACATGTTCGCGCCGCCCGCCGTCAGCTCCGCGGGACCCTCGTACAGCCCGCCCTTGTTCTCGTCCTTGCTCGCGATGTAGACCCGCCCCGTCACCGGATGGACCATCAGGGCCTCCGCGTTGCGCGGCCCGTCCGCGTACCGCACCGTGAACTGTGCGGCCTTGACCGTGACATCGCCCAGCGCCTTCGGTTCCGGGAAGCGGTAGATCCAGACGTGGTCCCAGGTCCCGTTCTTGTTGTCGCCGATGTCCCCGACGTAGAGCTGCCCGTCCGGCCCCAGCGAGATCGCCTCGACGTCGCGTGGCCTGCCGATGCCCGTCAGCGTCACCCGGGCCACCGTCCTGCCCGTCGCCGAGTCCACCGCGTAGACGTACGGGCCGTCGTCGCTGTCGTTGTGCGTCCAGTACACGCCGGGGTGGACCCGGCTGGCCGCCAGCCCGCTCGACTCCTTGATCCGCGGATCGGAGATGGTGAACGAGGACGGCACGGGGGGCCCCGACGCGGCGGCCGCGCTCGGCAGCACGGCGAGGGCGAGGGCGGAGGCGGCGGCGACGACAACGGCGGCGGAGGCGGCGGCGGACGGCGAGGACAGGCGCATTCCCCCAGCCTGCCAGTACGCGCCCCGTGTCCGGCGTCACAGGCCTTTCTGTCGCGCGATCCGCCATGATGACCGGATGCGTTTCATGTTCGTCGGCGACTCCATGACCATCGGACGCGCCGGCGATTTCACCTGGCGCTACCGGATGTGGCAGCACCTCAACTCGACCTTCGGCGGCCCCTACCGGATCGTCGGTCCGCGCTGCACGCTGTACGACACGCACGCCGACGCGCCCACCAGCCACGCGTACGCCGACCCCGGCTTCCCGGAGCACGCCCGCCGTCACCTGGCCGGCTGGGGCGAGGGCTGGCAGCACATGGCCCCGCTCGTCGGCCCCGCCCTCGCCGACACGGGGGCCGACGTCCTGCTGGTCTCCCTCGGGCTGATCGACCTCGGCTTCTACACCGACGCGGAGCAGACCGCCGCCAACGTCCGCGGCTTCATCGCCGAGGCCCGCGCCGCCCGCCCCGGCGTCCGCATGGTCCTGCTGCCCGTCATCCCGAACAGCCGGGCCGAGGAGGACGCGCCCTTCGCGGCCGAGGTGGCCCGCTTCAACGAGCTCCTCGCGAAGGCGGTCGCCGACCTGACGACCGACGCCTCGCCGATCCTGCTGGCCGCGCGCCCGGCGGCGTACGACATCCACCGGGACACCTACGACGGCACCCACCCCAACGCCTCCGGCGAGCACCGGCTGGCGGGGGAGTTCGCGGCCGTCCTGCACCAGGCGTGGGGGATCGGCGGCCCCTACCGGGCCGAACGGCAGCCGTAACACGCCCTTCACCAAGGGGTCTTGCTTCGAGTGCACTCCAAGCAGTTGGCTAGTGCCCCATGAAGTACACACAGCTCGGACGCACCGGCCTCAAGGTCAGCCGACTCGTACTCGGCACCATGAACTTCGGCCCCCAGACCGGGGAGCCCGAAAGCCACGCGATCATGGACTCCGCACTCGACGCGGGCATCAACTTCCTCGACACCGCCAACGTCTACGGCTGGGGCGAGAACAAGGGCCGCACCGAGGAGATCATCGGCACCTGGTTCGCCCAGGGCGGCGGACGGCGCGAGAAGACGGTGCTGGCGACCAAGGTCTACGGCTCCATGTCCCGCGAGGGCGACACCTGGCCCAACCAGGACCGCCTGTCGGCGCTGAACATCCGGCGGGCCGTCGACGCCAGCCTCAAGCGGCTCCAGACCGACCACATCGACCTCTACCAGTTCCACCACGTGGACCGGCGGACCCCCTTCGAGGAGATCTGGCAGGCCGTCGAGGTCCTGATCCAGCAGGGCAAGATCCTCTACGCGGGCTCCTCCAACTTCCCCGGCTGGAAGATCGCCCAGGCCAACGAGACCGCGGCGCGCACCGGACGGCTCGGCCTGGTCAGCGAGCAGTGCCTCTACAACCTCGCCGAGCGGCGCGCGGAGATGGAGGTCATCCCGGCCGCCGAGGCGTACGGGCTCGGCGTCATCCCGTGGTCCCCGCTCCACGGCGGCCTGCTGGGCGGCGTCATCAAGAAGGAGGTCGAGGGCGGCCGCCGCGCCTCCGGACGGTCGGCGGACGCACTGGCCAGCAGCACGGTGCGGGCGCAGGTGCAGGCGTACGAGGACCTGCTGGACAAGCACGGCCTGGAGCCGGGCGAGGTCGGGCTGGCCTGGCTGCTGACGCGCCCCGGGGTCACCGGGCCGATCGTCGGGCCGCGGACGCAGGAGCAGCTCGACTCGGCGCTGCGCGCGGTGGAGCTGGAGCTCTCGGAGGAGGTCCTGGCGGGCCTGGACGAGATCTTCCCCGGGCCGGGGCCGTCGCCGGAGGCCTTCGCCTGGTAGCTACTGGCCGACGGCAGCCGCCAAGGCCACGACGACGAACATCAGTACGAGCACACCGGCCATCACGCGGTTTCTGGTCTTGGGATCCACCCGTCGAGCCTAACGCGGCCCGGGACCGCTCCCGCACGCGGTAGGGGGGTCAGCCGGCGAGCGGCCAGGACCGGACGGTCTCGTAGCGGGGCTGCTCGCCCGGCACCCCGCTGACGGGCAGGTTGCTGCGGACGAGGCTGAGCGTGTCGACCTGCCAGGGCGTGCCCTCGAAGTCGGCGAGGGCGTCCAGGTACGGGCGCAGCGGGGTGGAGGCGTTGCGGCTGCGGGCCAGGGTGAGGTGCGGGGTGTACCGGCGGTGCTGGTCCATCGGCACCCCGGCTCGCCGGGCCGCGGCGTCGGCCCGCTCGGCGAGCATGCGCAGGGCGGGGAGCTCTCCGGCGGCGCCGACCCACAGGGCGCGGTCGCCGAAGTGCCCGCAGCCGTGCAGGCGCAGCGGGAAGGGGGGTGTGCGGTGGGCTGCGCGCTCCAGGCGGGTGTGGAGCTCGGGGAGCACGTCGTCGCGTACCTCGCCCATGAAGGCGAGCGTGAAGTGCCAGCCCGCTCGCGCGGTCCACGTCAGCCGGTCGTCGTGGACTCCGTCCACGACCCGGGCAAGCTCGGCTACGGCCGCGTCCGGCGGCAGGACGGCTGCGAACAGTCTCATGCGGCGAGCGTAGCCGGGTGCGCCGCCGCTGCGGGGGCTCCGCCCCCGAACCCCCGCGCCTCAAACGCCGGTGGGGCTGAAAAGATCGCCTCAAACGCCGGCGGGGCTGAAAAGATCGCCTCAAACGCCGGCGGGGCTGGGGTCGGCCGGCGGGGCTGGGGTTGGCCGACGGGGCTGGAATTGCGCAGCCTCGGCTGCATTTCCAGCCCCTCCGGCGTTTGAGGAGCGGGGTGCGGGGCGGAGCCCCGGACTTTCAGCCTCGCCGACGTTTGAGGCGCGGGGTCTGGGGCGGAGCCCCGGGAGGACCGCAGGGTCAGGCGACCGGTACCAGTTCGCGGCGGCGCGAGGCGGCCGCGGGGACGAACGTGACCCCGTGCCGACTGACCCGCAGCCGCAGGTTGCCGACCCGCGCCAGGACCACCGCGATCGTCACGGAGGCGGCCAGGGAGATCACGCCGCCCGCGGCCATGCCGATCCGCGCGCCGTACGTGTCCGTGATCCAGCCCAGCAGCGGAGCGCCCAGCGGGGTGCCGCCGGTGAACACCATCATGAACAGGGCCATGACCCGCCCCCGCATCTCCGGGTCCGTCGCCATCTGCACGCTGGAGTTGGCCGTGACGTTGACCGTCAGGCCGAAGATCCCGATGGGTACGAGCAGCGCGGCGAACAGCCAGAAGCCGGGCGCGAAGGCGGTGACCAGCAGCAGGGCCGAGAACAGCACGGCCGCCGCCACGAGCAGCCGCAGCCGGGAGTGCCCGCGCCGGGCGGCGAGCAGCGCGCCCGCCAGGGAGCCGGCGGCGATCAGCGTGTTGAAGAGCCCGTAGGTGCCCGCGTCGCCGTGGAAGACGTCGCTCACGAACGCCGACAGCCAGATCGGGAAGTTGAACCCGAAGGTGCCGATGAAGCCGACGAGGGCGATCGGCCAGATCAGCTCGGGCCGCCCGGCGACGTAGCGCAGGCCCTCGCGCAGCTGGCCCTTGGCGCGGGGCCGGGGCTCGACGGGGTGCAGTTCGCTCGTCCGCATCAGCAGCAGGCCGGCGATGGGCGCGGCGAAGGACAGTCCGTTCAGCAGGAAGGCCCAGCCGGAGCCGACGGCGGTGATCAGCACACCGGCGATCGCCGGGCCGACCAGCCGCGCGGACTGGAAGTTGGCCGAGTTCAGGCTGACGGCGTTGGCCACCTGGTCCTTGCCGACCATCTCGGAGACGAAGGTCTGCCGGGCCGGGTTGTCGACGACGGTGACCATGCCGAGCAGGAACGCGGCGAGGTAGACGTGCCAGACCTGGACCTGTCCCGCGAGGGTGAGGACGGCGAGCGCGACGCCGGTCAGGCCCATCGCGCTCTGGGTGGCGAGCAGCAGCGGCCGCTTGGGCAGCCGGTCCGCGAGGACGCCCCCGTAGAGGCCGAACATCAGCATCGGCAGGAACTGCAGGGCGATGGTGATGCCGACGGCGGAGGCGGAGCCGGTCAGCGAGAGGACCAGCCAGTCCTGGGCGATGCGCTGCATCCAGGTGCCCGTGTTCGAGACGACCTGCCCGGTGGCGAAGAGCCGGTAGTTCCGGATCTTCAGCGAGCTGAACATCCCCCGGCCATTGCCGGGAGGTGCCCCCAGGTTCTTGCCCATGGGTGCCGCGGTCGCGGTGCGCGCGGCGGTAGTGGGGGTGGATATGTGGCCGGGTGCGGAGTCTGCTCCGGTTCCCGTACTCAAAAGCGTTCGCCTCCTGGCGTCGTTCCTACAGGTGCGCGAGCTTCTCCAGGACGGGTGCGGCCTCGCGCAGCTTGGCCCATTCGTCCTCGGTCAGCTCGGCCGCGAGCCCGGCCAGGAAGGCATTGCGCTTGCGGCGGCTCTCTTCGAGCATCGCCTCGGCTTCCTCCGTCTGGCGGACCACCTTCTGGCGGCGGTCGTCGGGGTGCGGTTCCAGCGTGACCAGTCCCTTGGCTTCCAGCAACGCGACGATGCGCGTCATCGACGGCGGCTGGACGTGCTCCCGCCGGGCCAGCTCGCCGGGTGTGGCCTGGCCGCACCGGGCGAGGGTGCCGAGGACCGACATCTCGGTCGGGCTCAGCGATTCGTCGACGCGCTGGTGCTTCAGGCGCCGCCCCAGCCGCATGACGGCGGAGCGGAGGTCGTTCACGGCGGCGGCATCGTCACCTTGGGAAAGGTCATGCATGTCTTTAGAGTAACTCATTACTCTTCCTAAGGAACACCAGTTTTCGGGCGTCACGCATGAGGTCACTCGTACGGGTGAGTCGGCGGCGGAAAGTGACACGCGTACACACCCTCTGCCCCGACTCTTTCGACATGGGGACACATGTGCTGAGCATGCGCATAGACGGGGAGCTCCTCGACAGGCTCCGGATCCATGCCGCCAAACGCGGAATGAGCGTCCAGGACTATGTGGTCCGGACGCTCATTCGCGATGACTTCGACGAGCGCTTCAAGGCGGCCGTCGACGAGACGGAGAAGTTCTACGGGCTGACGTGAGCCCGGTCGGGGCTCGGCTCACGTCGGCCCGGACAGGGCTGCTATCCGAGTCCGAGGGCCGGCATCGCGTAGTAGAAGACGAACACCGCCGACACGACGTACATGGCCACCGGGACCCCACGGCCCCGGCCGGTCGCCAGGCGCAGCGCGCAGAAGCTCACGAAGCCGATGCCGATGCCGTTGGTGATCGAGTAGGTGAAGGGCATCATCACCATGGCCAGGAAGGCCGGGACGGCGATGGTGAAGTCGCTCCAGTCGATGTCCTTGACCGAGCCCGCCAGGATCAGGAAGCCGACCGCCACGAGCGCCGGGGTGGCCGCCTGCGACGGGACCATGGTGGCGAGCGGGGTCAGGAACAGCGCCACGGCGAAGAGGCTGCCCGTCACGACGTTCGCCAGACCCGTACGGGCGCCCTCGCCGACCCCGGCCGTGGACTCCACGAAGCAGGTGGTGGCCGAGGACGAGGTGGCGCCGCCCGAGGCGACGGCCAGGCCGTCGACGAGCAGGACCTTGTTGATGCCGGGGAACTCGCCGCTCTTCTTGTCGATCAGCTTCGCCTCGTCGCCGACGCCGAGGATCGTGCCCATGGCGTCGAAGAAGCAGGACAGCAGCACGGTGAAGACGAAGAGGACGCCGGTCAGCATCCCGACCTTCTCGAAGCCGCCGAAGAGGCTGACCTCGCCGACGAGCCCGAAGTCGGGCGCGGCGACCGGGTTGCCGGGCCACTCGGGGACGGTGAGGCCCCAGCCCGAGTCGGGCAGTCCGACGACCATCTGGACGGCGACCGCGACGACGGTCATGGCCACGATGGAGATCAGGATCGCACCCGGCGTCTTGCGGATCAGCAGGGCGAGGGTGAGCAGCACGCCGATGATGAAGATCAGGACGGGCCAGCCCTCCAGGTGGCCGTTGCCGCCGAGCTGGAGCGGGACCGTGGTGTGCGCGGCGTCCGGGATGCGGGAGACGAAGCCCGAGTCGACCAGGCCGATCAGCATGATGAACAGGCCGATGCCGATGGCGATGCCCTTGCGCAGGCCCAGCGGGACGGCGTGCATGACCCGCTCGCGCAGGCCGGTGGCGACCAGCAGCATCACCACGAAGCCGGCCAGGACCACCATGCCCATGGCGTCGGCCCAGCTCATGCGCGGGGCGAGCTGGAGGGCGACGACGGTGTTCACGCCGAGGCCGGCGGCGAGGGCGATCGGGACGTTGCCGATGACGCCCATGAGGAGGGTGGAGAAGGCGGCCGTCAGGACGGTGGCCGTCACCAGCTGACCGCCGTCGAGCTGGTGCCCGTACATGTCCTTCGCGCTGCCCAGGATGATCGGGTTGAGCACGATGATGTAGGCCATCGCGAAGAAGGTCGCGAAGCCGCCGCGGACCTCGCGGGCGACGGTCGAGCCGCGCTCGGAGATCTTGAAGTAGCGGTCCAGTCCGCCGGAGGGTTCCTGGGGGGAAGGCTCCGGGGCGGTGGCGGTGGCGGTGGCTGCGGGGGCGGGGGCCGGGGTACTCATACGGTCCTCATTGGGTGGTTCATACGAAGAAAATGGGCCACGCCCAAACCGTTTCAGTATGAACACATGAACGAAAGGGCGTCCATCTCCGCGCGTAGACCACGAATCCGCGCGCCTAGACTTGCCGCATGGCGAAATGGACTGCGAAGCATGAGGCACCCGAGCCCCTGGAGGGTCCGGTCGTCGCGACCGTCACGGGTGGCACGATCCTGTGGTTCGCCCTCTTCGTGGTCCAGCTCCCCTTCTACGGGTGGTTCGCCGACCGCGGCCAGCTGTGGTGGGTCTGGACCTGCGCGGCCGGCGGCTTCCTCGGCCTGATCGGCATCTGGTACGTCCGCGGCCGCGACGCCGCGCTCAAGCGCCACGCGGCCGAGGCCGAGGCGGCGGCCGCTGAGCGGGCCGAGCGGAACGAGTAGCCGGGCCCTGCCCCTGCCCAGCTGCCCCTGCCCAGCGAGTGGCCGGGCCCTACCCAGGGACGATCCGGGTCATCCCGAGGTCGGATCTTCCCGCCGCTCGGGGGGTGAACCGTTCGAACCCCCTCTAACGTCGGAGGCATGACGCAGCGGGCGAAGATCGATCAGGACGGGCCGGAGCGAGGCGGCGCCGCCATCGACGCGGGGGCGGAACTGGACCCAGTACATCCGGTGCAGCCGCCCGCGCCCCGGTTCAAGCCGGGCGGGCTGAGCACCGCCGAGGTGGCCGAACGCGTCGCGAGCGGAGAGGTCAACGACGTCCCGGTCCGCTCCTCGCGCTCCACCACCGACATCGTCCGCGGCAACGTCTTCACCCGGTTCAACGCGATCATCGGCGTGCTCTGGGTGATTATGCTCATCGTCGCGCCGATCCAGGACAGCCTCTTCGGCTTCGTGATCATCGCGAACACCGGGATCGGCATCATCCAGGAACTGCGCGCCAAGAAGACCCTCGACGGCCTCGCCGTCATCGGCGAGGCCAAACCGAGCGTGCGCCGCGACGGCAGGACCGCGGAGATCTCCACCTCCGAGATCGTCCTCGGCGACGTCATCGAACTCGGCCCCGGCGACAAGGTGGTCGTCGACGGATCCGTCGGCGAGGCCGACGGCCTGGAGATCGACGAGTCCCTGCTCACCGGCGAGGCCGACCCGGTCCTGAAGAAGCCCGGCGACCAGGTCATGTCCGGCTCCTTCGTCGTCGCCGGCGGTGGTGCGTTCACCGCCACCAAGGTCGGCCGCGAGGCCTACGCCGCCCAGTTGGCCGAGGAGGCCTCCCGCTTCACGCTCGTCCACTCCGAGCTGCGCTCCGGCATCTCCACCATCCTCAAGTACGTCACCTGGATGATGATCCCGACCTCGATCGGCCTCATCATCAGCCAGCTGATCGTCAAGGACAACAACCTCAAGGACTCCATCGCCCGGACCGTCGGCGGCATCGTCCCGATGATCCCCGAGGGGCTCGTCCTGCTCACCTCCGTGGCCTTCGCGATCGGTGTCATCCGGCTCGGCCGCAAGCAGTGCCTGGTGCAGGAGCTGCCCGCCATCGAGGGCCTCGCCCGGGTCGACGTGGTCTGCCTCGACAAGACCGGCACCCTCACCGAGGGCGGCATGGACGTCACCGAGCTCCGACCGCTCGGCGGCGCGGAGACGGAGTACGTCAAGAAGGTGCTCGGCGCCCTCGGCGAGTCCGACCCGCGTCCCAACGCGAGCCTCCAGGCGATCATCGACGCCTACCCCGCCAGCGCGGAGTGGCGCTGCACCGAGTCCCTGCCCTTCTCCTCCGCCCGCAAGTACAGCGGCGCCAGCTTCAGCGAGGGCGACGGCGAGAACAACACCTGGCTGCTCGGCGCCCCCGACGTCCTGCTGCCCGCCGGGGACCCGGCCCTCGACGAGATCACCGACCTCAACGAGCAGGGCCTGCGGGTCCTGCTGCTGGCCCGCTCCGGCCGCGAGCTGGACGACGCGGCCGTCGCCACCGGGGTCAGGCCGACCGCCCTGGTCGTCCTGGAACAGCGGCTGCGCCCCGACGCCGCCGACACGCTGCGCTACTTCGAGGACCAGGACGTCAAGGCGAAGGTCATCTCCGGCGACAACGCGGTCTCCGTCGGCGCGGTCGCCGGCAAGCTGGGGCTGCCGGGCGCGGAGAACACCATCGACGCGCGGAGGCTCCCCGCCGAACGGGACGAGATGGCGAAGGTCCTCGCCGCCAACTCGGTCTTCGGCCGCGTGACCCCGCAGCAGAAGCGCGACATGGTCGGGGCCCTGCAGTCCAAGGGCCACACGGTCGCCATGACGGGCGACGGCGTCAACGACGTGCTCGCCCTCAAGGACGCGGACATCGGCGTGAGCATGGGCTCCGGCTCGGAGGCCACCCGCGCCGTCGCGCAGATCGTCCTCCTCAACAACAGCTTCTCGACCCTGCCGTCGGTGGTCGCCGAGGGCCGCCGGGTCATCGGCAACATCACCCGCGTCGCCACCCTCTTCCTCACGAAGACGGTCTACTCGGTGCTGCTGGCCATCCTGGTGGTCTGCTCGCAGGTCGAGTACCCCTTCCTGCCCCGCCACCTGACGCTGCTGTCCACGCTCACCATCGGCATCCCGGCCTTTTTCCTGGCCCTGGCCCCGAACAAGGAACGCGCGAAGCCGCACTTCGTGAAACGGGTGATGCGGTACGCGATCCCCGGCGGCGCGATCGCGGCCACGGCCACCTTCGTGACGTACCTGGTCGCCCGCCACTACTACACCGGCCCCGACGCCCTGAAGGCCGAGACCAGCGCGGCGACGCTCACGCTGTTCCTGACCTCCATGTGGGTACTGGCGATCATCGCCCGCCCGTACACGTGGTGGCGGGTGGCCCTGGTCGGCGCGATGGGCGGGGCGTTCCTGATCGTCCTCGTCGTGCCGTGGCTGCAGGAGTTCTTCCAGCTCAAGCTGGAGGGCACCACGATGCCGTGGATCGCGGTGGCGATCGCGGCGGTCGCGGCGACGCTGATCGAGTTCACCTTCAGATGGGTCGACCGGAAGTTCCCGGCCTAGCCGGCGGACGCGCTGAGCACCGACGAACACCGGCTCCGCGGGAGCCTCTCGCACCCGCGGAACCGGTGGACATCGTTCGCTCAGGAGTCCGTCACCACTGGCCGGTGAGGGGGGTGTCGCCGGGAACCCCGAAGCGGACGGAGTAGATGACCGTGTCGGAATCCTTGGCGGCACCGAAGAAGTCCGATTCCGAGGCCCGGTAGACGCCGATCTTGTCCGTGCCGTCGCCGTTCCAGTCACCCTTGATCGGGGTGTCGCCCGGGTTCCCGAACTTGATCTGGTGGTCCACCGGCGCACTCGTCTGGGAGTCCGTCAGGTAGAACGTCTGGTCGGAACCGCGGTAGACGCCGATGGTGTCCTTGCCGTCGCCGTTCCAGTCACCGGTCATCGGGGTGTCACCCTCGACGCCCATCTTCACTGCATAGGCGGCGACACGGTTGTCGTTGCTCAGGTAGAACGTCTGATCCGCCGGGTGGTACACGCCGATCGTGTCCGTGCCGTTTCCGTCCCAGTCGCCTATCAAGGGAATGTCCCCGGGGTTCCCGTACATCGCCGATACCGCAACGGTGCCGTTGTCATTGCTCAGATGAAACGTCTGGTCCTCGGGTCGGTAGACACCGAACGTGTCCTGGCCGTCGCCGTTCCAGTCACCCGTCAACGGCTTGTCACCCGGTACCCCGAAACCGGCCCATCCGTACAGACCGCCACTGCGGTCCGCCACATAGAACTTCGCCTCGTCCGACCGGTACACACCCGCATTCGTCGGCTTGTGGGTCCCGTTCAGCGCGACGTCCATGTAGTCCCGGTCGATCTGGATCTGCTTGCCGCCCCAGGTCTCCGTGACGTTCCCGCTGTACTGGTGGACGCGCTGGCGGTTGGCCCACGCCCAACCGGGCAGTGCCGGGTCGTTGGTGTCGGCGACACCGTTCCAGTTGGCGCTGAAGACGACGTCGGGCATCGTGTGGCTGCCCGCGTGGGCGGCCAGGTCGGCGATTCCGGACGAGGAGCTGCTGTAGACCGCCGAGTTGTAGCCCCGGGCGTGGAGCTGTTCGGTCCACGCGGACAGGAAAGCGAGCACGTTGCCCGAGTACGTCTTGTTGTACGCCTCCATGTCGTAGTACAGCAGCGCTCCGGGCCCGAGCCCCAAAGCCGCGGCCTGGTTCACCGCGTCGTCCGCGGCGCTCCGCCCCTCGGCGGCGGGCGAGGTGATCTGGCTCGCCTGGGCGCCGACGTAGATCGGCATGAAGCGCCAGCCGGCCGATGCCTGCTGCTGGACCCACGAGGCGGTGAGGTTCTTCTGCGCGCACGCCCGGTTGCGGCCACCGATGTAGATGCCGACCGCGTTGTAAGGAGAGTGCGTCTTCCACGCGTTCATGGTCTCGGAGTCCGGGGCGGCGCAGGCGTCGAACCCCTTGCCGGTGTAGTTCGTCAGGGTGGCCGACGAGGCGGCGGCGGTCGCGGACACCGAGGCCGAGACCGAGGCCGACGCCGACGCCTCCGGCTGCGCGGCCGGCGCGGCGGAGGCGCGCGCCCGGCTCTTCGGGGCCGAGGCCGATATGCCGGCACCGGTGAGGATCTTGCGGACCAGGGACTGGTCCTCGGCATAGGTCGCCGTCACGCGGATGCCCTGGGCCCCTCCGACGATCTCGCGATCGGCCTCGGACACCGTGGTGCCGCCCCGCGCCGCTTCGCCGGACGTGTCGGGCTCCACCAGCAGCGCTTCGGTCCGTCCCACCAGCCGGGACGGGCAGTTCTGCTGCGTGGCGGGAGTGCCGAGGTAGACGGCGTGGCGGTCGAACCGGACGCAGGCGGTCGGGTCGGCACCGAGGTCGACGACGTCCCAGCCGGCGGGAACCTCGAACCGGTGCCCCTGGAAGGTCACGGCCTTGGAGCCGGAGGCGGGCGCCGCCGCCTGGGCCGACACGGTGGCCGGGCCGATGACGGCTGCTGCCGCGGCCAGTACGGCGAGGCCCCGCCCGAGGGGCGGCAGAGAAACACGTGCTCGTGACATGGAGGTCTCCTGTGGGGAGCAGTACGGGGCCCGGGTCCCGCTGAAGTCAGCGGGACCCGCGGAGCCGGAGCTGCTCGGTGGAAGGGGTCAGTACCGCGTTCGGCTTTCCGTCACCACTGGCCGGTGAGGGGGGTGTCGCCGGGAACGCCGAAGCGGACGGAGTAGATGACCGTGTCGGAGTCCTTGGCGGCACCGAAGAAGTCCGATTCGGAGGCCCGGTAGACGCCGATCTTGTCCGTGCCGTCGCCGTTCCAGTCACCCTTGATCGGGGTGTCGCCCGGGTTTCCGAACTTGATCTGGTGGTCCACGGGTGCACTCGTCTGGGAGTCCGTCAGGTAGAAGGTCTGGTCGGAACCGCGGTAGACGCCGATGGTGTCCTTGCCGTCGCCGTTCCAGTCACCGGTCATCGGGGTGTCACCCTCGACGCCCATCTTCACGGCATAGGCGGCGACACGGTTGTCGTTGCTCAGGTAGAACGTCTGATCCGCCGGGTGGTACACGCCGATCGTGTCCGTGCCGTTCCCGTCCCAGTCGCCCATCAAGGGAATGTCCCCGGGGTTCCCGTACATCGCCGATACCGCAACGGTGCCGTTGTCATTGCTCAGATGAAACGTCTGGTCCTCGGGTCGGTAGACACCGAACGTGTCCTGGCCGTCCCCGTTCCAGTCACCCGTCAACGGCTTGTCACCCGGCACCCCGAAACCGGCCCATCCGTACAGACCGCCACTGCGGTCCGCCACATAGAACTTCGCCTCGTCCGACCGGTACACACCCGCGTTGGATGCCTTGTGGCTGGGTTCCGGGTACGGATCCGCGTGATCGCTGCCGAGGCCGGACGAACGACCGCAGTTGGGCCAGGCTTCTGGTCCCTGACCGGCGAGAATCTTCTCGGCGGTCAGGATCTGCTGCTTCTTGGTCGCCTGGTGCGGGTAGCTCGCGTACTGCTCGCCACCGAAGGCGCGCCAGGTCGGCAGGGAGATCTGCAGACCTCCGAAGTACGGCCAGCCGGAGCGGTAGTAGCTCCAATTGCCGCTGCTTTCGCACTGGGCGACCTTGTCCCACGTCGCGACCGATGCCGCGTCCGCCGTTGCGGCCGGCAGGGCCAGCACCATGGCCGCACCCAGTGCGGCGGCGGCTGCTCGGGCACGGACCTGCCGTCCGGTGCGGAGCTCGCGGCTCCGCACCGGACGGGGCTCCGTGTGATCGCCCGTCACCACTGGCCGGTGAGGGGGGTGTCGCCGGGAACCCCGAAGCGGACGGAGTAGATGACCGTGTCGGAGTCCTTGGCGGCACCGAAGAAGTCGGATTCGGAGGCCCGGTAGACGCCGATCTTGTCCGTGCCGTCGCCGTTCCAGTCACCCTTGATCGGGGTGTCGCCCGGGTTTCCGAACTTGATCTGGTGGTCCACCGGCGCACTCGTCTGGGAGTCCGTCAGGTAGAACGTCTGGTCGGAACCGCGGTAGACGCCGATGGTGTCCTTGCCGTCGCCGTTCCAGTCACCGGTCATCGGGGTGTCACCCTCGACGCCCATCTTCACGGCATAGGCGGCGACACGGTTGTCGTTGCTCAGGTAGAACGTCTGATCCGCCGGGTGGTACACGCCGATCGTGTCCGTGCCGTTCCCGTCCCAGTCGCCCATCAGCGGAATGTCCCCGGGGTTCCCGTACATCGCCGATATCGCAACGGTGCCGTTGTCATTGCTCAGATGAAACGTCTGGTCCTCGGGTCGGTAGACACCGAACGTGTCCTGGCCGTCCCCGTTCCAGTCACCCGTCAACGGCTTGTCACCCGGTACCCCGAAACCGGCCCATCCGTACAGACCGCCACTGCGGTCCGCCACATAGAACTTCGCCTCGTCCGACCGGTACACACCCGCATTCGTCGGCTTTGAGTCCTCGATGATGTTCTTGTAGCGGTAGGGGATGTAGGAGCTGGCGTTGTTGAAGTAGGCGTAGGGGATGACACGGCGCACGGCGTGCGGAGGTGTCTGCTCGATGCCGATGTAGGACGTGTGGGAAGAGTCGGTCCACTGCTCGAAGATGGTGACGTGCGAACCGCGCTCCGGGTTGGAGGGGTTGTGGAAGAGCAGCATGTCTCCCTTGCGCAGCTCGTCCTTCGATATGCGGTCCGCGAAGGTGTCGAGGTTGCCGGTCCAGGCGCTGGTGCCGAGGTTCCAGGCCATGGAGACCAGGCCGGAGCAGTCGGTGCGGTAGCCGTCGCGGTAGTTGCTCATGCTGTACGGGACCTTGGCGTCGACCCAGGTCTTGGCCCGGGCGATGACCGCGCTGCGAGTGATCGGCGCGGCGGCGGCGCTCTGCGCGGCTGCCGCTCCGGAGAAGGTGCTCTTGCCGGCCCCCTCGGTCTTGAGGGGCTCCGGCTTGCCCTGCGGACGCTCGACGTCCGCGGTGGCCGCGGCCGCCGCGGCGGCGGACGGCGAGTCCACCTGAGCGGCGTTGGCGTGGACGGGTGCGGAAGCGAGGACGGCCGTGGCGATGGAGAGGGCCACGATGGTGCCGGTGGCGCGGGCCACGTTGGACTTGCTGGGCATGAAGTCTCCTGGAAGGCATGGCTGATCGACGGGCCGGCCGATGGGCCTGGGCGCCGTTGGAAGAGCTGAGGAAGGAAGCGGGAGAAAAGCAGGCCGGCCTTCGTGGGGCGGGCGGACCGCTGTGTGCGGGGCCTCGCTCAGCGGTGGAGCGTGACGGAGTAGCCGTGCGTGCCGGTGCCGCCCGAGGCGAGCGTGTCGGTGACGAGGCGGCCGGCCTTGGCCTGTGCGATGCCGGTGCTGGGGGCGCGGATGAAGAGGACGATCCCGATGCCGTCCGGGCCCGTGCGCGCCCGGATGTGTTCCATGCCGCACTCGGGTGTGGCGTGGGCCCACAGGGCGTCGACCAGGGCGTGTGCCTGACTGTCGGTTGGCGGGGCTCCTCCCGTCGGCATCAAGGTGAGATGGACGGGCAACACCGCGGGGTCAGTCCCAGCCGATGCCGTTGTCCGACGCGCCCGCCGCGGACACGGACACCGTCGCGTGGGCCGGGATCACGTCCCAGCCGATCCCCGTCGGGTTCGTCGCTGCCTGGGCGGCCGACGCGACGGGGGCCGCCACACCGGACAGGACCGAGGTGACGAGTACGGCGGTGAGCAGGCGGGCGGTCGTGGACATGGCTGTTTCCCCCAGTGGCGGCGTGAGCAGGAAGTTCGGGACCCGGCGTCGGCGCCGTTGCCCCCGGTTCCGGCCGGGAGTTGCCTCCCCCGCCTTCCCGGTGAGCACTATCCTGCCGACCCCGGCGACCCCCGGGAAGCCGATCCGGACGTCAGCATTAGGACTGGCCGCATCAGGACGCGAACCCTGCCGACCTGCGGCGATGGCCCCTACCGGACCTCCTGGCCGCCTTTGCGCCCGTGCTCCTGTCCGTGCCCGGACGAGGGTCGGCCGCCCTGCGGCCGGCCACCGACCCCGGCCGGCCGCGGCATCGCCGTGGCACCCCCGCGGGGCAACTGCCCGTAGGCCGCGGCGACCTTGAGCAGCCATGCGACCTCCTCGGCGGGCGTCCTGCTGTCCGCCGGGGGCGGCGCGGCGGCCCGGCCGTCGTCCGGCTCCTGGTGGAGCATCGAGAACAGCCACTCCGCCTCCGCCCGGGCGGTCGGCACACCGCCCCCGACGGGAGCCTCGTCGGGCGCCTCCGCGGGGCGCTCCGCCCCGGTCGCCGCGGACCGGTCTCGAAGGACGAGGCAGGCATCGCGGATCTCGAAGGCCCTGTGGGCCACGTCGAGCGTCCGGTCGCCGGCGACGAACAGATCGCGCGTCCGGCCCATGCGCGGTCCGAACGCCACGGACGGGACGGCGTGGAGCAGGTCCGACCACAGCGGATGCAGCCGCCACAGCGCGTACTGGTCACCGACGTGGCGGACGAGGGTCCTCAGCGGCGGCAGGCCCAGGCCCACGACGATGAGGAGGAGGGATATCACCGGAAGGATCTCGGAGAGGGCATCGGGGGTCCCGCGCCCCGGGACGTCCGGCCGGCTCTCCTGGCGGGCGAGGAACACCACCCGGTACAGGGTGTAGACGAAGCCCATCGCGCCGCCTCCGGCCAGGCACACGACTCCGGCGCGCAGGAGACCCGCCGGCACGCTGCGGCGGTTCGACCAGAAGAGCTTCGCCGACAGGGCTGTGGCGATACCGAGGTAGACGTAGACGATGCCCTCGTACAGGCGCACCGCCGGGTCGCCGAGGTGGGCGTCGGTCACCCGGGTCGCCGGAGCGCCGGGGTCGTGCTCGAAGAAGAAGACGAACAGCACCGTGAGGGCCAGTGCGGCGGCCATCACGAAGACGAGGCGCAGCCGCGCGGCCGCCGCCCGTCGCGGTCCGCGGCCGTGGACCGCGATCACGTATTCCACGACGCAGTAGTTCGACGCCAGCCCGGCGAGGTGTTTGATCAGCACGGACAGGTCGGGCGCCCCGGTGAGGCTCCGGATGAGGTGAACCACCTCGGGCGGCCTGGTCGTCAGCGCCACGGCGACCGCGGCGAGGAAGCCCCACAGGAACCGGGAGGCGCGCGTGCCGCCGAAGGCGGAGGGCGCGCGCCAGATCACCATCGTCCACATGAGGGCGGGCAGGGTGAACTGGTAGATCGAGTACATCAGTTGCCCCGCCAGCGGCGCAGACGGCGTACCGGGTGGGCGAGGCTGGTGGCCAGCCGGCGCGAGGAAGGGGTGCCGACCTGGTCGGCACCGGCGAGGTCGGCCAGGAGCACGGCGATCATCTCCGCCTCCTGTTCCTCGACGGAGGCGAAGTTGGTGCGTGCAGCGCCGAGCGTCCGGACGACGAGGTCCGGGGTCAGCTCGGAAAGTGCCCGCGCGAGCTGGGCCAGTTCGACGTTGTGGGTGTGGCCGCACAGGACGTGGCCGAGTTCGTGGAGCTTGATCAGATCCTGGTGGGCCGGACTGGTCTTCTGCTCGTAGAAGATGACGTCCAGGCTGGGCAGGGCGATCCACGCCCCGCACGGTGAGGCGAACCCGAGCTCGGGCAGCGGCTCCATCACGATCGGACGTCCGCGGTGACGGGCCAGCGCGTCCCGGAAGGAGTCGACCGTGAACGGGTCGGGCAGCTCGATCTCGGCCAGGATGCCCTCGCACCGTCTTCGCAGACCCCGCGGTACAGGCATGGCGGCAGCGAATCCTTCGGTCAGCAGTAGGTCGGCGGTCCGTGCGACGCCCTCAGACTACTAACGATCTTTCTCAGCAGCCGTCTTGGGATGTGCGGGCGGTGGCGCCGCCGTCCCCGGCCGCCTCCGCCTCCAGTGCGCTCAGCCGGTCCGCGAGCGCGGCCAGCATGTGGAGGCTGTTGTCGGACAGACCCGAGGCGCGTTGAGCGAGCCCGATGACGCCGGCGTTCCCGGTGGCCGCGCGGATGTTCGCCAACGCGTCCAGGGCGAGCAGTTGTTCGTCCACGACAGCGGCCTTGGCGTCGTCGAGGAAGTAGGTCGCCCCGCAGCGGATCCCGAACGCGAGGCCCAGCCAGTCCAGGGTCTCCACGGTGGGGTTCGGGGACTGGCCCTTCTGCGTGGTGGCCTGGTGCAGATTGCGGATCGTGTCCCGGGAGATGACGCTGCGTCCGGCGATCCGGTTGACCCGGTCGGCCAGCTCCCGGTAGGCGGGTGCCTTCCCTCCCGCCCGGGCGGTCTCCTGGACGATCAGCCCGTCGAGCCGCTCGGAGATCTTGTGAGCGCGGTCGGGCAGCGGTGCCGGGTGCTCACGGCCTCCATCTGCTCCTGTGCTCATCCCAGCCAGCTCCCATCCGTCGGGAAAACACGATACCCCCAACCTTGTTGGCGATTTTACTAGCGGAACCATCTGTCGCCCGTTACGAGCGGGTTGGGACATTTACTGGCCGGAAGTCGTCAGGCTGTTTGGCGCCCTGCGGGGCGGACCGTAGGCTCGTGGCGATTGTAATCGTCGCATGGCTGGGGGGCTGGGCGGATGCTGGACGTATTGGGGCTGGACCGCGGGGTGGAAGCTGTGTACCGGGCGATGCTTGCCCATCCGGAGGGCGGCGTGCAGGATCTCTGCGACCAACTGGGCGTACCGGAGAGCACGGTGCGCGACGCCCTGGACAAGCTCGCCGACCTCAGGCTGCTGCGCGCCTCCCGGGACGTCATGGGCGAGATGCGGCCGGTCAGCCCTGAGCTCGGCCTGGATCTGCTCCTGCGACGCCAGGAGGAGGAGCTCCTGCGCCGGCGGCAGGACCTCGAACTCGGCAAGGCCGCCGCCGCGCGGGCGATCGCCGAGTACGCCGACCTCCGGCCGGCCACCCGGACCGCGACCAGCGAGCGCCTGGTCGGCCTCGACGCCATCCAGGCGCGACTGGAGGGCCTCGCGCGGGAGATGTCCGGCGAGTGCCTCGCGGTGATGCCCGGCGGAGCCCAGTCGCAGGCCAGCCTCGATGCCTCCAGACCCCTGGACGATGCGGCCCTGGGCAGGGGAATCTCCATGCTGACGCTCTACCAGGACAGTGTGCGGTACGACCCCGCCACCCTCGCGTACGCGCGGTGGATGACCGGGCGCGGCGGCATGGTGCGCACCTGTCCGACGCTCCCGCCGCGCATGCTCGTCTTCGACCGCCGGGTCGCCGTCGTGCCGATCGACCCGGCCGACACGAAGCGCGGCGCGATCTGCATCAGCGAAGCCGGGGTCGTCGCCTCCCTGGTCGCCCTGTTCGAGCAGACGTGGCACTCCGCGGTCCCGCTCGGTGCCGACCGCTCCAAGGACGCCCGCACCGGTCTCAGTACGTCCGAGCAGGAACTGCTCACGCTGCTCGCGTCCGGCCTCACCGACGAGGTCGCGGGGCGGCGGCTCGGCATCTCGGCCCGCAGTGTGCGGCGGCAGATGGCGGGGCTCATGGAACGCCTGGACGCATCGAGCCGGTTCGAGGCCGGGCTGAAGGCGGCCCAGCGCGGCTGGCTCCAGTAGCGCCCCCGCAGGCCTGGACCCCGACGCCGTGCCGCTCGCCGTCCGGCGCGAAGTACGACCCTTTGCCTTGCGGTGCACGGCACCGGACGCCGCGGGATCACCGGCCTGATCCAAAAGAAGCGGCCTGGACGGGGCCGAGTACTAGGCGAGGCCGTCGGCGACCAGGCCGGCGAGGACCGCCTGGCCCAGGGCGTGGACGGCGGACTGGGGGCGGACCATGACCGTGAACTCCTTGACCCGGCCCGTCTCGTCGAACTGGAGCTGGTCGATGCCGTGGATCTGCTTGCCGTCCACGGTGGCCCGGAAGGGCAGGATCACCGCCGGGGCCTGCTCGCCGTCGGTGCTGGTCTCGGCCGCGCCCTCGAAGCGTCCGATGTAGCGCAGGTCCTCGAAGACGCGCAGCAGGACCCCGAAGAGCCCCAGGACCATGGGCCTGCCCTCGAACGGGGTGAACTTCACCGGGCTGTAGAGCCGGATGTCCTCGGTGAACAGGTCCTCCAGTGCGGAGAGATCGCGCTTCTCCACGGCGGTGCGGAAGCGTTCGGCGGTTCCCATGACAGGCTCCACGGCCCCTCCTCATACTCAAGGAATTGACTAGTCATATTCATGAGTAGGATGCAGGGACGGACGGGCAAAGGGAAGGGGCTGCCGCAATGGCCTTGCGACATGCCGTACTGGCGGCGCTGCTGGACGCCGAGTACAGCGGATACGAACTGGCGAAGTCCTTCGGCATCGGCGTCGCCAACTTCTGGCACGCCTCCCCCCAGCAGCTGTACGCCGAGCTGGCCAAGCTGGAGAAGGAAGGGCTGGTCGAGGGCCGCCAGGTGGTCCAGGAGGGGCGGCCCAACAAGCGCCTGTTCCAGGTCACCGACGCCGGACGCGACGAGCTGGAGGCCTTCGCGGCGGCCGCGTCCAAGCCCCTGGTCATCCGTGACGACCTCCTGGTCAAGGTCCAGACCGCCGACCGGATCGGCACCGCGTCGGTGATCGAACAGCTCGAAGAACGGGCGTCCGCCGCCGACGCCAAGATCGAACTCCTCGGCAAGGTGGCGCGCAAGATGCGCGGCGACCTGGACGAGGACGAGTTCCTGCTCCGGGGCGAGCGGATCGGCGGGTACCTGACCTGCCTGCGCGGCCTGGCCTTCGAGCAGGGTCACCGGGACTGGTGCCGCCGGAGCGCGGCGATCCTCAGGGAAAGGCAGAAGAACCGTGCCGAACGGTGAGTACCTGCGCTACGTCGCGCTGGGAGACAGCCAGACCGAGGGCCTCGGAGACGGGGACGACACGGTGGGCCTGCGCGGCTTCGCCGACCGGTTCGCCGGGCACCTCGCGGCCGTCAACCCCGGCCTCCAGTACGCCAATCTGGCCGTCCGGGGACGGCTCGCCGGCCAGGTCCGCGCCGAACAGCTGGGCCCCGCCCTGGCCCTGCGCCCCGACGTGGCCACCGTCGTCGCCGGGGTCAACGACATGCTCCGGCCGCGGTTCGACGCAGAGGAGGTCGCCGGGCACCTGGAGGAGATGTTCGCCGCGCTCACGGCCGCCGGGGCGCACGTGGTGACCGTGACCTTCCCCGACCTGGGCAAGGTGGTGCCCCTGGCCCGGCCCGTCGGGGCCCGCATCGCCGACCTCAACGACCGGATCCGCGCCGCGGCCGCCCGGCACGGGGTCACGGTCGCCGAGACCGCCCGGCCGGCCGCCGTCGCCGACCCCCGGATGTGGACCGAGGACCGGCTCCACGCCAGCTCTCTCGGCCACGAACGGATCGCCGCGGCCCTCGCCCACGCCATCGGCCTGCCCGGCAGCGACGACAGCTGGACCCACGCGCTGCCGCCGCGGGCAGCCGCCACGGGCGGTTCGGCCCTGGCGGCCGAACTGCGCTGGGCGGCCGCGTTCCTCGGCCCCTGGCTGGGCCGCCGCCTGCGCGGCCGCTCCTCCGGAGACGGCCGCACCGCGAAGCGCCCGGCCCTGCTCCCGCTGGACGCCACGCCCTCGGACGCCTCCTAGTCGAACCAGCGGTCCCGCGCCAGTTCCGCCGTGCGGGACGGGTCCTCCAGCAGGGCCGCCACCTCGAAGCGGCGCGGCCACTGGCCCGCCGACCAGGCGAGGCCGGCCGCCACGCCCTCCAGCGTGGATGCGTGGAGGGTGCCGTCGGGGGTGCGGCGCCAGTCGAGCTCGGTGCCGCCCGCGACCAGCTCCTCGTGCTCGACGTACGTCGCCGGCGTGGCCGGGCCCAGCAGGGCGCGCACCGACTCCGGGACCTCGTGCTCCTCGCCCGGCGTCGTCACCTCCGCCGGGACCGTCTCCGAGAGCCGGCGCACCTGCAGCAGCTCCGCGAGGTCCGCCGCACGGGACGGGGGGACCGGCAGCAGCGGCAGCCCCGCCGTCAGGGGCAGCAGGTCCGGGGCGTCCGCGATCACGGCGTCGGCCGCGTCCACCACGAGGACCTCGCCGTCCACCACCGCGCGCAGCTCGTCCGGGAGCGTGACCTGCTCCGGGTCCAGATCGGCCAGCGCGCCGTACAGGCCGTGCAGCTGGCGGCCCGTCACCTCGCGCTCCGGGTCCGCGAGACGGCCCAGCAGCTCGGCCGCGCCGCCGGGCTCGTCCAGCAGGGCCGGCACGGTGGTCCGTACGCCCAGGGCCCGCAGGACCTGCTCGTCCTCAAAGCCCGTGGCGTCCGCCGAGGTGTACAGGCCCGCCAGCAGCGGGTCGCCGCCCGCCGCGCGCAGACCCGCCGGGCGGCGGCCGTCGAGCACCGGGTGGTCGCGCAGCCACCAGGCGGTGTACGGGCGCACCGACTGCGTGGTGCCGTCCGGCAGCAGGATGCGCACGGGCTGGGTCAGCGCGTCTCGCAGCGGCGGCTGCGCGAGCATCGCCAGGGCCTGCGGCCAGCAGTCGTCGTCGACCAGGTCGAGGTCGCGGACGGCGACCAGCTCGGTCGCCACCGGCGGGACGGGGGTGTCCGGCAGCTGGTCCAGCACGTCCTCGCACCACACGTCGACCGCGTCCAGCAGCCCCGCGTCGTCGGGCTCGGCGAAGTCCCCCTCGCGGGGCTCCAGTTCGTCCGGGTCCAGGACCACGTCGGTGGCTCGCACCAGCTGGAAGGTCGCCAGCACCCCGCAGGCGGTCAGCGGGCCCTCGCCCCACCGCTGCGCCAGGTCGACGTCCACGTACGGGACCTCGTCCTCGCGGATGACCGAGGCGAGCGGCGAGCCCGGCAGCAGCAGTTCGCCCGCCGGGGTCAGTTCCCCGTCCTCGTCCGGGAGGGCCAGCGCACCCAGCCACGGCTCGTCGCCCGGCGCCAGGTCCGCGTCCCGGACCAGCCCGAGGACCACCTCGGCCAGCTCGTCGGCGTCCAGGGCGTCCGCGTCCTCGTCCCAGATCTCCCCGGCGTCGAGGGAGCCGGCGACGGCGGCCCGCACCTGCGGGGTCGTCAGGACGGCCCGCGCCGTGGCCGGCAGTGCGCCGAGCTTCTCCAGCAGCGGGTGGGCCGCGTCCGGGTGGGCCACCTTGAGCCCCAGGCGGGCCAGGTCCGCGGGCGTCTCCACGGAGGGCAGCAGGATGTGCCGCGGGCCGATCGCGGTACGGCCGTCGGCGAGCGGCACGGGCAGCCCGGACAGCCGGTCGGGGTCCACGCCGGCGAGGGAGTCGTAGAGGCGGTGCCACCAGTCGGGGGTCCGCTCGATGCCCGCGATCCGCTCGATGGCGTCGCCCAGCGGGAGCCGGCCCACGCCCAGGGTGCGCAGCTCGGCGCGGCGCTCCAGGCCCGCCGGCAGCAGCGTCGGCAGGACCTCGGCGAGGACGCGTACGGTGTCGGTCCCCGCGCCCTCCACCACCTCGGCCTCGAAGGGGCGCAGGGCGCTGCGCTCCTCCGCGTGCTCGGGCGGCGCGGCCGGTTCGAGGAAGGCCGTACGGGGGAGCCGCCGCAGGATCGCGCCGCGCAGGGCCCCGTCCAGCTCGCCCTTGCCGAGCGGGCCGGGGACCAGGTCCACGAGGGCGGTGGTCACCGGGTCCCAGGCGCCGAGGAGTTCGGCGTACGCGTCGGCCGCGCGCTCCACGAGGAAGTCGGTCAGCGGTCCGGGTGCGGGGTGCCGGCGGGTGGTGTCCAGCGGCAGGGTCGCGATGAGCAGCGCGGGGATGCCCAGCGGCTCGTCGGTCGGCGTCGGCGCGTGCACGACCGGCGCGGTGACCGGGCGCATCGGCGCGCCCTCGGCGTCGACGGGCACGGCCCAGGACACCGCCCAGGCGGGACGCAGCCGCTCCTCCACGGGCCGGTCGGCGAGCAGCGCCCGCTCGATGGGGCCGCCGTGGCGCACGGTGCGCCAGCGGTTCGTGCCCGTGCCGGCCGCCGTGGTGTCCTCGATGACGGTGTACGGGCCCTCCTCGCGGCGCTGCAGCGTGCGGGTGCCCCCGGCCTGGGTCTCCACGACGACCTCCCGCAGCCCCGGCAGGGTGAGCAGCAGCGCGTCGTCGATGGCCGCCAGCAGCCGCTCCGCCAGATCCTCGGCGGCGGCGTCGCGCAGCGGGAGGACCACGACGGTGTCGTAGCCCTCGGGCGCGGTGCCCTCGGCGGGCAACGGGAGCCGCAGCAGCGGGACGTGCCCGTCGCGGCGGCGCAGCTCGTCGCCGAGGCCGGGGCTGCCGACGGCGGCCTCCCGGGCCAGCTCGCGGGCCTCGGCCAGGGACCAGCGGACACCGCCGTGCCGGCCGAGCACCGCGGGCTCGTCGGTGACGGCGAGGACGGCCGCGAAGCCGACGCCGAAGCGGCCGACGCTGTCGCCGGCGGACTCCCGCTTGGCGGAGGCGCGCAGGGTGCTCAGCGACTCCACGCCCGTCGCGTCCAGCGGGGCACCGGTGTTGGCGACGGCCAGCAGCGCGTGCCCGTTCTCGCCCTCGTGCAGGGTGAGCCGCAGCCGGCCGGGCACCTTGGCCCGGGCCGCGGCGTCGGCGGCGTTCTGCGCCAGCTCGACGACGAGCCGGTCCCGGTAGCCGCCGAGCGCGAGGTCCTCCTCGGCGTTGGCGTCCTCGCGGAAACGGGCCGGTCCCGCACCCCAGGCGTCGAGCACCCCGCGCCGCAGCCGGGCCGTGCCGAAGGGGTCCACACCGCTCTGGGCCGCCGTCACTCGCACGCTCACGCCGCTGCCTCCAAGAATTGCCGTACCCGGACTCCTGCAAGGTAGCGCGTACGGGACCACACCCTCCCCGTGAGGTGGGCGAACACGACGGAGCCCCCGGCGACACGAGGTCACCGGGGGCTCCGCGGCCGGTCCTTAGAGCTTCTCGATCACGTAGTCGATGCAGGCGGTCAGCGCCTGCACGTCCGCCGGGTCGATCGCCGGGAACATCGCGATGCGCAGCTGGTTGCGGCCGAGCTTGCGGTACGGCTCGGTGTCCACGATCCCGTTGGCGCGCAGCACCTTGGCGACGGCCGCCGCGTCGATGTCGTCCGAGAAGTCGATCGTGCCGATGACGGCGGAGCGCTTGTCGGCGTCCACGACGAACGGGGTCGCGTACTTGGACGCCTCCGCCCAGCCGTACAGGTTGCGCGCGCTGGCCGCCGTACGGCCGGTGGTGAACTCCAGACCGCCCTGGCTGTTCATCCACTCCAGCTGCTGGTCCAGCAGGAAGAGGGTGGACAGCGCCGGGGTGTTGTACGTCTGGTTCTTCAGCGAGTTGTCGATCGCCGTCGGCAGCGAGAAGAACTCCGGGATGTGCCGGCTGCCGGAGGCGTGCACGCGCGCGGCGCGCTCCAGGGCCGCCGGGGAGAACGCCGCCAGCCACAGGCCGCCGTCCGAGGCGAAGGACTTCTGCGGGGCGAAGTAGTAGACGTCGGTCTCGGTGATGTCCACCGGCAGACCGCCGGCGCCCGAGGTCGCGTCCACCAGAACGAGGGACCCCGCGTCCGCGCCCGCGACGCGCTTGACGGGCGCCGCGACACCCGTCGAGGTCTCGTTGTGGGTGTACGCGTACACGTCCACGCCCGCCTCGGCCACCGGCTCGGGGTGCGTGCCCGGCTCGGAGGAGATCACGGACGGCTCGTCCAGCCACGGCGCGAGCTTCGCGGCCTTGGCGAACTTCGAGGAGAACTCGCCGAAGGTGAGGTGCTGGGACTTCCGCTCGATCAGACCGGCGGTCGCGATGTCCCAGAAGGCGGTGGAGCCGCCGTTGCCCAGGATCACCTCGTAGCCCTCGGGGAGGGAGAAGAGGTCCCGGATGCCCTGGCGGACCGAGCCGACCAGGTTCTTGACCGGAGCCTGGCGGTGTGAGGTTCCGAGCAGGGAGGTACCGGTGGCGGCGAGGGCGTCCAGCGCCTCGGTCCGCACCTTGGAGGGGCCCGCGCCGAAGCGTCCGTCGGCGGGCTTGATGTCAGCGGGAATCTGGATCTCAGCCACGAGCGGAGCGTATCGGGTCCAGGTCCGCGCCTTGGAAGCGCGTCCACCCGATGAGACGCACCGGAACGGTGGCAGGCTGGGCGCCGTGACGTCACCCGGGGAAGTCGAGCGGACATTGCGGGCGGAGCTGCGCGGGGCGGTGGACTTCAGCGCCGCGGCGCGGGCCCTCGTGACCATGGACGCCTCGAACTACCGCCGCGTCCCCGTGGGCGTGGTCGCCCCGCGCGACGCCGAGGACGTGGCGGCCGCGCTGCGCGTGTGCGCCGAGGCCGGCGTCCCGGTCGTCCCGCGCGGCGGCGGCACCTCCATCGCCGGGCAGGCCACCGGGACCGGGGTCGTCCTCGACCTCACCCGGCACATGAACGCCCTGGTGTCCGTGGACCCGGCCGCCCGCACCGCCGTCGTACAGCCGGGGCTGGTCCTCGACCGGCTGCGGGACGCGGTGCGCCCGTACGGCCTGACCTTCGGACCGGACCCCTCCACGCACTCCCGCTGCACCCTCGGCGGCATGATCGGCAACAACGCGTGCGGAGCCCACTCGGTGGCCTGGGGCACCACCGCGGACAACGTGGCCGAGCTGGCGGTGACCGCGTACGGGGGCACCTCGCACCGGATCTCCACCGGCTGGGCGGGCGCCCCCGCGGGCCTGCCCGAACTGGTCGCCGGGCACCTGGGCCTGCTGCGGACCGGGATGCCGCCCGACTTCTCGCGGCGCATCTCGGGCTACGGCGGCCTGGACGCGCTGCTGCCCGAGCGCGGGGTGCAGCTGGCACGGGCGTTCTGCGGCAGCGAGGGCACGCTCGGGGTGGTGACGGAGGCGGTGGTGCGCCTGGTGGAGCTGCCGCGCGCACCGGCCCTGGCCGTGCTCGGGTACGCGGACGAGGGCGTGGCGGCGGACGCGGCCGCGGGCCTGCTGCCGTACAGGCCGCTGACCGTGGAGGGGATGGCCGAGGACCTGGTCGGGGACGCGGCCGCCCGCGCCGGGCTGCCGCGCGGCCGGGCCTGGCTGTTTGTGGAGATGCGCGACGAGGGCGGCGCGCGGTCGCTCGTACGGGCCGCCGACGCGCTCGACGCGGTGGTGGTCACGGACCCGGAGGCGCAGCGGGCGCTGTGGCGGATCCGCGAGGACGCGGCGGGCACGGCGACCCGGATGCCGGGAGGGGGGATGGCCTGGCCGGGATGGGAGGACTGCGCGGTGCCGCCGGCCCGGCTGGGCGCGTACCTGCGGGAGTTCCGCGCGCTGCTGGCGCAGCACGGGCTGCACGGGACGCCGTACGGGCACTTCGGCGAGGGATGCGTCCACGTACGGATCGACTTCGACCTCGTCTCGGCGGACGGCGTGGCCCGCTTCCGCACCTTCTCCGCCGACCTGGCCGACCTGGTCGTGGCGCACGGCGGGTCCCTGTCGGGGGAGCACGGCGACGGCCAGGCGCGGGCCGAGCTGCTGCCGAAGATGTACGGGCCGCAGGTGATCCGGCTCTTCGGCGCGTACAAGGACGTGTGGGACCCGGCGGGCGGCATGAACCCGGGGATGCTCGTCCGGCCGGCCCGGCTGGACGAGAACCTCCGCTTCGCGGTGCTGCCGGCCACCACCTTCGCGGGCGAGGTCGCGCGGTGCGTCGGCGTCGCGAAATGCCGGTCCGTGGACGGGGCTACGGGCGCGGGCGGGAGCGGCGGGCCGGGGGTGATGTGCCCGTCGTACCGGGTCACGGGGGAGGAACAGCACTCCACGCGCGGCCGGGCCCGGCTGCTGCACGAGATGCTGGCGGGCGAGATCGTGCGGGACGGCTGGCGCTCGAAGGAGGTCGCCGAGGCGCTGGACCTGTGCCTGGGCTGCAAGGGGTGTCGCAGCGACTGCCCGGTGGGCGTGGACATGGCCTCGTACAAGTCGGAGTTCCTGCACCGCCACTGGGCGGGCCGCATCCGCCCGCTCGCCCACTACACCCTGGGCGGCCTGCCGGACTGGCTGCGCCTGATCGCCGCGCTGCGGATGACCCGGCCGGTCAACGCGGCGTCCCGCCACCTCCCCCTCCCGGGCCTGACCCGCGAACGCCCCCTCCCACCCCTGGCCCCACAAACGTTCACCCGCTGGTGGCAGACCCACGGCGCGCCGCCGCACCTTGGCGCCGGGCCGGGGCATATTTCAGCCTCGCCGCACCTTGGCGCCGGGCCCGGGCATATTTCAGCTTCGCCGCACCTTGGCGCCGGGCCCGGGCATATTTCAGCTTCGCCGCACCCTGCCGCGGGGCCCGGGCATATTTCAGCCTCGCCGGCGTTTGAGGCGCGGGTCCGGGCAGAGCCCGGAAGCGGCCCGCAGGGCACCACCCCCACGGCCACCCCCACCGTCACCCTCTGGCCGGACACCTTCACGGAGTACCTCGCCCCCGAGACCGCCCGCGCAGCGGTCCGCGTGCTCCGGGCGGCCGGCCTGACCGTCGACGTCCCCCGCGGGGGCCGGGGCAAGGTCTGCTGCGGCCTGACCTACCTCTCCACCGGCCGCCTGGACCGCGCCCGCACGGTCCTCCACCGCACCCTGAACACCGTCGGAGACCTCCGCACGCCCGTCCTCGTCCTCGAACCCAGCTGCGCCGCGGCCCTCCGCACGGACCTCCCCGCCCTCCTCCCCGACGACCCCCGCGCGGCCCGCCTCGCGGCAGCCGTCCGCACCTTCGCCGAGACCCTGGAGGAGTACGCCCCCGCCTGGCAGCCACCCCGCCTCGACCGGGCGGTGGCCGGCCAGACCCACTGCCACCAGCACGCGGTCCTCGGCGACGCGGCGGACCGGCGGCTGCGCGAGCGCGCCGGTCTCATGGGCGAGCTCAGCGGCGGCTGCTGCGGCCTGGCGGGGAACTTCGGCTTCGAGCCGGGCCATCACGAGGTCTCGGTGGCCTGCGCGGAGGAGCAGCTGCTCCCGTCCCTGCGCGCGGCCGGGCCGGACGCCCTGGTCCAGGCGGACGGATTCTCGTGCCGGACCCAGATCGCCCAGCTGGGCGGAGTCCGGGCCCGCCACCTGGCGGAACTCCTGGCCGAGGGCCTGTAAGGCAAGACCTGCGGCAACACTCCTTACGAACCCCTTAATCTGGATATATGCCCGCCCCCTCCTCGTCCCCCGCTCCGGCCGCCGCCACCGGCGGCCGCGACGCCACATCCGGCGCTGCCCCGGCCTCCGCCCCGGCTTCCGCCCCGGCTTCCGCCCCGGCTTCCGCGTCGGCTTCCGCGTCGGCCCCGCCGCCCGCCCAGGACCGCGGCCGCGGCCTCGGTCCGGTCGCGCTGGTGATCTCGGCGGGGATCTCGGTGCAGTTCGGCGCCGCCCTCGCGGTCATGATCATGCCGAGGGCCGGCGCGGCGGGCGTCGTCACGCTGCGCCTCGCGGCCGCCGCGCTCGTGCTGCTGCTCCTGTGCCGCCCCACGGTCCGCGGCTACTCCCGCTCCGACTGGGGCACGGTGCTCGCCTTCGGCGTCGCCCTCGCCGGGATGAACGGGCTCTTCTACCAGGCCATCGACCGGATCCCGCTCGGTCCGGCCGTCACCCTGGAGGTCCTCGGGCCGCTCGCCCTGTCCGTCATCGTCTCCCGGCGCCTGGTGAACGTGCTCTGGGCCGGCCTCGCCCTCGGCGGCGTGGTCCTGCTCTCCGGGCACGGCGGGGGCGGCCTCGGTTTCGGCTCCCTCGACCCGCTGGGCGCGGCCTTCGCACTCGGGGCGGGCGCGATGTGGGCGGCGTACATCGTCTTCAGCGCGCGCACCGGCCGCCGCTTCCCGCAGGCCGACGGCCTGGCCCTGGCGATGGCGGTGGCCGCGGTCCTCTCGCTGCCGCTCGGCGTCATCGAGGCCGGCTCGGACCTGCTGGTGCCGAGCACCCTCGCGCTGGGCCTCGGGGTCGCCGTACTGTCCTCCGTGCTGCCCTACACGCTGGAAATGCTCGCCCTGCGGCGGATGCCGGCCCCGACCTTCGCGATCCTGATGAGCCTGGAGCCGGCCATCGCCGCCACCGCGGGCTTCCTCGTCCTGAACCAGGCCATGTCCGCACTGGACGCCCTGGCCATCGCCCTCGTGATCGCGGCCAGCATGGGCGCGGTCCGTTCCCAGATCCGGAAGCAGGCCCCCTGATGGACGTCGTCACCTACCTGGCCGGGGTCCCCGAGGCCCGCCGCCCGGCCCTCGTCCGACTGCGGGAGCTGTGCCTCGCGGAACTGACGGGCTTCGAGGAGACCATCGCGTACGGGATGCCCGTGTACGTGCGGCCGGGGGAGACCGAGGGGGAGATCGCCTGGGCGAACCAGAAGCAGTACATCTCCTTCTACCTGATGCGCACGGACGTACGGGACGCCTTCACGGACCGCCTGGCCGCCCACGACATGGGCAAGGCCTGCCTGCGCTTCCGCCGCCCGGACACCATGGACTTCACCCTGGTCCGCGACCTCCTGCGCGCGACGGCCCAGGCGGGCCCGGGCCAGGTCTGCTGACAGCGCCCGCAACGGCGGCCACGGTCGCTTCCTGCCCGGCCACGGTCACTTCCTGCCCGGCCGTGTCACAGACGGCCGGGCTGTCTCGTCCCGTGTGCGGAGACACGCTCCGCACACGGGAAGGTGACGATCATGCGGGTATTCGTGGCGGGTGGGACCGGGGTCCTGGGACGGCGGCTGGTGCCGCAGCTCGTGGCACGGGGGCACCAGGTGACGGCCACGACGACGAGCGCGGCCAAGCTGGGCCTGCTGGCCGAGCTGGGCGCGGACGGCGTCGTGATGGACGGGCTGGACGCGATGGCGGTCGGTGAGGCGGTGGCCGCGGCGCGGCCGGACGCGATCGTGCACCAGATGACCGCGATCTCCCCGGCGCACGCGGGCAAGCCCGACATGAAGCACCCCGACCGGTGGTTCGCCACCACGATCCGGCTGCGCCGCGAGGGCACCGACCACCTGCTGGCCGCGGCCGGGGCGACCGGCGTGTCCCACGTCGTCGCGCAGGGCTACGCCTCGTGGAACGGCATCCGCGAGGGCGGTTGGGTCAAGACCGAGGAGGACCCGCTGGACCCGGGCCCGGCGGGCGCCCGGCAGGGGGCGGAGGCGGTCCGGTACGTGGAGGACGTCGTCGTCAAGGCCGGTGGGGCGGTCCTGCGCTACGGCGGGCTCTACGGGCCGGGTGCCACCGACGACCAGGTCGAGCTCGTGCGCAAGCGGCAGTTCCCGCTGGTCGGGGGCGGCGCCGGCCACTTCTCGTGGGTGCACCTCGACGACGCGGCGAGCGCCACGGTCCTGGCCGTGGAGCAGCGGGTCCAGGGCGTGTTCAACATCGTCGACGACGAACCGGCGCCGGCCGGCGCGTGGTTGCCGTACCTCGCGGAGTGCGCGGGGGCGAAGCGGCCGATGCGGGTCCCGGCGTGGCTGGCCCGGCTGCTGGCCCGGGAGGCGGCGGTGACGATGATGACCGAGGGCCGCGGCTTCTCCAACGCCAAGGCCAAGCGGGAACTCGGCTGGGAGCTGCGCCACCCGTCCTGGCGCCAGGGATTCAAGGAGGAGCTGGCATGACCCGGACCGAGGAGTTCGAGGAGCTGCGGCCGCTGCTGTTCTCGATCGCGTACCGGATCCTGGGCAGCGTGAGCGAGGCCGAGGACGCGGTCCAGGAGGCCTGGCTGCGCTTCGCGGGCACCCCGACGCAGCCGGCGTCGACCAAGGCGTTCCTCTCGGCCGTCGTGACCCGGATATCGATCGACGTGCTGCGCTCGGCCCGCGTCCGGCGGGAGGAGTACGTCGGGCCGTGGTTCCCCGAGCCGCTGCTGACCGACCCCTACGAGGACCCGGCGCGGTCGGCGGAGCTGGCCGACTCGGTGTCGATGGCGGCCCTGTTGCTGCTGGAGCGGCTCAGCCCGCTCGAACGGGCGGTCTTCGTGCTGCGCGAGGTGTTCGGGTACGGATTCCCCGAGGTCGCGTCGGCCGTGGGCCGCACGGAGGCGGCGTGCCGCCAGCTCGCGGTGCGGGCGCGGCGCCACATGGAGGCGGGCCGGCCCCGGTTCGACGCGGACCGCAGGGAGCGCGAGGAACTCGCCGGACGGTTCTTCGACGCCTTCAGCGAGGGGGACGTCGACGGGCTGCGGGAGCTGCTCGCCGCGGATGTGGCGATGGTCGGGGACAGCGGCGGCAAGGCCCCGCAGTGGGGGACGGGCGTCTTCGGCGCCGAGAAGGTGGCCCGGCTGCTGGCCGCGATCGTCACGCCGTTCGTCCGGATCGGCGGCGCGGTGGAACCGCACGAGGTCAACGGGCAGCCGGGTGCGGTCTTCCGCGACCGGGACGGCAAGGTCATCAACACCCTGGCGCTCGACATCCTCGACGGACGGATCCAGGCGATCCGCTCGGTGGCCAACCCCGACAAGCTCGGGCACGTGGGCCCGGTCGCGGACGGCTGGGCGGTCAGCCGCGAGGCGCAGCGCGCCCGCCGGGCGGACCGGCCCGCGGACTGACCGCGAGAGCCGCCCGCCGAGATCCGCCGAGGTCGTCGAGGTCGTCGAGGTCGTCGAGGTCCGCCGGGGTCGTCGAGTTCGTCGACGCCTCGGCGGGCGGCCGGCCCACAGGGCACGCCCGGACGCCGTGGGATGCTGGGCGCATGACCTTGGAGGACCTGGTACGGCTGCGCCGTGCCCGGGACGTGATGGACCGCGACTACGCACAGCCCCTGAACGTTCCCGCGCTGGCGAGCGTCGCCCTCATGTCGCCCGGGCACTTCTCCCGCAGTTTCCGGGCCGCCTACGGGGAGACGCCGTACAGCTACCTGATGACCCGCCGCGTCGAGCGGGCGAAGGCGCTGCTGCGCCGGGGCGACATGAGCGTGACCGACGTCTGCTTCGCGGTCGGCTGCACCTCGCTGGGGTCGTTCAGCACCCGCTTCACCGAGCTCGTCGGCGAGAGCCCCAGCGTCTACCGGGCCCGCCGCCACGACGCCGGCGCCGCGATACCGGCGTGCGTCGCCAAGATCTTCACCAGACCGGTCAGGAACGGAGGAGCGGAAACCGGCGTCGCCTCGTAGCGTCGAAGGCATGAACATCAAGCTCGCACAGTGCTTCATCGCAGTCGACGACCATGACAAGGCGCTCGCCTTCTACCGCGACGTCCTCGGCCTGGAGGTGCGCAACGACGTCGGGTTCGAGGGGATGCGCTGGGTGACCGTGGGGTCGCCGGGGCAGCCGGACGTCGAGATCGTCCTCGAACCGCCGCTCGCCGACCCCAACGCCTCGCCGTCCGACCGTCAGGCGATGGCGGAACTGCTGGCCAAGGGCCTGCTGCGCGGGGTGATCTTCTCCACCGACGACGTCGACGCCACCTTCGAACGCATCCGCGCCGCCGGCGGCGAGGTGCTGCAGGAGCCGATCGACCAGCCCTACGGCGTCCGCGACTGCGCCTTCCGCGACCCCGCGGGCAACATGCTGCGTTTCAACCAGCCGCGCAAGCGGTAGGCACCGCGCGCGGCAGAGGCCCGGCCCACGGACGTGGACCGGGCCGCCGCTGCGACCGCACCCGCGCAGACGATCCGAACCAGACACCAGACACCAGCTACCAGACACCAGACATCAGACGTACGGCTCGGGGCGGCCCGGACCGATCCGGGCGACGCCGGCGGTGAGCGCCGAGGCGGACCGCCCCACAGATGGAGACACGATGAGCAAGGCCAAGAGGACGGGCACGCAGGCGCCCGAGCCGCACGCTGCCGACACCCACGACCTGATCCGCGTGCACGGCGCGCGCGTCAACAACCTCAAGGACGTCAGCATCGAGATCCCGAAGCGCCGGCTGACGGTGTTCACCGGGGTCTCCGGTTCGGGCAAGAGCTCGCTGGTGTTCGACACCATCGCCGCCGAGTCGCAGCGGCTGATCAACGAGACCTACAGCGCGTTCGTCCAGGGCTTCATGCCGACGCTGGGCCGGCCCGAGGTCGACGTCATGGAGGGGCTGACGACGGCGATCATCGTCGACCAGCAGCGGATGGGAGCCGACCCCCGCTCCACGGTCGGCACCGCCACCGACGCCAACGCGATGCTGCGCATCCTCTTCAGCCGGCTCGGCAAGCCGCACATCGGCCCGCCCAGCGCGTACGCCTTCAACGTCCCTTCGGTCCGGGCGAGCGGCGCGATCACCGTCGAGCGCGGGGCGTCGCAGAAGGCGGTGAAGGCGACCTTCAACCGCACCGGCGGCATGTGCGTGCGCTGCGAGGGCCGCGGCTCGGTCTCCGACATCGACCTCACCCAGCTCTACGACGACTCCAAGTCGCTCGCCGAGGGCGCGTTCACCATCCCCGGCTGGAAGTCCGACAGCCAGTGGACCGTGCAGGTCTACGCCCAGTCGGGCTTCGTCGACCCGGACAAGCCGATCCGCAAGTACACGAAGAAGGAGCTGCAGGCCTTCCTCTACGGCGAGCCGGTCAAGGTGAAGGTCAACGGCGTCAACCTCACCTACGAAGGACTGATCCCCAAGATCCAGAAGTCGTTCCTGTCCAAGGACAAGGAGGCGATGCAGCCGCACATCCGGGCGTTCGTGGAGCGGGCGGTCACCTTCACCACCTGCCCCGAGTGCGAGGGCACCCGGCTCAGCGAGGGGGCCCGCTCCTCGAAGATCAAGCGGATCAGCATCGCCGACGCCTGCGCGATGCAGATCAGCGATCTGGCGACCTGGGTCCGCGGTCTCGACGAGCCTTCGGTGGCGCCGCTGCTCACCGCGCTGCAGCAGACCCTCGACTCGTTCGTGGAGATCGGCCTCGGCTACCTCGCGCTCGACCGGCCGTCGGGCACGCTGTCGGGCGGCGAGGCCCAGCGCGTCAAGATGATCCGCCACCTCGGCTCCTCGCTCACCGACACCACCTACGTCTTCGACGAGCCCACCGCGGGTCTGCACCCCCACGACATCCAGCGGATGAACGGCCTGCTGCGGCGCCTGCGTGACAAGGGCAACACGGTGCTCGTCGTGGAGCACAAGCCGGAGACGATCGCGATCGCCGACCACATCGTCGACCTCGGCCCCGGCGCCGGCAGCGCGGGCGGCACCGTCTGCTTCGAGGGGACCGTCGAGGAGCTGCGGGCCGGCGGCACCGTCACCGGCCGCCACTTCGACGACCGGGCCTCCGTCAAGGAGACGGTGCGCGACGCCACCGGCACGCTGGAGATCCGCGGCGCGACGACGAACAACCTGCGGGGCGTCGACGTCGACATCCCGCTCGGGGTGCTGTGCGTCGTCACCGGCGTGGCCGGCTCCGGCAAGAGCTCGCTCGTCCACGGGTCGATCCCCTCCGGCGAGGGCGTGGTGTCGGTCGACCAGACCCCGATCAAGGGTTCGCGCCGCAGCAACCCGGCGACGTACACCGGTCTGCTCGACCCGATCCGCAAGGCCTTCGCGAAGGTCAACGGGGTGAAGCCGGCGCTGTTCAGCGCCAATTCCGAGGGCGCCTGCCCCACCTGCAACGGCGCGGGCGTCATCTACACCGACCTCGGGATGATGGCGGGCGTCTCCACGACCTGCGAGGACTGCGGGGGCAAGCGGTTCGACGCGTCGGTCCTGGAGTACCGCCTGGGCGGGCGCGACATCAGCGAGGTCCTCGCGATGCCGGTGGCCGAGGCCGAGGAGTTCTTCTCCGCGGGCGAGGCGCAGACTCCGGCCGCGCAGCGCATCCTGCGCCGGCTCGCCGACGTGGGGCTCGGCTACCTCACCCTCGGCCAGCCGCTCACCACCCTGTCCGGCGGCGAGCGCCAGCGCCTCAAGCTGGCCACGCACATGGCGGACAAGGGCGGCGTGTACGTCCTCGACGAGCCGACCAACGGCCTGCACCTCGCCGACGTCGAGCAGCTGCTCGGCCTGCTGGACCAGCTCGTCGAATCCGGCAAGTCGGTCATCGTCGTCGAGCACCACCAGGCGGTCATGGCGCACGCGGACTGGATCATCGACCTCGGCCCCGGCGCCGGACACGACGGCGGAAAGATCGTCTTCGAGGGCACCCCCGCCGACCTCGTCGCCACCCGCTCCACCCTCACGGGCGAACACCTCGCGGCCTACGTCACGACCTGACCGCGCCCCTCACTCCGTGCGGGAGACACCCAGGTCCTCCCGCATGGCGGCCCTCATCGCGGCGAGCAGGGCCCAGACCTCGTGCTGGGCCCTGCCGGCCGTCTCCATCGTCTCGCCCGGTTCGGGGGCGCCGCGTTCGAGGCGTTTGACCTGGCCGTAGACCGCGGTCAGGGCCCGGTTGACGTCCTTCGCCCGCGCGAGCACCCCGTCGGGGGCGATCATCTGCGCCTCGGAATACCGGTCGCGGTGGGCGTTCTTCGCCTCCTCCAGCGCCTCGCCGTCCGCGTCGTGCGCGCCGCGCTCCCGCAGGACGTGCAGGTGGCGGTTGAGCGCCGTGGTGAACTGCCGGGCGTCCCGGTTGAGTTCCGCGTAGCACGCGCGCCGCAGGGCGCGGTTCTCGCGGACCTCGTCATGGCCGCGGACCAGTTCTATCTCCCGGCGTTTCGCCCGTTCGGAGCCGCGCTGGGTGAGCAGCGCGCCTCCCAGGGTTCCCGCGACGCCCGCCACCGCGATGACCACCGAGCTCAGCTCCACCGACGTACCCCCGTGAACTCCTCCGGCCGCGTGCCCGCTGCACCCGGCCCCGCCGTCAAGTCTGCGCTCTCCGGCGCTCCTTGGTGCGGCGAGGTCAGGCGAGGTCAGGCGCGTCCAGGGGCGTCCAGGCGAGGCCAGGCGCGGCGGGCCGTCGTGCGCCCGCTATCCGAGCGGCAGGTCCAGATAGGACGGCGTCGCCTCCGGCGAGGTGAACGCCAGCGTCGCGCGCGGCAGGTTGGCGTCGCCGTAGAACGGGTCGCGGGCGTCGATCACCAGCATCAGCCGGTGGCCGCGCGGCACGTCGTACGCCGTCGCCTGGAGCTCGATGTCCGCGCTGATCAGGCTGTCGGGCGGTGAGTCGAGATCGCTGTACGGGGCGTGCGTGACGAGGTGCGCCGCGTCGTCGGGCCCCACGTCGAAGAGGTACGCGACGAAGGTGGACCCGGGGTTCGCCGCCCGGTACGTCACGCGCAGCCGCGGTATGCCGCGCAGCCGGACGGTCTCCGCGGCCGGGTCCGCGGTCCACACCGCGGCGACGGTGCGGTCGATGTCCTGGGTCGGGTAGACCTTCGGGCGGCCGGCGATCTCCGCGTACCCCGACTCGACGATCTTGTCGGCGACGGTCGCGGGGGTGTCCATCCCGCACAGCACGGTCGCCGTCCAGCCGGCCTGCGGTTCCTCGCCGAGCTCCCCGTCGTCCGCCAGGTGCAGCCGGTGCACCTGCTCGGTGAGGGAGGGCCAGGTGGGGCGGGGTTCGAGGGTCCTGCTCCACATGACCTCGCCGAGCACCTGCCCCTCGTCGCCGATGCCGTTGTCGGTCCCCTTGAGGTGGTGGTCGAACCAGCGGTGGGCGTCGCTCCAGATCCGGTTGGGCAGGCCGAGCATGCCGGTCATCTCCGGGCCGGAGTGGTCGCCGATGGAGACGGCGAGGCGCTTGGGTCCGGTCAGCTCGTTGAACATCTTCAGGGTCTGGTTGGCCGGGAAGAGCGTCTCGTGCCAGGCGTGCGCGAAGAACACCGGCACATGGCGGCGGTTGAGTTCCTTGATGTGGCTGAAGGGCGAACGGGTCTCCGCCCAGCGCAAGGTGCCCTGGATGTCGCGGCCGGCGAGGACGTTGTCGAAGACGCTCTGGGTCTGCGGGCTCAGCCGCGCCTTCGCGGCCGCCGCGAGCAGGGCCCGTACGGCCGCGACGTGGCGGGTGGAGTTCTCGTGGAAGGCCTCCCCGAGGTCGCCCCAGGTGCTGAGCGCGACCACGGCGTCGACACGGGTGTCGTGCGCGGCGACCAGCTGGCTGATGCCCGAGCCGTACGAGTCCCCGAGGAAGCCGATCCTCGTCACGGGGCCGGTGCTGCGCTCGATGATGTGGTCCAGGGCCCGGCTGCCGTCGGCGACGTCGAGCGGCCCGGCCACGTCGACCTGGCCCTCGGAGCCGGCGAAGCCGCGGGCGGAGTAGGCCAGGACGTTGTAGCCGCGGGCCGCGAAGCGGGTGGCCTGGACGGCGTACGTGAGCCAGCCCAGGCTGGTCCAGGGCGAGGGCATGACCACCACCGGGCGCGGCTGGGCGCCGGTGTGCCGCCAGAGCGCGGCGTCGAGCAGGTCCCCGTCGGCGCCGGTCACCTTGCCGCGGGTGAAGACGGCGAGGGAGCGGGCTTCGGCGACCTCGGCGGCGCGGGCGGGGGCGAGGCCGGTGACGTCGCCGCTCTCCAGGGCGGTGACGAAGGCGCCGAGGGCGGTCGCGTCGAGTTCGGGATAGAGGGAGAAGGGGGTTCGGGCGGCTGGAGTCACGTCGGGCCATCCTCTGCGTCGTTGTCGTCTACGTCTTCGTCGAGTGACACGAACGTGGGGAGTGGTGAGCGTGGCGGATGCTGCGGCTCGCGAGGCCGGCTCGCGGGGCCGGCTCGCGGGCCCCGGAACGGAACGCCCAGTATCGACGGGACATCCGGTGACGTATCGCGAGTTTCCGGCTTACGGCCTGAATCGCCCCCTCCGTTCCCGGTGGCCGCCGCGCGGCCGGACCTGCGGCCGACGCGCCCCACGGCAACTCCCCTTCTTGTACGTCGGATTGACGGGCGTGGCGGGAAGGTGCCGCATGCCGAGAAAATCATGCAAGCACGCTTGATTGTTTTCTCGGGTGCTGCCAGTGTTCCCCTCACGCCGAGAGGGGAGCGCACCGTGCCCGATCCGTCCGCCGTCGACGACGCCGTCGCAGTCTTTGCCGATCTGCGCGAGGAGGGCCGCGAACTCGAAGCCCTGGTAGGTGAGTTGACGGCCTCCGACTGGGCCGGACCCACCCCCGCGCCCGGCTGGACCGTCGCCCACCAGATCGCCCACCTGCACTGGACCGACCGGGCCTCGCTGCTCTCCCTCACCGACGCCACCGGCTTCGCCGGCATGGTCGAGCAGGCCCTGAAAGCTCCCGACTCCTTCGTCGACGAGGGCGCGGAGGAAGGCGCGGCGCTGCCGCCCGCCGAGCTGCTCGCCCGCTGGCGGGCCACGCGCGGCGCCCTCGACGAGGCACTCGCCGCGGCCTCGCCCGACACCCGCTTCCCCTGGTACGGGCCGCCGATGAAGGCCGCCTCGATGGCCAGTGCCCGGCTGATGGAGACCTGGGCGCACGGCCAGGACGTCGCCGACGCACTCGGCGTGCGCCGCACCCCGACCGCGCGGCTGCGGCACGTGGCACGGATCGGCGTACGGGCCCGCGACTACGCCTACGCCGTACGCGGACTGCCCGCGCCCGCCGAGGAGTTCCGGGTGGAACTGACCGCCCCCGACGGCTCGCAGGTGTGGACCTACGGCCCGCCCGACGCCCCGCAAAGGATCACCGGCCCGGCGCTCGACTTCTGCCTCCTGGTCACTCAGCGGGCCCACCGCGCCGACCTGGCCCTGACCGCCGCCGGCCCCGACGCGGACCGCTGGCTCGACATCGCCCAGGCCTTCGCGGGCCCGGCGGGACCCGGCCGCGCCCCGGGGGCCTCGCGGTGACGCGCCGGCCCCTCCTCATCGGCAACGCCTCCGGCTTCTACGGGGACCGCTTCAGCGCCCTGCGGGAGATGCTCACCGGCGGCCCGCTGGACGTGGTGACCGGGGACTACCTGGCCGAGCTGACCATGTTGATCCTGGGCCGCGACCGCCTGAAGAACCCCGACCTCGGCTACGCCAAGACCTTCCTGCGCCAGCTGGAGGAAGGGCTCGGGCTCGCGCACGATCGGGGCGTACGGATCGTCGCGAACGCCGGCGGCCTCAACCCGGCCGGACTCGCCGACGCGGTACGGGCCCTGGCCGCCAAGGCAGGCGTCCCCGTCTCCGTGGCCCACGTCGAGGGCGACGACCTCGCACCGGGCGAGGACGGGGCGCTGACCGCCAACGCCTACCTCGGGGGCGCCGGGATCACGGCCTGCCTGCGAGCCGGCGCGGACGTGGTCGTGACCGGCCGGGTCACGGACGCGGCGCTGGTCAGCGGCCCCGCGGCCTGGTGGTTCGACTGGGCCCCGGACGACCACGACCGGCTGGCGGGGGCGGTGGTCGCGGGCCACGTCCTGGAGTGCGGCACCCAGGCCACCGGCGGCAACTACGCCTTCTTCACCGCGCACGACGTCCGCCGTCCGGGCTTCCCCCTCGCGGAGATCTCCGCGGACGGCTCGTCGGTGATCACCAAGCACCCGGGCACGGGCGGAGCCGTCACCGCCGGCACCGTCACGGCCCAACTCCTCTACGAGACCCAGGGCGTGCGCTACCTCGGCCCGGACGTCACGGCCCGCCTGGACACGGTCAGGCTGACGGACGAGGGCGCGGACCGCGTGCGCATCACCGGAGTGCAGGGCGAACCCCCGCCGCCCACCCTCAAGGTGGGCGTCACCCGCATCGGCGGCTGGCGCAACGAGGTCGTCTTCGTCCTGACCGGCCTGGACATCGAGGCCAAGGCGGCCCTGGTCCGCGCGCAGCTGGCCGAGGCCCTGGAGGGCGTGGCCACCGCCGACTGGACCCTGTCCCGCACGGACCACGAGGACGCCGCGACGGAGGAAACGGCGAGCGCGCTGCTGCGGCTGGTGGTGCGCGACCCGTCCCCGGACCGCGTCGGCCGCGCCCTGACGTCCACGGCGATCGAACTGGCGCTCGGCAGCTACCCGGGCTTCCACGTCACCGCCCCACCCGGCCCGGCCCAGCCGTACGGCGTCTTCACGTCGACCCTGACCCCGGCGGAGTCCGTCCCCCACACGGCAGTCCTGCCGGACGGCACCCGCCTCCCGCTGCCCGCTGCGCGGAGCCTTTCCCCCACCCCGCCCCTTCCCGAAACTGTGGGCTCCGCCCCCAGCCCCCCGCCCCGGGGCTCCGCCCCGGACCCGGCGGGGGCTGTCTTTTCAGCCCCTCCGGCGTTTGAGGAGCGGGGTCCGGGGCGGAGCCCCGATCTTTCAGCCTCGCCGGCGTTTGAGGCGCGGGGTCTGGGGCGGAGCCCCGGTTCGGGGGACGAGCCGCCCGCAGGGCCCACCACCCGCGCCCCCCTCGGGACACTGGCCGGGGCCCGCAGCGGCGACAAGGGCGGCGACGCCAACGTCGGCGTATGGGTCGAGTCCGACGAAGCCTGGGAATGGCTGCACGCCACCCTCACCACGGAGCTGTTCCGGCACCTGCTCCCCGAGACCCGCCCGCACGCAGTGCACCGCCACCCGCTCCCCAACCTCCGCGCCCTGAACTTCACCATCACCGGCATCCTCGGCGACGGCGTCGCCTCCGGCCACCGGTTCGACCCCCAGGCCAAGGCCCTCGGCGAATGGCTCCGCGCCCGCCACCTCGACATCCCCACCCGCCTGCTGCGGCCCGCCCAGGGCCCCGTACCCGCCCCGGAGGGGACCGGCCCATGACCCGCCTGCGCACCACCGTCGACCCGCACGCCCCCGAGCACGCGCAGGCCCGTACCGCCGCGCTGGAACGCCTCGCCGCCCTCGACGCCGAGCACGCCAAGGCACTGCAGGGCGGCGGCGAGAAGTACACGGCCCGCCACAAGCAGCGCGGCAAGCTCCTGGCCCGCGAGCGCGTGGAGCTGCTCCTCGACCCGGACACCCCGTTCCTGGAGCTGTCCCCGCTGGCCGCCTGGGGCAGCGACTACCCCGTCGGCGCCTCCATGGTCACCGGCATCGGCACGGTCGAGGGCGTCGAGTGCCTGGTCACCGCCAACGACCCCACGGTCCGCGGCGGGGCCAGCAACCCCTGGACGCTGAAGAAGGCGCTGCGGGCCAACGAGATCGCCCGGCAGAACCGACTCCCCTGCATCAGCCTCGTGGAGTCCGGCGGCGCCGACCTGCCCTCCCAGAAGGAGATCTTCATCCCGGGCGGGGCGATCTTCCGCGACCTCACCCGGCTCTCGGCCGACGGCATCCCGACCGTCGCGGTCGTCTTCGGCAACTCCACCGCCGGAGGCGCGTACATCCCCGGCATGTCCGACCACACCATCATGATCAAAGACCGCTCCAAGGTGTTCCTCGGCGGCCCGCCCCTGGTCAAGATGGCCACCGGCGAGGAGAGCGACGACGAGTCCCTCGGCGGGGCCGACATGCACGCCCGCATCTCCGGCCTCGCCGACTACTACGCCCTCGACGAGCACGACGCGATCCGCCGGGCCCGCCGCGTCGTCGCCCGCCTGAACCACCGCAAGCCGCACCAGGACCCCCCGAAGGCCGAGGAACCCCTCCACGACCCCGAGGAACTCCTCGGCATCGTCCCTCCCGACCTCAAGACGCCCTTCGACCCGCGCGAGGTCATCGCACGCATCGTCGACGCCTCCGACTTCGACGAGTTCAAGCCCCTCTACGGCACCAGCCTCGTCACCGGCTGGGCCACCCTGCACGGCTACCCGGTCGGCATCCTCGCCAACGCCCAGGGCGTGCTGTTCAGCGCCGAGTCCCAGAAGGCCGCGCAGTTCATCCAGCTCGCCAACCAGCGCGACATCCCGCTCGTCTTCCTCCACAACACCACCGGCTACATGGTCGGCAAGGAGTACGAGCAGGGCGGCATCATCAAGCACGGCTCGATGATGATCAACGCGGTCTCCAACTCCCGCGTCCCCCACCTCTCCGTGCTCATCGGCGCGAGCTACGGCGCCGGCCACTACGGCATGTGCGGCCGCGCCTACGAGCCCCGCTTCCTCTTCGCCTGGCCCAGCGCCAAGTCCGCCGTCATGGGCCCCCAGCAGCTCGCCGGCGTGCTCTCCATCGTCTCCCGGCAGTCGGCCGCCGCGAAGGGACAGCCGTACGACGAGGAGGCCGACGCCGGGATGCGCGCCTTCGTGGAGGCGCAGATCGAGTCGGAGTCCCTGCCGATGTTCCTGTCCGGGCGGCTGTACGACGACGGGGTCATCGACCCCCGCGACACCCGCACCGTCCTCGGCCTGTGCCTGTCGGCCGTCCACAACGCCCCCGTCGAGGGCGCCCGTGGCGGCTTCGGCGTCTTCCGGATGTGAGCCCTCACATGACCCAGCTGATCACCTCCCTGCTCGTCGCCAACCGGGGCGAGATCGCCGTCCGGATCTTCCGCACCGCCCGCGCCCTCGGCCTGGCCACGGTCGCCGTGCACTCCGACCCGGACGCCGACGCCCTGCACGTCCGCGACGCGGACGCGGCCGTCCGCCTGCCCGGCGCGGCCCCCGCAGACACCTACCTGCGCGGCGACCTGATCATCAAGGCCGCCCTCGCCGCCGGCGCCGACGCCGTCCACCCCGGCTACGGCTTCCTCTCCGAGAACGCCGACTTCGCCCGCGAGGTCCGGGACTCCGGCCTGACCTGGATCGGCCCGCCCCCCGAGGCCATCGAGGCCATGGCCTCCAAGACCCGGGCCAAGGAACTGATGCGCGCCGCCGGCGTGCCGCTCCTCGACCCCGTCGACCCGGCCACCGCCACCCCCGCCGACCTGCCCCTCCTCCTCAAGGCCGCGGCCGGGGGCGGAGGCCGCGGGATGCGCGTGGTCCGCGACCTCGGCAGCCTCCGGGAAGCCCTCGACGGGGCCCGCGCCGAGGCCCTGTCGGCCTTCGGCGACGGCGAGGTGTTCGCCGAGCCGTACGTCGAGCGGGGCCGCCACGTCGAGGTGCAGATCCTCGCCGACGCCCACGGCACCGTCTGGGCACTCGGCACCCGCGACTGCTCCCTCCAGCGCCGCCACCAGAAGGTCATCGAGGAGGCCCCCGCACCCGGCCTCCCCGAAGCCCTGCGCGAGAGCCTGCACACGGCCGCCGTCGCCGCCGCCCGCGCCGTCTCCTACCAGGGCGCCGGCACCGTCGAGTTCCTCGTCACCGCCGACGGACGCCCGTACTTCCTGGAGATGAACACCCGCCTCCAGGTCGAACACCCCGTCACCGAAGCCGTCTTCGGCCTCGACCTCGTGGCCCTCCAGCTGCGGATCGCCGAGGGCGAGGCGCTGGCGCCCGCACCCCCGGAGCCCACCGGCCACGCCGTCGAGGCCCGCCTCTACGCCGAGGACCCCGCCCAGGACTGGCGCCCCCAGACCGGAGTCCTGCACACCCTCGCCCTCCCCGGCGAGGTCCGCGTCGACACCGGCTTCACCGACGGGGACACCGTCGGCATCCACTACGACCCCATGCTCGCCAAGGTCGTCGCCCACGCCCCCACGCGCGCCGAGGCCGTCCGCACCCTCGCCCACGCCCTCGCCGGAGCCCGCATCCACGGGCTCACCACCAACCGCGAGCTCCTCGTACGGTCCCTGCGCCACCCGGAGTTCACCGCCGGGCAGCTCGACACCGGCTTCTACGAGCGCCACCTCGCCGGCCTCACCGAGGGCGCCCCGGACGCCACCCCGGCCGCCCTCGCCGCGGCCCTCGCCGAAGCGGCCCCCGCACCGGACGCCCCCCTCGCCGCCCGCCTCGGCGGCTGGCGCAACGTCCGCTCCCAGCCGCAGACCCGCCGCTACACCGCGGCCGGCACCGAGTACGAGGTCCGCTACCGGCCCGGCCGGCTCGTCGACCACCCGGGCATCCGGGTGCTGGCCGCCACCCCCGCCCTCGTCACCCTCGAAGTCGAGGGAATCCGGCGGATGTTCCACGTGAAACGAAATTCGAACAACACCGAGGTCTACGTGGACTCCGCGCTCGGCGCCCACACCCTCACCCCCGTCCCCCGGTTCCCCGACCCCCAGGACCGCACCGAACCGGGCTCCCTGCTCGCCCCCATGCCCGGCACCGTCGTCCGCATCGCCGAGGGCCTCGCCCCCGGAAAACCCGTCACCGCCGGGCAGCCCCTGCTCTGGCTGGAGGCCATGAAGATGGAGCACCGCATCCTCGCTCCCGCCTCCGGCACGCTCACCGCGCTCCACGCCGTCACCGGCCAACAGGTCGAGTTCGGCGCCCTGCTCGCCGTAGTCCAGGAGGAAACGCAGCCATGAGCCCCACCCTCGAAACCGACGAACACACGGCCCTGCGCACCGCCGTCGCCGCCCTCGGACAGCGCTACGGCCGCGAGTACCTCGCCCGCGTCGCCCGCGAAGGCGGACACCCCGACGAGCTGTGGGCCGACGCCGCGAAGCTCGGCTACCTCGGGGTCAACCTCCCCGAGGAGTACGGAGGCGGAGGCGGCGGCATCGCCGAACTGTCCATCGTCCTCGAAGAACTGGGCGCGGCGGGCTGCCCGCTCCTCATGATGGTCGTCTCGCCCGCCATCTGCGGCACGGTCATCGCCCGCTTCGGCACCGAGGCCCAGAAGCGGGCCTGGCTCCCCGGCCTCGCCGACGGCAGCCGCACCATGGCCTTCGGCATCACCGAACCCGACGCCGGATCCAACTCCCACCGGATCACCACCACGGCCCGCCGCGACGGCGACGGCTGGGTCCTCACCGGCCGCAAGGTCTTCATCTCCGGCGTCGACATCGCCGACGCCACCCTCGTCGTCGGCCGCACCGAGGACGCCCGGTCCGGCCGCCTCAAGCCCTGCCTCTTCATCGTCCCGCGCGACACCCCCGGCTTCCTCCGCACGGTCATCGACATGGAACTGCAGGCGGCGGAGAAGCAGTTCGAGCTCGTCCTCGACGACGTGCGGCTGCCCGCCGACGCGCTGGTCGGCGACGAGGACGCGGGCCTGCTCCAGCTGTTCGCCGGACTCAACCCCGAGCGGATCATGACCGCCGCCTTCGCCATCGGGATGGGCCGCTACGCCCTCGCCAAGGCCGTGGACTACGCGAAGACCCGCCAGGTCTGGAAGGAGCCCATCGGCGCCCACCAGGCCGTGGCGCACCCCCTCGCGCAGGCCCACATCGAGCTGGAGCTGGCGCGCCTGATGATGCAGAAGGCCGCGCGGCTGTACGACGCGGGCGACGACATGGGGGCGGGGGAGGCCGCGAACATGGCGAAGTACGCCGCGGGGGAGGCATGCGTGAGGGCGGTGGACCAGTCCGTCCACACCCTCGGCGGCAACGGCCTCACCCGCGAATACGGCCTGGGCTCCCTCATCACCGCCTCCCGCGTGGCCCGGATCGCCCCGGTCAGCCGCGAGATGATCCTCAACTACGTCTCCCACCAGACCCTGGGCCTCCCAAAGTCGTACTGACGGCTTGCCCTGCGGATGTCTCGGCAGGGGGGCGGGGCTCACGCCGTGTGCCGGGCGCTGCCCGGACCCGCGCCTCAAACGCCGGCGAGGCTGAATTTGCCTGCGCTGAGCTTCCGGGTGCTGCCCGGACTCGCGCCTCAATCGCCGGCGGGGCTGGATGGTGCGGGTTTGTCGGTGCAGGTCGGTGCGTGGGGCCGTGCCGGGGTGTCTCCTCGGCTCGCGCCTGCGGGCAGGTCCCGGCCATCGGCCTGGGTTGCGCGCTCGTCCTGCGGGGACACCCCGGCACGTCCCCACTCCCCTCCGCCCCAGTCACGCGAAGGAACTTCCCCCGCACTGCCGAAGCCGGCCGGTGGGGCGGGGACACGCAGGAGGGTCCCCGCAGGACGAGCGCGCAACCCAGGCCGTACGGCTGGACCACTGCCAAGTGCGCGAGCCGAGGAGATCCTCGTGCGGGGCACCGACCCACCCCCGGACACCGCCAAGCCCCGCAGGGAACCGGCACATTCAGCCCCGCCGGCGTTTGAGGCGCGGGTCCGGGCAGCGCCCGGCACACGGCGCGAGCCGAGAAGACATCGCCAAGCCCCCGCAGGGCAACCGCAAGGACTCGCCGACGTACCCTCCCCGAGGGATATCCGCACACCGCCAAGCCCCCCCCGCAGGGGACCCGCAGACCGCTCCGGAGGAGACATGGCCCCACTCGTGCACGCCGCCCAGGCGACCGGCGTCACCACCCTCACCCTCGACTCCCCGGCCAACCGCAACGCCCTCTCCGCGGAGCTCGTCGCAGACCTCCGCGCCGCCCTCGCCGCCGCCGGGGCGGACCCGGCGGTCCGGGCCGTCGTCCTCACCCACACCGGCACCACCTTCTGCTCCGGCGCCGACCTCAAGTCCCCCTTCGACCCGGCCGACTTCCTCGCCCTGCTCCGCGAGACCGCCGGGCTGCCCAAGCCCGTCCTCGCCCGCGTCACCGGCCACGTCCGCGCCGGCGGCCTCGGCCTGCTCGGCGTCTGCGACATCGCCGCCGCCGGGCCGCAGTCCTCGTACGCCTTCACCGAGACCCATCTGGGCCTCGCCCCCGCGGTGATCTCCATCCCGCTGCTCCCGCGCCTCGACCCGCGCGCCGCCGCCCGCTACTTCCTCACCGCGGAGACCTTCGACGCCGCCGAGGCCGCCCGGATCGGCCTGCTCACCCTGCACGCCGACGACGTGGACGAGGCCCTGGAGCCCGTACTCGCCGGTCTGCGCAAGGCCTCCCCGCAGGGCCTGGCCGCGACGAAGGCGCTGACCGCCGCGGCCGTGTGCGAGGCCCTGGAGCGCGACGGGGCCCGCCTGACGGAGCTGTCCGCGGGACTGTTCGCCTCCGCCGAGGCCCGCGAGGGCATCACCGCCCGCTTCGAGCGCCGGGAACCGTCATGGGCACTGTGACCGGCACGACGGGGGCGACCGGGTCCGGGACCGGAGCCGGGGCCGGGACCGGAGCCGGAGCCGGGGCCGGGGCGACCGGCACGTCCGGCCCCAAGCAGGCGCGCAGCCGCGTCACCCGCCGCCACCTCCTGGAGGCGGCCGTGTCCTGCCTGGCGGAACACGGCTGGGCCGGCTCCACCGTCGCCGTCGTCGCCGAACGCGCCGGCGTCTCGCGCGGCGCCGCCCAGCACCACTTCCCGACCCGCGAGGACCTGTTCACGGCGGCCGTCGAGTACGTGGCCGAGGAGCGGTCCACAGCCCTGCGCGACCTGTTCCACGCAGGCCCGGTCGCCCGCCCGGCCGTGGTCGAGGCCCTCGTGGACCTGTACACGGGCACCCTCTTCCGGGCCGCGCTCCAGCTGTGGGTCGCCGCCTCCAACGAGGAGCAGCTGCGCCCCCGGGTCACCGAACTGGAGGCCCGGGTCGGCCGCGAGACCCACCGCATAGCCGTCGAGCTGCTGGGCGCGGACGAGTCCGAGCCGGGCGTACGGGAGACCGTGCAGGGCCTCCTCGACATGGCCCGCGGCCTGGGCCTGGCCAACGTACTCACCGACGACGCGGCCCGCCGGGCCCGCGTGGTCGCCCAGTGGTCCCGGATCATCGACACGACCCTGGCCTGAGGCGGAGCCCCGTCGGTCAGCCGAAGGCGGACACCAGCGTCACCGCGAGGGACACCCCCATCAGCCCGAACAGGTCGTAGTGCTGCCAGGGCGCTGTCCGGGCCGCGAGCGCGGTCTCGGCCCGGGACGGGTCCCTCGGGTCGTACAGCACCTCGACCGAGTCGCCCTCCCGCGTCCCCGGAGGGCAGTCGCCGGCGCCGGCCAGATGGGTCCGGGTGCGGCCTTCGGGAGTCGGGTAGCGCAGCGTGAGCCGGGCCGGGCCGCCCTCCGCGGGCCGTTGCACGGCGGAGCAGTGGGCCGGTACCGCGACTCCGCGTCGGCGCAACACCAGCCTGCGCCGCAACGCGAACACGGCGAAGAGCAGCGCGCTGAGGCCGAGGACGACGTAGGGGATCTTGCGCACGGGCGCTCCGGTACGTGGCAGGGGCGCCGCGCCCCGGAGGAGTGCGGGACGCGGCGCCGCGCGGTGGAAGGGGACGGAGGCCGTCAGGCGGTCTCGGCGATGTCCGCGTAGCCCTCGATCTCCTGCGGGTTGCGCCGGCCCGGCCCCGTGTAGCGGGCCGACGGCCGCACCAGGCGGCCCGTGCGCTTCTGCTCCAGGATGTGCGCGGACCAGCCCGCGGTACGGGCGCAGCTGAACATCGACGTGAACATGTGCGCCGGGACCTCGGCGAAGTCCAGCATGATCGCGGCCCAGAACTCCACGTTGGTGGCCAGCACCCGGTCGGGCCGGCGCGCGTGCAGCTCCTCCAGCGCGGCCTTCTCCAGTGCGGCGGCCACCTCGTAGCGCGGCGCGTCCAGCTCCTTGGCGGTGCGCCGCAGCACGCGGGCGCGCGGGTCCTCGGCGCGGTAGACGCGGTGCCCGAAGCCCATCAGCCGCTCGCCCTTGTCCAGGGCCTTCTTCACGTACGCCACGGCGTCGCCGGTGCGCTCGATCTCCTCGATCATGCCGAGCACGCGGGACGGCGCCCCGCCGTGCAGCGGCCCCGACATGGCGCCCACGGCGCCGGACAGCGCGGCGGCGACGTCCGCACCGGTCGAGGCGATCACCCGCGCCGTGAAGGTGGAGGCGTTCATCCCGTGCTCGGCGGCGGAGGTCCAGTACGCGTCGACGGCCTTGACGTGCTTCGGGTCCGGCTCGCCCCGCCAGCGGATCATGAACCGCTCGACCACGGACTCGGCCTTGTCGATCTCCCGCTGCGGCACCATGGGCAGGCCCTGGCCGCGGGCGGACTGGGCGACGTACGACAGCGCCATCACGGCCGCGCGCGCCAGGTCGTCGCGGGCGGTCTGCTCGTCGATGTCCAGGAGCGGTTTCAGACCCCACACGGGGGCGAGCATGGCCAGCGCGGACTGGACGTCGACGCGGATGTCACCGGAGTGGACCGGGATCGGGAAGGGCTCGGCGGCCGGCAGGCCGGGGTTGAAGGCACCGTCGACCAGCAGGCCCCAGACGTTCCCGAAGGAGACGTGCCCGACGAGATCCTCGATGTCGACCCCGCGGTAGCGGAGGGAACCGCCTTCCTTATCCGGTTCGGCGATCTCGGTCTCGAACGCGACGACCCCTTCGAGCCCGGGTACGAAGTCGGACATCAGGCGGCTCCTCAGATAGTGCGAACACGCGCGGCTCCCGGCGTGACTCGCGGTCCGGCGCGGTCATCCCCGTTGATGCCCGGCACGGCCGATGGTCACCCGCTTGGGCACCTTCGGACCGGCCCCAAGATTTTGGCCGCTCCGCCCCGACTGCGGAAGCGTGACATACGGCACACCGTCACCGGTCGCGCTGCGGCAGGATGGCCCGCGTGACCGACCAGGACATTGACCCCGCCATGATGCGCAAGCAGTACCGCTCGGAGATCGTCCACCAGGAGACGCTCGCCGGGTCCCCGATGGACCAGTTCGCCCTGTGGTTCCAGCAGGCCGCGGACTCGCACCTCTTCGAACCGAACGCCATGATCGTCTCGACGGCCACCGCCGACGGACGGCCCAGCTCGCGCACGGTGCTGATGAAGCAGTTCGACGGGCGGGGGTTCGTGTTCTTCACCAACTACGCCTCCCGCAAGGGCCGCGAGATCGCCGAGAACCCGTACGTGTCCCTGCTCTTCCCCTGGCACCCCATCTCCCGCCAGGTGGTCGTCACCGGCACGGCGACCCGCATCGGCCGCGACGAGACCGCGGCGTACTTCCGCTCCCGCCCGCACGGCTCCCAGCTGGGCGCCTGGGCGAGCGAGCAGTCCAGCGTGATCGGCTCCCGCGCGGAGCTGGACCGCCGCTACGCCGAGCTCGCCGCCCGCTACCCGGAGGGCGAGCAGGTCCCGGTCCCGCCGGAGTGGGGCGGGCTGCGCGTGGTCCCGGACGCGGTGGAGTTCTGGCAGGGCCACGAGAACCGCCTGCACGACCGCCTGCGCTACGTCCTGGACGCGGACGAGTGGCGCGTCGAGCGGCTCTGCCCGTAGCGGCGCGGCCGCGGGAAACAGACGACCCGCGGGCTCGGGTCTCTCCCCTGCAGTGGGAGAAGCCGGCCGGACGTACCGGCGAGCCCGCGGGTCGGGTGACTGCTGTGGATTGGCGCCTGGCGATCCCGCCGGGCACCGCACTGGGTGCGTGCGACGACGGGCGCTTAGCCCGCAGTCACCTCACGCGTCCGGATTTCATACATTTCCGGGATCACCTCCTTTCAGTGTGGGACCACTGTAAGCAGCCCTGCGCTGCTCGTTCAATGGAATTTCGCGGGCGAATCCGTAGGTGTATCCATCGGCCCTCTGCAGGAGTCGAAGATTCCGGTGGGAGACGTCAAACCGGCTGGTCAGCGTCGTAATCCGGTGCTGACCACTGGTCCGCACCGCGATACGTCCGACCCACTTGCCGACCCACTTCCCCTTGGAAAGGACAGCCTCCACCAGGTCTCCGGTCGCGTACCCGTGGTGGACCTTGCCGCGCGGCCGTTGCAAGCGGGGGAAGCCGAAGCGGTCCGGGGTGGTCCTGGCGTACGAACCACGTCCCGTCGATGTCACCACCAGGACCTGTGCGGGTACGCGGACGACGGCGTCCCCTCGCTCGGGGATGATGACCCCGGTCGCCAGGGCGTCGAGCGTGTGGCTCTTCGGCAGCCTCGCCGCGAAACGGTTCCAGCGCGTACGACCGCCCGACCAGGTGTGCACGGGCACACCCAGCGTTGTGAGGGCTTCCACGACCTGGAGCCTGGTGGCGTTCATGACCGCGACGTCCTGGAGCGGTTTCCGGAGCTGGGTGATCACGTCGGCCAGTCGAGTGGGCTGCCCGGACAGGAATTCTTCGACGCGTGACGTCCCCTTCGCCTGATTGCAGGGGATGCAGGCGAGGACGAGATTCGACATGCGATCCGATCCCCCGCGGCTCCGGGGCCGGACGTGCTCGATGTTGAGAGGCACTCCGGTGGCACCGCAGTAGGCGCAAGATCTATTCCATTTGGCCAGAAGGAACTCGCGGACCTCGGATCCGGCGAGCGTCGAGTCCGGGTTGCCCCGTATCTCGGATGGCCTGACTCCGGCGACAGCGGCCGTATCGAAGGCGACCTGTTCCACATGGATCTCGACAACCGGCGCGTACCGGCAGAGTCGCGTGACGAGAGACAGGGTGGCGTCGATGCGGTGACGCAAGGACGGGGGAAGCCAACCAGCCGGCCGGGGGCGGTTTTCGTATCGAGGTGCCCGGTACCGGAGATTCGCCGAGCGCCTGCGGCGACGGTAGCCCGCGCGGCGCATCATCCCCCTGTGGATCTGCTGTCCCCGGTGCCGGAGTTCGATCGCGATCAGCCCCCGGCGGACGACGGGGGCTCGCGCCTGCGGGTCGACTTGACGGCGCTCGTCAGTGATCGCGATGCCCGTCGCCTTGGAGCCGGGGTCGAGGCGCAGCTGTACGCCCTCGACGGTGGAGCCCGTGCGGGTCCGGTGCTTGAGCCGGATGGCGAAAGGGGCTCGCCGTGCGACGACGGCACGTCCGCTGTCGAGCAACGCGCGGGCACGGGCAGGATGGCAGGGCATGAGCGGCTCGCCTCCCTTCGCCAGCACGAACACCCGGGCTGCTGCCAGGCGGGGAGCGTCACCGCTCCCGGTCTCTGCCGTCGCCGCTGCCGAAGCAGCGGGTCGGGCGTGTCGCCGACGCGTCCCGGTGCGGACGCCGCCGGTCTCCCCTCGCCCATGTTCAACACCGGTGCCCGGCCTTGCCGCCGGGACTCCGCGAGCCGTTTCGTTCCTGCTCCCAGGAGTGTCTGCGCACACGGATTCCAGAGCAGGCTGCTGAGGAAGCACAGCCTGGTGGGTCTGTTCACCTGTGGAAAACGTAGTCATCGAGGCACCTCGTCTGATCCTGGGATCGTGATGACCGGGGCTGGTCGCCCGTGTGAGGGAGCGAGCGACCTCCCTTCTCGTGGTCCCCATGACGCTAGGCACGTGGACCGTGCCGTGCGCACGAATCAGGCGAGGTCACTCGAACGTGTGGTCGCCCCGTTCGTGCAGTCCCTGGGCCTATGGGTGTGGATCGATTTCCCCGAATGCGGTGTGGGCTGCGTCACGTTCGCGTTGAATGATCTGACGTGCCGCACACGCGAACACCTGCTGGGGGTGCCAGGTGACTGCTTCCGGGCGTAACGAGACCACCGACGATCTGCTCGCAGCGCTGCTGGACGGGATGGACGCCGCCCTGTGCGCGTTCGACGCCGACGGCGTGATCACCCACTGGAACCGGGAGGCCGAGCGGATCCTGGGCTGGTCCGCCGGTGAGGCCGTGGGGCGCAAGGGGTTCGAGGGGTGGGCGGTGCGGGCCGCCGACGCGCAGGACGTGCAGGACAGACTCATGGCGGCCCAGCACGTGCCCGGGCGGCAGGTGCACGAGTTCGCGCTGCTGACCAAGGACGGCGGGCGCGTGCTCGTACGGACCCAGTCCGCCGGGGTGCCGGGCGCGGACGGGAAACCCGCCGGGGTGTACTGCGCCTTCAGCGAGGTGCACGCGCAGATCGACCTGGAGCGGTCGATCGCGCTGAGCGAGGCCCTGATGGAGGACGCCTCGTGGGGCGTCGTCCTCGTCGACGTCGACCTGCGCCCCGCCGTGGTCAACGCGCACGCCGCGCGCGCCTTCGGCACCGGCCGCACCGCGCTGCTCGGGCGGCCGCTCGGGGAGCTGCTCACCCAGGGCGTGGAGGAGCTCGAAGGCGCCCTGCAGCACGTGCTCGCCGAGGGGGCGCCGCCCGCGCCGGTGGAGATGTGGGTGTCGGTGCGCACGGCGGAGGGGGTGCGGCGCAGGTGCTGGCGGTGCGGGTTCCTGCGACTGGCCTCGCCGCTCGCGGAGGAGCCGGTGCCGCTGGGCGTCGGCTGGCTGTTCCAGGACGTCACCGAGGCCCGGCAGGAGCAGCTGGACACGGCGCGGCTGCGGTTCCGGTCCCATCAGCTGCACCGGGCCGGGCGGGCCGCCGCCGAGTGCGAGGACCCGGCCGAGGCGGCCGCGGTACGCCTGGACTTCGCCCTCGCCGGTTTCGCCGAGCACGTGCTGCTGGACGTACTGGATCCGACGGCCGACCCCGATCGGCGAAGGCTCGTACGGTCCGGCGCGTCACCGCCGGCGCTGTCGGGGCCCGGGTCGATCCCCGTGCGGTACGTGGCCGGGCACCCGGCGCTGCAGGCGCTGGACCGGATCGGCTCGGTGCGGACCAGCGCCCCGCGCGGGGAGGCGGACGCGGAGTGGGCGCGGGTCCGCCAGTGGCCCGAGGGCGCTGCGCACGGGCTGTGCACGGTGCTGCGGAGCCGGGGGCGGACCCTGGGGGCGCTGACCTTCCTGCGCGGGCCCTCGCGGGTCGCCTTCGAGCAGGCGGACGCGGCGTACGCGGAGGAGGTCGCGGCCCGGGTCGCGGCCGACCTGGACCTGGCGGCGGGAGGCGCCGCGCCCGCGCCCTAGTTGCGGTTCTCGCCGACCTGGGCCGGGGAGGGCAGGGTCCACACGTGGTCCGGGGTGACGATCTGCGTGACGGCCCGGCCGATGGCGGTGCTGTACGAGCCGCCGCGGTCCACGTCGGAGTTGACCAGGACGACGAGCGTGGCCTTCTGCTGCGGCAGTCCGGCCGCTATGGACTCGTATCCCGGCAGTTCGCCGTTGTGCCCGAGCCAGCCGTTGACGTCGGCGATGCCGAGGCCGTACGAGACGCCCGGCACGCCGACGGATTCGGTGCGCAGCCGCTGCGCCTGCGTGGCGGGGGTCAGCAGCCGGCCGTCGACGAGGGCCGGGACCCAGGTGTGCAGGTCGTCGAGGTCGGAGATGGCGGCGCCGGCGGCCCAGGCCCAGGAGGGGTTCCAGGTGGTGGCCTCGGCGACGGTGCCGTCCGGGGTGAAGGTCGTGTAGCCCTGCGCGTGCGGCTCGGGGAACTCCGCGCCGGTCGGCAGGGAGGTGCTGGTCAGCTTCAGCGGGCCGAACACGTGCTGCTGGAGGAAGGTGTGCAGCGGCTGCCCGCCGATCTTCTCGACGACCAGGCCGAGCAGCACGGTGTTGGTGTTGCTGTACTCCCACTTCGCTCCCGGCGCGAAGTTCGCGGGGTGGGTGAAGGCGAGGTCGAGCAGCTGCTGCGGGGTGTAGGTGCGCTGCGGGTCGGTGCGCAGGGCGTCGAGGAACTTCGGGTCGCTGGTGTAGTCGTACAGGCCGCTGCGCATGGCGGCGAGCTGCCGCAGGGTGATCCGGTCGCCGCCCGGGACTCCGGCCACGTACTTCGAGATCGGGTCGTCGAGGCCGATGCGTCCCTGGTCGACGAGCTGGAGGACGGCGGTGACGGTGAACGTCTTGGTGACGCTGCCGATGCGCATGTGGAGGTCGGACTTCATGGGTGTCCCGGACGCCTGGTCGGCGACGCCGAAGGACTTCACGTAGTCGCCGCGGCCGGGTATCCACACGCCGACGATCACGCCGGGGATGGCGTCTTTCTTCATCGCCGCGGTGATCGCGGCGTCGAGCCGGGCGACGGTGGCCGGGTCGAGGTCCTGGGCGACGGGGCGGAGGCCGTCGTGCCGTGCGGGGTCCTGCCGTGCGTCGGCCTGTCGCGCTGCGGCGGCGGAGAGGGACGCGGCCTGGGCCCGGCCCTGGGCGGTCTGGGCGGTCTGGGCGCTCAGGGCGGCCGGGGCCGCCACGCCGCCCGTCAGGAGCAGCAGGAGCGCCGCCGCACCGGCCCGCAGGACCCGTCGGGAGGCGTGCGCCGCGGCGGGTGCCGGCTTCGGGGCGGGAGTGGCGGACATGCCCGGTCACCTCTGATCTCCGGGTCTGATCCCTGGTCCGATCTCCTGGTCTGGTCACCGGGTCTGATCCCGGTCCGATCTCCGGGTCTGGTCTCCGGGTCTGGTCTCCGGGTCCCGGGTTCCCTTCCCACCCATCGTAGAAACGGGGCCCGCGCCCGGCGACCGGCCGGGGTCAGTGCCGGAAGAAGATCCGGTCGCCGTACTCCTGCATCACGCGGCCGTTCCATTCGTGGCCGCCGTCGACGTTGCCCGAGCGCAGCAGCGGCGGCTCCACCCCGCGGTCGGCGAGCTCGCCGGCCGCCGCCGCCATGACCGCCTGCATGATCGCGCTGGTCACGACGGTGGAGGCGGGGGCGAAGGGCGCGTCGATGCCGTCGATGCTCAGCTCGGCGTCGCCGACCGCGATCTTGCTGTCGAGGACGACGTCGCAGTGGTCCTTGAGGAAGGTGCCGGAGACGTGCCGCGACTTGGTCCCGGTCGCGTACGCCACCGAGGTCACGCCGATGACCTTGAGGCCGATGGCGCGGGCGTTCATGGCCATCTCGACGGGCAGGGCGTTGCGCCCGGAGAGGGAGATGATCACGAGGACGTCGCCGTCGGAGGCGGGGCTGCTGTCCAGGACGGCGCCGGCGAGGCCGTCGACCCGTTCCAGGGCGCTGCCCAGCGTGGCGGGCATGACGTCGATGCCGGTCGTGCCCGGGACGGCGAGGAAGTTCATCAGGGCCAGGCCGCCGGCCCGGTAGACCACGTCCTGGGCGGGCAGCGAGGAGTGCCCGGCGCCGAAGGCGAAGAGCCGGTTGCCGGAGGCGACGGCGTCGGCGACGAGGGAGCCGGCCTCGGCGATGTGCGCGGCCTCCTGGTCCCGCACCCGCTCCAGCAGGCCGATGGCAGCGTCGAAGAACTGACCGGCCAGCTTGCTCTCGCTCATACGCCGTTGGCCCTTCCGGAGGTGGGGGGTGCGTCCGTGTTCGCCGCTCACCGTGCGGTCTGGACCAAGGGCGTGTCAATACGAACGTCAATCCCGCGCCGAAACGTCCGGGCGGGGCCCGTCGGCGACATCCGTGCGATCTTCCCCGGAGATGTCCGGGACCCGTCTTGACCCTCGGCACGGGACGGTTGTCTGTCCGATGCGTCAGAATTGGGGGCAGGGCCAGCGCACGCAATCCGAGGGGCACGAATGTCCGGACTGATCGATACCACGGAGATGTATCTCCGCACCATCCTTGAGCTGGAAGAGGAAGGTGTGGTCCCCATGCGCGCCCGTATCGCCGAGCGGCTCGACCAGAGCGGTCCGACGGTGAGCCAGACGGTGGCGCGGATGGAGCGGGACGGCCTGGTGGCCGTCGCCAGCGACCGGCACCTTGAGCTGACGGACGAGGGGCGGCGGCTGGCGACGCGCGTGATGCGCAAGCACCGGCTCGCCGAGTGTCTGCTCGTCGACGTCATCGGCCTGGAATGGGAGCAGGTGCACGCCGAGGCCTGCCGCTGGGAGCACGTGATGAGCGAGGCGGTGGAGCGGCGGGTGCTGGAGCTGCTGCGCCACCCGACCGAGTCGCCGTACGGGAACCCGATCCCGGGGCTGGAGGAGCTGGGTGAGAAGGCGGAGGCCGATCCGTTCCTGGAGGACGGCATGGTCAGCCTGGCCGAGCTCGACGCGGGCAGTGAGGGCAAGACGGTGGTCGTGCGCCGGATCGGTGAGCCGATCCAGACGGACGCCCAGTTGATGTATACGCTCCGGCGGGCGGGGGTACAGCCCGGCTCGGTGGTGAGTGTGACCGAGTCTCCGGGGGGTGTGCTGGTCGGCAGTGGTGGCGAGGCCGCCGAGCTGGACGCGGAGGTCGCCTCGCACGTGTTCGTGGCGAAGCGCTGATCCTGCGGCCGGCGTCGTTCGCGGCGGCGTGGATTCGTCCGTAGGGGTCCTCAGCCCTGCGGGTTCCGCGGATCCCGCGGATCGGTTGTGGTGTGGGCGGTCCCGGCGCCTTGCGGCGCCGGGACCGGTCCTCCCCTTTGCGACCTGGAGCCCCGAGCTCTCAAGGTCATCCCCTCGGACCGTCTTCCCCGAGCGGCCCGCCTCCCTGTTGAAAGGATCTCCATCGGCAGCGGCGGCCAATCCTTGAGCAAGGTCACTCGAAAGAGCGGTGTTGTGGGCGAGAACCCCGTTTTCGAATACGGGTTCGATAGTCTGGTGGGGAGCGAAGGGGGTGCATCTGCGGTGGTACAGCGCATCGATGTGACGGGGGCCGACGGCGTCCGCCTGGCCGCCTGGGAGTTCCGCGAAGCAGCGGTCGAGCCCGCCCCCCGCCCCGGGGTGCTGTTATTGCACGGCCTGATGGGCCGGGCCTTCCACTGGACCGGCACCGCCCGCTGGCTCCGCGAGCGCCACCGCGTCGTGGCCCTGGACCAGCGCGGACACGGCCAGAGCGACCGCCCGCCCCCCGGCCCCGACGTCCACACCTCCTTGGGCCGCGAGGCCTTCGTGGCCGACGCCGAGGCCGTCGTCGCACAGCTCGGCCTGGCCCCCGTGACGTTGATCGGCCACTCCATGGGCGCCCTGACCGCCTGGCAGCTCGCGGCCCGCCGCCCGGACCTGGTCGAAGCCCTGGTCATCTGCGACATGCGCGCCTCGGCCCTCGGTGCGGCCTCCCAGCAGGAATGGGAGGACTGGTTCCACCGCTGGCCCCTCCCCTTCCCCACCCAGGACGCGGCCCGCCGCTGGTTCGGCGAGGACGACCCCCGGGTGGAACGGCCCGACCCCGGCCGCGGCGCCTTCTTCGCCGAGGTCATGCACGAGGCGCAGGACGGCTGGCGCCCGGTCTTCTCCCGCCGCCAGATGCTGACGGCCCGCGAGACCTGGGTCCACGACGCCCACTGGGAGGAACTGGCCCAGGTCCGCTGCCCGACCCTGGTGGTCCGCGGCCTCGACGGCGAACTGGGCCGGGCCGAAGCCCAGGAAATGGTCCGCGTCCTCCCGGCCGGCCGCTACGCGGAAATCCCCGACGCCGGCCACTACCTCCACTACGACCAGCCAACGGCCTGGCGCGCGGCCGTGGAACCTTTCCTGGCCGAAGTCAGAACCACGGCGCCATGACGCGCCCCTGACGGGCGCCCGGGCCCGGGCCGCCCGTCCCGGCGGGCAGGCCGAGACAGACGCGGACGCTGCCTCCCGCGCGGGCGTGTCAGCGGTTTGTCAGGTGGGTGTTCGGGGGGTGTCAGGGGGCGGGTTCATGGTGTGCCTGTCGCCAGGCAAGCACACCGAAACGAGGCCCCCCGATGAACGCCGTCGCCGCCCTGCAGGTCCTGATCGCCCTCGCCTTCCTGAGCATCCCGCTCGTCCGCAGCCGCTACGGGAGCCGTGCCCAGGCCGCCGTCGAGGCCGAGTTGGGGCGTCAGGGCGTGCGTACCACCGTCATGGCCGAGAACGGCATGCGCCTCGACGCCGGCGGGCACGAGACCTGGGCCCCCGTCGGGATCGCCGCGTCCCTGGCCGTGCCCGCCGTGCTCGGGATCGCCGGGAGCTCGTGGGACGAGACGCTCACCTGGATCGTCCAGCCGCTCGTCATCCTCGTGAACTGCGTGATCCTCTACTCGAACCTGACCGCCGTGCCGTCCGTCACCGCCGCCTTCGCCGAGAGCGGTGACGCCGAACTCCAGCGCATCGACGTCACGTCCATGCTCCGCGCCGCCGAGCAGGGCTTCCCCCGCTGGGTGATGCCCTACCTGCAGAACCTCCGGCACGCCGTCGTCTTCGCGGGCTCCGGCGCCGTGCTCGTCCTGCTCGCCGCCGGCTGAACCGCCCCGCTCGCCGCTCGCCACGTCGGCCGCAGGCGACCACCTGCTCCCAGCGGCCGGACGCGTACCTCCTGGGCAACTACGCAACAGAGAGCCCGCCCCGGAAGTCTCCGGAGCGGGCTCGCCTCATGCGGCGTGGGCTTGCTCGCGTCAGCCCTTGCTCACCGCCCACAGGATCTCCGGCAGCTTCCGCGCCACCGTCGGGGCCGCCAGCCGCAGACCCGCCCAGGTGGCCAGCGCGCCCCAGACCACGCCCAGGGGGAGCAGGATCCAGGAAACGTCGTGGTGGTCGGCCACGTTGAGCCAGATCGTCAGGGCGATCACCGGGGCGCAGATCACCGCCGACACCCCCAGTCCGGCGAAGATGCCCATCCAGGCGAGTCCGCCCTGCCCCGGGGCGACGTTCTTGAATGCGCCGTCCGACGGGATGGAGTACGGGAAGCGGGCCGAGGCCAGCGCGCCCGTGCAGAGCATCGAGCCCACCAGGGCCAGGGCCAGGCCCAGGGCCGCGGGGAAGGCGGACCAGTCGCCGATCAGGGCGGCGGTGACCGCCGTGACGAGGACCGTGTACGGGACCGTGACCAGGGCCAGCGCGGCGGCCCGGGCGCGCAGTTCCACGTACGCGTCGCGCGGTCCGGAGATGGTCTGCGCGACCATCCAGAACGCCGAGGTGTCCTGCCCGAACTGGTTGTACATCTGCACGCCGAGCATGCCCGCGCCGAAGCAGGCGAGGTAGAGGGATCCCGTGCCCTGGAGGGCGTTGAAGACCGGGATGATCAGGCCGATCGCCAGCGCGGTCACCCAGGAGGCCTTGGTCTTCGGGTCGCGGACGACGTAGCGCAGGGTGCGCTGCATGGTCGCGCCCGTCCGCCCCGCGGGCAGCAGCGACCAGAAGCCGCCTTCGCCGCGGTCCTTGACCGGCCGGACGGCCGCGATGGTCGAGCCGTCCGGGGTGACCATCAGCTTGGTCAGGGTCCGCTCCCAGAACCACAGGAGGGCGGCCAGGGCGGCGAGCGTCAGGGCCAGTTGGGCGGCCGCCACCCCGTACGCGCCCTGGCTCACGGAGTCGACCATGCCGACGGCGGTCGCGGGCGGCAGCCACCGCACCACCGCCTCGGCGGGCTCCAGCGCCGACAGGCCGCCGGCCTCGAGCAGGCTCTGGCTGGCGAAGTTGGCCACCTGCGCGCCCACCGCGATCAGCAGGCCGCTGAGCAGCGCCAGGTCCCGCCCCTTGCGGCTGGTCAGCAGCCGTACGTTGGCCGTGGCCACCGCCCGGGCGAGGGCGACGCAGCCGAGCACCAGCAGGGGCGCGCCCACCACCGCGGCCACCGCGCCGGCCGCGCCGCGCGCGACGGCTATCACGGAGCCGGCGGCCAGGCACAGCGTGAACAGCGGCCCGATCCCGACCAGTGAGGAGGCGAAGAGCGCCCGTACGAGAGGACGCGGCCGCAGCGGCAGCATGACCAGCCGGGTCGGGTCGAGCGTCTCGTCGCCAGTGGGGAAGAACAGCGGCATGAAGGCCCAGCCGAGCGCCAGGATCGCGGCCAGCAGGACGACGACCGTGCCCGCGTGGGCGTTCCCGTGCAGCATCGACAGGCCGAGCGTGACGAAGAAGCCGACCAGCAGGGCGAAGCCCAGCGTCGTGAAGTAGGCAGCCTTGCGCTTCGAGGAGCCCTTCAGCCCGTTGCGCAGCAGCGAGAGCTTCAGGCGGACGAAGATCGGGGTCAGCGGGACCGACGCCACGGAGGCGCCGGAAGCGGCAGGAGCGGCGGAGGCGGCCGGAGTGACGGCACCTGAAGCAGCGGCGTCCGTGGCACCCGGGGCGCCCGCGGCGGGAGTGGCGGGCGAGGTCATGGCGCGACCGTCCCGGAGCCGCCGCCGAGCCAGTCCAGCGAGTCCCCGGCCACGTCGCGCCCGTGCGCGCCGACCAGTTGGAGGAACGCGGCCTGCAGGGAGGGCGCGGAGCCCCGTACGTCGGCCAGCGGGCCGGCGGCCTGGATCCGGCCGGCGGCCATCACGGCCACCCAGTCGCACAGCGACTCGACGAGCTCCATCACGTGGGAGGAGAAGACGACCGTGGCACCGGACGCGGTGTAACGTTCCAGCACCCTGCGGATGGTCTGCGCCGACACCGGGTCGACACCCTCGAACGGTTCGTCCAGGAACAGCACTTCGGGGTTGTGCAGCAGCGCGGCCGCCAGCCCGATCTTCTTCCGCATGCCCGTCGAGTAGTCCACGACCAGCTTGTGCTGCGAGCCCGCGAGGTCGAGGACCTCCAGCAGCTGCGTGGCCCGCTTGTCGGTCTCCTCGCCCGGCAGCCCGCGCATGCGGCCCATGTAGCCGAGCAGTTCGCGCCCCGACAGCCGCTCGAACAGCCGCAGCCCCTCGGGCAGCACGCCGATCCGGGCCTTCACCTCGGTCGGGTCCGCCCACACGTCGCGCCCGGCGACGAGCACCCGCCCCATGTCCGGGCGCAGCAGTCCGGTCACCATCGACAGCGTCGTCGTCTTGCCCGCCCCGTTCGGGCCCACCAGACCGATGAACTTGCCCGCGGGCAGCTCCAGATCGATCCCGGCGACGGCCACCTGCTCACCGAAGCGCTTCCACAGACCTTCCACCCGCACGGCGGACGGCGCGGATCCCGCGCCACCCGTCCCGTACGCTCCACCCGTCGCATCGCCCTGGTCCGGCATGCGCCTGCCTCTCGTCACGTCCCCGTTTGGTCGTTCTTTCCTCACCATAGGAGGAGGGGGAGAGGCCGAGCAGTTACTTATGTCATGAGTTCGCGGCCCCGAGGCGGGAGCGTCAGCCCTGGCGCCGCTTGCGGTCCGCCGCCGCCTCGCTCCCGCAGGCGTACGCCAGCGCGTCGATCAGCTCCTCCGTGTCCGGCAGCCACCGGTTCGCCGGGGTGGGCCGCCGCGCCCACTGGACCGAGCCGCGGCCGCCGAAGCGGGTGGGCGGGGCGGCCACGTACTCGCCCTCGCCCCGCGCGACCAGGTCGAGCCCGCTCGGCGACCAGCCCAGCTTGCGCACGAGGTCCGCCACCTTGACGCCCGCCCCCGGGAGGACGAAGAACAGCATCCGGTGGTCGGGCGTGAGGGTGACCGGACCGAGGGTGCGCTGCATCCGCTCCAGCCGCGCCAGCGCCAGGAATCCGGCCGACTCCGGCACGTCCAGCGCGTCGAACGTGCGGCCCGTCGGCAGCAGGATCGAGGCCTCCGGGTGCTTCGCCCAGATCCGCCGCACCTGCACCGCGCTGCCGGTGGCGTGCGCCGCCCAGTCCTTCACCGCCGGGTGCGCGCCGGGCACCGGACAGTCCGCCGCCCCGCAGGAGCACAGCTCCCGGCCGTCCCCGGGCTCCAACCAGGTGCCGGCGAAGACATCCCAGTGCCGTTCTTCCGCGTACCGCACGGCATGGTCCAGCAGCTGCTCGCCGCGCTGCTTGGGGATGGGTGCGGTCTCCGTGACTCCCATGGTCTCTTCCACGCCCATCACAACTCCCCGGCCCACCCGGGGTTACGGGCGTAAACCGCCCGGTGGGCGGAGCATCGATCCTGCATACGGGGCGCATTGATGCATGTGTGGGGGCGCGTGGGAGGCCGGGGCGCTGGAGTTGGGTAGCGACACGACGCAGAGCGGAAGATTCTCCGCACATCAGGCGGGAAGTGATCATTCCAACGATCACCCGCGGCCAGCAGGGGGTTTTCATGGCAGCCAGGCCTCTCGTCGCCCGCCAGCCGAACGAACGGCTACAGGCGCTCATCCAGGAAGCCGGGTGCTCCAACGCCGGGCTCGCCCGGCGCGTGAACATGTGCGGGGCCGAGCACGGCCTCGATCTCCGCTACGACAAGACCTCCGTGGCCCGCTGGCTGCGCGGCCAGCAGCCGCGCGGCCGGGCTCCCGGAATCATCGCCGAGGCCCTCGGGCGCAAACTCGGCCGGACCGTCACCATCGACGAGATCGGCATGGCCAACGGCAAGAACCTCGCCTCCGGCGTCGGCCTGCAGTTCTCCCCGACCGTCATCGGCGCGATCGAGCAGGTCTGCGAGCTGTGGCGCAGCGACGTCGGCCGCCGCGACTTCCTGGCGGGCTCGAGCGTGGCGGCGTCCGCGCTCGTCGAGCCGAGCCGCGACTGGCTGATCACCGGGGCCGACACCCAGGTCGCCCGCAGCGGTGGGTCGCGCGTCGGCATGTCGGACGTCGAGGCGGTCCGGGCGACCACCGAGGCGCTCAAGGACCTCGACCACCGCTTCGGCAGCGGGCACGTCCGGCCGGTGGTCGTGCACTACCTCAACTCGGTGGTGTCCGGGCTGATCGGCGGCTCGTACCGGGAGCCGGTGGGGAGGGGGCTGTTCGCGGCCGTGGCCCGGCTGACGGAGCTGGCGGGCTACATGGCCGTGGACACCGGCCAGCCGGGACTGGCCCAGCGCTACTACATCCAGGCGCTACGGCTGGCCCAGGCGGCCGGAGACCGCGCGTACGGGGGCTACGTGCTCGCGGCGTCCATGAGCCACCTCGCGGCGGAACTGGGCAATCCGCGGGAGATCGCGCAGCTCGCGAGGGCCGCGCAGGAGGGGACCCGCGGGCAGGTCACGCCGCGGGTCGAGGCCATGTTCTACGCCGCCGAGGCGCGCGGGCACGCGCTGCTGGGGGACACGCGGGCGACGGCCGTGCTGTCCGGGCGGGCGGTGAGCGCCCTGGAGCGGGCGGAGCCGGAGTCGGGCGACGACCCGGCGTGGATCCGGCACTTCGACGAGGCGTACCTCGCGGACGAGCTGGCCCACTGCCACCGGGACCTGGGGCAGGCGGAGGAGGCGGGCCTGCGGGCGGAGGAGGCCCTGCGGGGGCTCCCGGCGGGCAAGGCGCGGCGCCGGGCCATCGGGCTGCTGCTGCTGGCGGCGGCGCAGGTGCAGCAGCGGGAGGTGGAACAGGCCTGCCAGACGGCCACGAAGGCGGCGGAACTGCTGGAGGGGCTCCGCTCGAACCGGGGGGCGGAGTATCTGGACGACTTCCGGGCGCGGCTGGAGCCGTACCGGGAGGAGGCGGCCGTGCGGGAGTTCGGGGCGCGGCTCGCGGCCCGGGCCGCCTGATCGTCGGGCCGAGGCGCGGGGGCCCGACGCCTGAAAGATCGGGGCTCCGCCCCGGGCCCCGCGCCTCAAACGCCGGCGGGGCTGGAGTGTGGCGGCGGGGCTGGATTGGGTGGGGGCCGCTGTGGGGCCGACGCCTGAAAGATCGGGGCTCCGCCCCGGGCCCCGCGCCTCAAACGCCGGCGGGGCTGGATGGTGCCGGCGGGGGGTGGATTGTCGCGGGCGGGCTGGAGGTGCCCGCCGGGCTGGATTGAGCTGTGGGACCGCATGGGGTGGTGGGTGGTCTCACCGTGGCGTTGCGTGACGGGGTAGCGTGACCGACGGTTCCGTAGGGTTGGGCGAGTCGGAGAAGGAGTCCCGGTGACGCAGAGCGGACAAGGGGGCGCCCCCCAGCCGGGTGCTCCGTGGGGTCCGGACCCGGCGAGCGGGTACGAGTACCCGGAGCAGCCGCAGCCGGGTGCCGCGTACGGGTACCCGCAGGCCTATCCCGCGCCGGAGGCCGCGCCCGGGCACGTCGTGGGGCCCGGCTACGAGGGGCCGGGGGCGCCGCACGGCTACGGCTATCCGCCGCTGCCCGAGGCCGTCACCCAGTACATCCCGCCCGTCGCGGCAGACTCCGCGACCCCGTACTTCCCGGCGGCGCCCGCGGGCTCCGCGCACGACGAGGCCGCGACCCAATACTTCCCGCCCGTACCGGCGGCGCCCGCGGCGTCCGCGCACGACGAGGCCGCGACCCAGTACATCCCGCCCGTGCCGGCCGCCCCCGCGCACGAGGAGGCGGCGACGCAGTTCATACCGCCCGTCCCCGCCGTCCCCGCCGACCGCGCGGTCGACGGGTTCGACGGGCTGTTCCGCGGCGACGACTCCGCCGGGCACACGCAGCACCTGCCGCCCGTCCAGGAGCCCGTGCTGCGCCAGCCGCCGCCGCGCCCCCACCCGCCGCGTGCGCAGCGCCCCGTACCGCCGCGCGCCCAGCAGCCGCACCCCTCGCAGCAGTTCCAGCAGCAGCCGCCGCCGCAGCACCAGCAGTACGCGCCCCCGCCGCCGCCCCCTGAGGCCGGGCGCAAGGTCTCGCCCGCAATCATCGGCGCGGTGGTCATCGGCCTGGCCGTCGTCGGGCTGGGCGTCGGCTCGCTGCTCGGCGACGGCAAGCCGCAGAACAACGACCCGGGCGCGGTGCCCGCCGCACCGGCCGCGAGCGGCGGTTCCGCGGCGCCGGTGGGCGAGGCCCCGGTCGACCCGGCCCGCCCGCAGGCCGTCCAGCTGGACAAGCTCCTCGCGGACAGCAACGACAGCCGGGCCGCGGTGATCAAGGCCGTGGAGGACATCAAGACCTGCAAAAACCTCGACCAGGCGGCCGCCGACCTGCGCGACGCGGCCCGCCAGCGCGAGGAGCTCGTCACCCGCCTCCAGGAGCTGAAGGTGGACAAGCTCCCGGACCACGTGAAGCTGTCCGCGTCCCTCACCAAGGCCTGGCAGTCCTCCGCGGACGCGGACGACAGCTACGCCGCCTGGGCGGACGACGTGGACGACGACAAGTGCAAGGACGGCAAGGCCAAGGTCACCAAGAACGCCTCCGACGGCAACAGGTCGAGCGGCGAGGCGACCAAGGCCAAGGAGTCGGCCGCGGTCATGTGGAACACGATCGCGGGCAAGTACGGCCTCACCAAGCGGGACAAGTCCCAGCTCTGAGCCCGTGCGGCCCGCACATGCCGTGCGGCCCGCTCACGCCGTGCGGGGGGCCTGCTCCAGGGTCGGGGTCATGTCCAGGGACTGCTCGCCGGGCTGCGCCACGAGCCGGCCCGCCTGGACGATCTGGAAGGTGACCCGGCCGTTGACGATGCGGGGGAAGTCGGCGACGGCGCGCATGTCCTGGTAGCGCCAGCTCAGGTCCGGGGTGAGGCCGCCGGTCTTGACGGGGACCGACTCGTTCAGCGACCGCTTGACCTTGCGGGCGGTGAGCGGCTCGTCCTCGTCGAAGCGCTTCACGATCTCGCTCAGCACGGTGTACGCGATCCAGGTGGTCTGCGTCCCGCTGTCGTCGGGGTCGACGGCGTCGTCGCCGAAGGCGTGCTCGGTGACCACCTTGCGCATCGGCTCCCAGAGGGGATCGGTGGCCACCGGGTACCAACTGGTCAGGTACGCGCCCTCGAAGGGGCTCTCCTTGCCGCCCGTGCGGTCCACCAGGGACTGGCTGACGCTGCCCAGGACGGAGGAGATCTGCGGCTTCCTGCGCTCGACCTCGGTCCGGCGGAAGGCGTCGAAGAAGGTCTCGGTGCGCTCGCCGAGGACCGCGGTCACGCAGCCCTTCTCCTTTTCCTTCTCCTTGCCGCTGCCGGTGGTGTGGGCGAGGGCCTCGCGGGCCTGCGGTACGAAGTCCGCGGAGTCCTCGGCGGCCCGGATGTCGGTGGCGTCGGCCAGCTTGTTGGCCCGCAGGCCGGCGTTGAGCAGGACCGGGAGGGTGTCGCCCGCGATGGTGTCCGGACGGACCAGGGCGACCTGGTTGCAGGCGCGGCCCAGCTGGTGGCCGGCGCCCGCGATCAGGACGGGCTGGCCTCCGTTGACCGGGTAGGAGAGGGGCGACTGGAACTCCTCGGAGGAGACGCCGTAGCCGCCGATGAAGGGGATGCCCTCGGCCTCCAGCGGGGCCATGAAGGCGCGTCCGTGCTGGCTGTAGGAGCCCACGACGGCGACGGCCTTCTCGGTGATGGCCTTGCGGGCGCAGTCGGCGGCGCCGCTGGGCGTGTTCTTCTCGTTGCAGGTCACCACGCGGAGCTTGCGGCCGTTGATGCCGCCCTTGGCGTTCACCCAGCGTTCGTACGCCTTGGCCATGCCGGTCATGCCGGGCATGTTGGTCGCCTTGGTGTCCTCGGGGGCGAAGGTCATGACGGTGATGGTCTCCCCGGAGCCCCCCGAGCCTCCGGGGAGCGCCCCGCACCCGGCGACGAGGCACGCACCCATCGCCGTGGCCACGAAGGTGCGGGAGAGGGAGAGAGCGCGTCGCGAGATGGTCATGTCCATGCACCATTCCGCCCCACAGGTAACTGTCGAGTGAGAGGGGCACAACATCCGGTGACGTCCAGGTGAAATTGCGGGGGCACGGTCACCCCGCAGGCGCCTCAAGATCGCGCTGAACAGGAACGTACGATCGAAAGCGTGACATTCGTCCAAGGTTCGAAGAACCCTTCCCGCCGCGGCGGCCGCTCCTCCACCATGGGCGGCATGCCCCTCAATGACATGCCGTGGTGGCGCTGGCGCTGCAACGTGCGCTCGGCGCTGCACATGCTTTCCGATCCGGCCTTCCACGAGGACACCTGGCTGACCGGCGGCGAAGGGTACGGGGACGTCACCGACGCCGTGTACCGGCTCGTCGAGGACACCTGGCTCGACAGCTGGTCGGCCGAGAAGTACGTCGGAACGATCTTCCGCGACTCGCAGGAGGCGACCCTCGTCGACCTCGCGGTGCTGCGGGTGCTCCGTATCCTCCACCAGGTCGGGCCCGACGCCCCCGTCTCCGCCTATCTGGAACACCACGCGTGGCCCGAGGCCGTACGCGCCGCGCGCGAGGCGCACGTACGACTGGCGGAGGCGGACGGGGACGACCCGGACGTCCGGCCCACGTCGCTGGAAGTGTTGGGGATCCTCACGCGCGCGGTGTGAAAGGCTGTGCGGTCATGAGCGACCCGCACAACGAGGCCCAGGCCCAGCCCCAGTACGTCTTGACCGTGTCCTGCCCCGACAAGCAGGGCATCGTGCACGCCGTGTCGAGCTACCTCTTCATGACCGGCTGCAACATCGTGGACAGCCAGCAGTTCGGAGACCGGGAGACCGGACTCTTCTTCATGCGGGTCCACTTCGAGGCCGAGCCCGCGGTGACCGTCGAGAAGCTGCGCGCCAGCTTCGCCGCGATCGGCGACTCGTTCAAGATGGACTGGCAGATCCACCGCTCCGAGGAGCGCATGCGGATCGTGCTGATGGTGTCGAAGTTCGGCCACTGCCTCAACGACCTGCTGTTCCGTTCGAGCATCGGGGCCCTGCCGGTCGAGATCGCGGCGGTCGTCTCCAACCACACCGACTTCGCCGAGCTGGTCGGCTCGTACGACGTCCCGTTCGTGCACATCCCGGTGACGAAGGACACGAAGGCGGCGGCGGAGGCGCAGCTGCTGGAGCTCGTGCGCGCGGAGAACATCGAGCTGGTGGTGCTGGCCCGGTACATGCAGGTGCTGTCGGACACCCTGTGCAAGGAGCTGAGCGGGCGGATCATCAACATCCACCACTCGTTCCTGCCGAGCTTCAAGGGCGCGAAGCCGTACCACCAGGCGCATGCGCGCGGTGTGAAGCTGATCGGCGCGACCGCGCACTACGTGACGGCGGACCTCGACGAGGGGCCGATCATCGAGCAGGAGGTCGAGCGGGTGGGGCACGAGGTGACGCCGGAGCAGCTGGTGGCGGTGGGGCGGGACGTGGAGTGCCAGGCGCTCGCGCGGGCGGTGAAGTGGCACAGCGAGCACCGCGTGCTGCTGAACGGCTCGCGGACGGTCGTCTTCGCGTAGCCCGCGCGCGCCTCGCCTCGCTGGCGCAACCCGCGCTGGCCTGCGCAATCCAGCCTCGCCGGCGTTTGAGGCGCGGGGTCTGGGGCAGCGCCCCAGGAAGCCGGTCCGCAGCGGCCGTACACCGGCTGAAAGAACGGGGCTCCGCCCCGGACCCCGCGCCTCAAACGCCGGCGGGGCTGGTTGGGCCCGGCCAGGCTGGGTTGGCCCGGCGGGGTTGGATTGGCCCGGCCAGGCTGGCTTGGTTCGGCGGGCTGGATTGGCGAGGCCGGGTTGGCGTTACGCGTCCGGGGCCTCCACGCCGCAGTAGGACGCGAAGGCCGCCAGGATCTCGTCCTCCGAGATGCGGCCGTCGCCGTCGGTGTCCAGGGCCGCCGCCACCTGCGGGGCCAGCTCCGGGGCGGTGCCCAGGACGCGCAGGACCCGGGCCGCGGCCGGCGGTGTCGTGCCGGCGCCGTCCTCGTCCGCCACCGCGATCACGGCCCGCAGGAACGGCCGCGCGATCTCCGCGAACCGCTCCGGGCTGTCCCGCAGCCGCTTCGCCGCACCGGTGATGAACTCCTCGCGGGACACCCGCTGGTCCCCGTCGACGTCCGCGATGCCGGCCATCCCCTGCCAGAAGGCCTCGGCGCCCGCGAAGACGGCCTGGCCCTTGTCCGACCGGGCCGTCGTGCCGAATTCGGCCAGCACGGCCTTCGCGGCGGCGCTGAAGTCCTCCCGGTCGATATAGCCGGACCCGTCCTGGTCGAAGCTGGCGAATCGGGCGGCGATCTTGCGCTCGTATTCTGCGCTGTCCATATTCGGCGTTCCGCCTTCACATGTGCGGTGGGGTTCAGATCAAGACAAGGCAGGAGCGTAAGGCCTACGTGGCCTGCGCGTTAAGCGAAGTGGTCAAGGAGGCTGCCGCATCGAACCCGCGCACGGGGAGCGCGGTGGGGCGCGTACACCTGTCCCCATGTGCCATCGGCCGTACCACTGTTCACGCCCTGCCACGCCCCTATCACGGAGGGCGCTCTTCCAGGGTGAGGTTCTCCCAAAACAGGCGCGATCCGCCATGTGCCCACTACATTCGTTCCGTCGACACACGGCTGGGGGCACTTATGCCGAAGGACGTACCACCGCGCTGGGACCGCCGCATGCAGCAGCGCCTCGCCCGCGGCGAGGCCGCCGCGCTCGGAGAGCTGTACGACCGCTTCGCCTCGCTCGTGCACAGCCTGGCGCACCGGGTGCTGGGCGACGAGAAGGCGGCGGACCGGATCACCCGCGAGGTCTTCGGCTACATCTGGGAGAACCCGGACGCCTACGACCCCAAGCAGGGCTCCATGCGCTCCTGGGTCGCCCGGATCACCCAGGGCCAGGCGGTGGCCCGGCTGCGCCAGGCCGAACTGGGCCGCGGCTCGCGCGAGGAGCTGGAGCAGAAGGTGCGCAGCGCCAACGCCGCCGCCCGCGCGGACTACATCGTCACCTCCATGCCCGCCCCGCTGCGCGCCGCACTGGAACTCGCCTACTTCAAGCGGCGCGACTACCGCCAGGCCGCCGCCGACCTGCAGATCACCGAGGACGAGGCGCGGCGCCGGCTGCGTCTCGGGCTGCAGCTGCTGTCGACCGCCAACGCCCTCCCGCAGGAGGACACCGCCCAGTCCGGATACGGCCCGCGCGAATACGGAACATCCCGATGAACGGCCCTGCCGAGTCGCCCGACGACGGATACGAGCGTCCCGGCGGCCGGGCGCGGATACCGGGTCCGCGCGGGGCCGCCGACGACCTGGATCCGGGGCACGCCCCGCAGACGCCGCCGAGGCCGCGGCCGTTGCCCGAACCGCCGCCGCCTCCCTCGCACACCGTGCTGAAGTCCCTGCTCGGCGCGTGGGCGCTCGCCGCCTGCTCGGCCGAGGAGACCCAGGCCGTGGAGGACCACCTCACCGAGTGCGCGCCCTGCGCCGAGGAGGCGCTGCGGCTGCGCGACGCGGTGGGGCTGCTGCACCCGGAGGAGAACCTCGACCTCAAGCCGCTGCTGCGCTCGCGCGTGCTGGAGGACTGCCTGGGCAAGCGGCCGGCCCGCATCCCGGTTCCGGTGTGGGCGAGCCCGTACGACACCGAGACCGCGCGGCTCGACGCGCTGCTGCAGGACTTCGGGGACTCGGAATGGCACACCCCGGTGCGGCTGAAGTGGTTCGAGGAGGAACGGCGCCGGTCGCAGCGGACCACCGTCGCGGGGGTGATCGGCCACCTGCTGACGGTGGACGGGCTGATCGCCACCGCGCTGGGCCTGGACGACCCGCTGGGGTCGGACGCACCGCCGGGCGGTCCGACCGTACGGACGGAGCACTTCTGGAACGCGTCGGCGTACCCGGCCACGCGGCAGGTGCGTGAGCCGTGGCGGGAACAGGGCCACACGCTGGTGCGCACGGTGTCCTTCGCCGGCCGGGGCGTCGCCGAGCTGGCGGTGGACTACGGCGGCTTCGCGCTGCCGCTCGAGGACGCGTTCCTGGAGCGGGCCTTCGAGTGCTGGGTGCACGCGTGGGACATCGCGGAGGCGGTGGACTACCCGTACGAGCCGCCGTCGGGGCCGCACCTGCACCGGATGATCGACCTGGCGGCACGGCTCCTGCCCGGCGCCCTGGCGCAGCGACGCCGCGCGGGCCTGGCGTCCCCGGCACGCGGCCTGGTCGCGGCGGGCGCGCCCGGCCGGACCCTGCACCTGGAGATCGAGGGCTCGGGCGGCGGTGGCTGGGACATCGCGCTGGACTCGCCGGGTGCGAAGCCGTCGCCGGATCGGACGGTGGCGGAGATCGCCCTCGACGGCATCGAGTTCTGCCAGCTGGCCGCCGGGCACATCGCTCCGGAGGAGGCGGCGGTGGGCCAGCACGGCGACCGCGAGGCGATCCGGGACGTCCTGTTCGCGGCGGCCTCGCTGAGCCGCCTGTAGACGATCCGTTCGCGGACCCGGGCCCTACGCCCCTAGCCGCTGCACTGGGTCAATTCGCCGCCCTGCCGGACGCTGTACTGGCCGGGCGGCACGTTCATGACCTGGAAGCCGCCGTTCTGGGCGATCTCGACGGTCCCGCCGAAGCCGGCCGATCCGTACACGTAGGCCGGGCCCGGGGTGAACCCGCCGCCGGACAGGTGCACCTTCCCGTTCTCGAGTACGCCGGAGGTCGAGCAGGTCGCGGCCGGGACGACGGCCGGCGGGGACTGGGGTGCCGCCGCGAGGGCGGCCGGGGCGGCGATGAGCGAGGCGGCCGCGAGGGGGCCGAGTACGAGGAGGCGTGTGCGCCGGTTCATGAGTCTTCCTTTACGGGAGGAGTCGGAAAGCCGCGAGCCGCACGCCCGGCGCCCCGGGCCACACCGAGAGCGGGGACCGCCCTTCCATCGTCACTCCGCCCCTTCCCCAGTGCGACCGGGGACCCGAAGCCCCCGCCAGGTCTCGCCCGATCGCCCGCGCCTCTCCAGCCCCGGACGGCCGTCAGTCGCCTCCGGCGAGAAGCGCGTAGCGATCTGTGGCGGCTTATGTCCGGCCACAGACAGCCTGCAGCCGCCTCCTTCGCGAAGCGCGTAGCGATCTGTGGCGGCTTATGTCCGGCCACAGACGGCCTGCAGCCGCCATCGGCGAGAAGCGCGTAGCGATCGGACGCGCCCCGGCTCCGCCCGGGGGTCGCTGGCCGCCCCGCGTTGGGGTTGGCAATGGCCGGCCCGTTCCTTTGGGGGGTTCCCGTCGGTCTTCGGATTTCCGTGGCGGGTCGGTCGGTCAAGGGTGGCCGAAGGCCATCGCGCAGCGACGCGACGAAGGAGCGCCCTTGAGGGACCGGCCCGCCACGGAGAGACGATGAGACTGACGGGAACCCCCCAAACCCTCTCTGATACCGGCCAAGTGGATCAGGCCCCCGAAGCCCAGCCCCTCCCACGCCCCCTCCCCCGCCCAGCCCCCCTCACGCATACCACTCCCGCAACTTGTACTTCAGAATCTTGCGCAAGGCCTCGTTCCGGGGGAGGGATTCCACGAGCTCCAGTTGTTCCGGGAGCTTGTGGGTGGCCAGGCCCTCCGCGCGGAGGTACGCCGTCAGTTGGGGGAGGGTCAAGGGCGCGGCTCCCGCGGGCTGTTCGACCACGGCGCAGACGCGTTCGCCGCGGGCCGGGTCCGGGAGGCCGATGACCGCGACGTCCGCGATGCCCGGCAGGCGGTGGAGCAGGTCCTCGATCTCCTTCGCCGAGATGTTCTCGCCCTTGCGGATGATCACGTCCTTGCTGCGGCCGGTGAGGACGAGGTAGCCGTCCTGGGTCAGGTGGCCGAGGTCGCCCGTGATCAGGTAGCCGTCGGCGTCGAAGACCTCCGCCGTCCGGTCCCGGTTCAGGTACCCCTGGCAGACGGCCTCGCCCCGGAGCCGGACCTCCCCGTCCGTGTTCGGGGGGAGCGGGGTGCCGTCCGGGGTGGTGATGCGGATGGACATGCCCGCCGGGGGGCGGCCTTCGGTGGTGGCGAGGTTCGCCGCCGTGTCGTCCGGGGCGCCCATGGTGATCATCGGGACCTCGGTCATGCCGTAGCCGTGGGTCAGCTGGCAGCCCATCTCGCGGACGACGGCGTGGTAGATCTCCGGCGGTTTCGGGGCGCCGCCGCCCGCCAGGAGGCGGAGGGTGGGGATCAGCGGGACGTCGGGGGCCTTGCGCTGCTCGGTCAGGAACAGGGAGTAGAAGGCGGTCGAGCCGCCGGCCACGGTGACGCCGTGGCGGCGGTAGCCGTCGAGCGCGTCGGGCATCGCGAACTTCTCGAAGAGCACCGCGGGGAACCCGTACAGGAGCAGCATCACCAGGTAGTCCGGGCCGCCTATGTGCGCGTACGGGAAGGCCATCGAGCCGACGTCGGCCGGACCCAGGCGCAGGGCGTGGGCGAGGCAGGAGCCGCCCGCGATCAGGGAGCGGTCGGTGTGCAGGACGCCCTTGGGGTCGGAGGTGGTGCCGGAGGTCCAGTAGATCCACCGGACGTCCGTGCCGGACGCGGGCGGCGCGGGGAGGACGGCGGGGTCGCCGTCCGGGAGGGAGGCGTAGGCGTCGAAGACGCCGCGCGCGCCGAGCCGCCGGGCCATCGCCGGGTGGTCGTGGCCGCGCCAGACCCCGGGGACGGCGAAGAACCCGGCCTTGGACTCGCGCAGCGCGAAGCCGACCTCGCGGTCCCGGTAGAAGGGGATGACGGGGCTCTGGACGGCGCCGATCCGTGCGAGCGCGACGGAGAGCAGCACGGTCTCGATGCGGGTGGGGAGCTGCCAGGCGACGACCGTACCGGGACGCACGCCCATGCCGTACAGGCCGGCGGCGACGCGTTCGGAGCGGTCGCGCAGCTCCCCGAAGGTGAGCCGGCGGTCCTGCGCCGGGTCCTCGGCAGCCTCGATCAGGACCGTGGTGTCGGGGGTGAGGGCGGCCCGGCGGTCGACCAGTTCCCACAGGGTGCGCGAGCGGCTCAGCTCCGTCGCGGTCGCGGTGTCCGGCGCGGTGTCCGGCGCGGTGTCCGACGCGGTGTCCGACGCGGTGTCCGTCATCCCAGACCTCCCATGGCTGCCCATAGCTGACGGTTAGTCAGATCAAGCGCAGAGCGTAGGGCTCCGACGCTTGTCGGTCCAGGGGTGCCGGGGCTAGCTTGTTTCTGACGATCCATCAGATCGGTAGATCGGTGAATTGGGGAGACCATGGAACTGCCTCGGATCATCAGCGTCGACGACCACGTGATCGAGCCCGCGCACCTGTTCGACGTCTGGCTGCCCGCCAAGTACCGCGACCGCGGCCCCAAGGCACTCACCGCGGGCATCGGCGAACTCGCCTACACCGGCGGCAAGTACGTCATCACCATGGACCCCGACGGCCCGCCGACCGACTGGTGGATCTACGAGGACCTGAAGTTCCCGTACAAGCGCAACATCGCCGCCGTCGGCTTCGACCGCGACGACATGACGCTGGAAGGGATCACGAGGGAGGAGATGCGACGCGGCTGCTGGGACCCCAAGGCGCGCCTCGCCGACATGGACCTCAACCACGTCGAGGCCTCCCTGTGCTTCCCGACCTTCCCGCGCTTCTGCGGCCAGACCTTCGCCGAGGCGCACGACAAGGAGGTGGCCCTCGCCTGCGTGCGCGCCTACAACGACTGGATGGTCGAGGAGTGGTGCGGCGACAGCGGCGGCAGGCTGATCCCGCTGTGCATCATCCCGCTCTGGGACATCGACCTCGCCGTCGCCGAGATCCGGCGCAACGCCGCCCGCGGCGTCCGCGCGGTCACCTTCTCCGAGATCCCGACCTACCTGGGACTGCCCTCCATCCACTCCGGCTACTGGGACCCCTTCTTCGCCGTCTGCCAGGAGACCGGCACGGTGGTCAACATGCACATCGGGTCCAGCTCCCAGATGCCCGCCGCCTCCCCCGACGCGCCGCCCGCCGTCCAGGCCTCGCTCAGCTTCAACAACGCGATGGCCTCGATGATGGACTTCCTCTTCAGCGGAGTGCTGGTCAAGTTCCCGACGCTGAAGCTCGCCTACAGCGAGGGGCAGATGGGCTGGATCCCGTACGCCCTGGAGCGCGCCGACGACGTCTGGGAGGAGCACCGGGCCTGGGGCGGGGTCCGCGACATCATCCCCGAGCCGCCGTCCACGTACTACTACCGGCAGATGTTCTGCTGCTTCTTCCGCGACAAGCACGGGATCGCCTCGATCGACGTCGTCGGGCGCGACAACGCCACCTTCGAGACCGACTACCCGCACGTGGACTCGACCTTCCCGCACACCAAGGAGGTCGCCCTCGACCACGTGAAGGGACTGGACGACGAGACGGTCTACAAACTGATGCGCGGCAACGCCATCCGCATGCTCGGCCTCGACCTCGATCGGGACCGGGTCAAGGGCCGGGTCAAGGACCAGGACCAGGACCAGGACCAGGACCAGGACCGGAACCAGAACCAGAACCGGAACCAAGTCAAGGGCCGCTGATGGACCTGACCTACACCGAGGAGGAACAGGACTTCCGGGCCCGGCTGCGCGCCTGGCTCGGCAAGGCGCTGCCCGAGCTACCCGTCAAACCCTCCCCGGACGACTGGCCGGGCCGGCGCGCGTACGACCTCGGCTGGCAGCGCAGGCTGTACGACGCCGGGTACGCGGGCCTGCACTGGCCGGTGGACGCAGGCGGGCGCGGGGCCACCCCGACCCAGCACCTGATCTTCCTGGAGGAGACGGAGCGCGCCGGAGCCCCGTACGTGGGCGCGAACTTCGTCGGGCTGCTGCACGCCGGGCCGACCATCGCCGCCGAGGGCAGCGCCGAGCAGCGGGCGCGCTGGCTGCCGCCCGTGCTGCGCGGCGACGAGGTGTGGTGCCAGGGGTTCAGCGAGCCGGACGCGGGCTCCGACCTGGCCTCGCTGCGGACGCGCGCGGTCCGCGACGGCGACGACTACGTGGTCACCGGGTCGAAGATCTGGACCTCGCACGCGGAGGTCGCCGACTGGTGCGAGCTGCTGGTGCGGACCGACCCCGCGGCCCCCAAGCACCGCGGGATCTCCTGGCTGGCCATGCCGATGGACGCGCCGGGCGTGACCGTACGGCCGCTGCGCACGCTCGCCGGGTCGACGGAGTTCGCGGAGATGTTCCTCGACGAGGTACGGGTCCCGGTCGCCAACCGGGTCGGGGCGGAGAACGACGGCTGGCGGGTCACCATGGTCACCCTCTCCTTCGAGCGGGGCACCGCCTTCGTCGGCGAGGTTGTCGCCTGCCGCCGGACGCTCGGCGAGCTGGCCCGTACGGCGAAGGCGAACGGCCGCTGGGACGACCCGGTGCTGCGGCGCAGGCTGGGGCGGCTCTACGGGGAGTTCGGCGCGCTGTGGCGGCTCACCCAGTGGAACGTCAGCGAGGCGGAACGCTCCGGCGGAGTCCCCGGCATCGGCGGCTCCGTCTTCAAGCTCGCCTACTCGCACGCGCGCCAGGAGCTGTACGACGCGGCGGCGGAGGTGCTCGGGGCCGGCTCCCTGTCCCTGGACGAGGAATGGACGCTGGACCGGCTCTCCTCGCTCTCGTACACGATCGCGGCCGGCACCTCGCAGATCCAGCAGAACATCGTCGCCGAGCGGATCCTCGGCCTCCCGAAGGGCCGGTGAGGGGCATGCACTTCCAGCCGACCGAGGAGCAGCGGGACCTGCGGGCGGGCGTACGGGAGCTGCTGGCGCGGCGGTACGGGCGCGAGGCGCTGCGGGCTTCGGTGGACACGGGCGTCACCGTGGACCGGGCGCTGTGGCGGGAGCTGGGCGAGGCGGGCTTCTTCGCGCTGCGGCTTCCGGAGGCGGAGGGCGGCGTGGGGCTGGGGCTGCCGGAGGCGGTGCTCGTCTTCGAGGAGGCCGGGCGGGCCCTGCTGCCGGGGCCGCTGGTGGCCACGCACCTGGCCGCCGGGGTGGTCCCGGGGGCGGCGGCGGGGACGGCGGTGGTGACCGCCTTCGACCTGGGGGACGGCCTGGTCGCGTACCTGGGCGAGGCGGACGCGGTGCTGGGGGCGCCCGGGGTGCCCGCGGGCTCGCCGGTGCGCTCGGCGGATCCGCTGACGCCGCTGCACCGGGTGACCTCGTACGCGGACCGCTCGGCGGACGGCTCCGCGGACGGCTCGGCGGACGGCTCCGCGGACGGCTCGGCGGACGGCTCCGCGGACAGCTCCATAGGCCGTTCCTCGTACCGCTCGCAAGGGGCGCTGCTGACGGCCGCGCTCCAACTCGGGAGCGCGCTGCGGACGGTGGAGCTGGCGGTGCGGTACGCGGGGGAGCGCGAGCAGTTCGGGCAGCCGATCGGGGCGTTCCAGGCGGTCAAGCACCTGTGCGCGCAGATGCTGGTCCGGGCGGAGGTGGCCCGTACGGCGGTCTACGCGGCGGCGGTGACGCAGGACCCGGCCGAGGTGGCCGGGGCCAAGCTCCTCGCTGACGCGGCGGCCGTGCGCAACGCCCGGGACTGCCTGCAGGTGCACGGCGGGATGGGCTTCACGTGGGAGGCGGACGTGCACCTGCACCTGAAGCGGGCCTGGGTGCGGGCCGAGCAGTGGCGGACGGCGGCGGAGGCGGAGGAACTGCTCGCGGAGGAGCTGCTGGGCTCGGCGGTGTAGGCGGCCGACCCCTGCGGTGTGGGCGGGCGGGCCTGCGGTGTAGGCGGCGTGGGCGGCCGGGCCCGGCGGTGTGCGGGCGGCCGAGGTCGCTCACGGTGACGGGAGGCGCGGCTGGGCACGGGACGGACAGGGTGGGACGCATGTCCGATTACGGAGAGTTGATATCGGTTTGTGTCCTTGGCCCGACTCATTGCGGACCGGAGTCGAGGGCCTGCTCCGGTACGCTCCCACGAATGCGAGCGGTTGAGCGGCGCGAGCGTCGCACAGTATGCACCACGCCCACTCCTTCGCGCGGGAATATGCCCGAAGCGCTTGTTGTCGTGACTGTATGTCAACCATGCTGCTCCGCAAGGGGATCACTCCCCCTGGGTTGCCGACCCGAGGTACCCCCAGGTGATCCCGTCGGTCGCGAGGCGAAGTGTCCGCCGGTTCGGATGGTGTGAGCGGTGCAGGTGCTTCAGGTTCAGCTGGAGGTAGGAGCGGATCCCGCCGAGGTCGGCCGGGCCCGCCGGTGGGCCCGGTCGCGGTTGGCGGGGTCGGGCATAGGGGACGACGAGCCGCTCGCCGAGACGCTGATCCTGCTGATCTCCGAGCTGGTCACGAACGCGGTCGTGCACACGGGTTGCCCGGCCGTGCTGCGGATGCTGTTCGGGGGGCCCGGGGTGCGGGTCGAGGTCGCCGACGCGAGCGACCGGGCGCCGAACCGCCGGCAGGCGTGCGGGGAGGACACGGGCGGGCGGGGCCTGGAGCTGGTGGACGGCCTTGCGGACCGCTGGGGCTGGCAGCGCGAGGGCGCGGGCAAACGCATCTGGTGCGAGATCGACAGGGCCGAGAAATCGGCGTCGGACGGGGCTTCCGACGGTCCGTCGGACATTCACTCCCCGACACGGGAACCGCGCGTGTACCTCTAACGAGGTGTTGACGTTCCGTCACATCTTGATCACCCTGGTGTGGAGCGATTCGACGCGAGGGGACGCCAAGGACAGGCCTTGACGAGTGCGGGTCGTGGGGTGGCGGCTGCCGTGCCGCGCTCGGGGCGTGCATGCGCGCCGCCGCCACCCGCATTACTCCGGCGGCGGTGGCGGCAGTGGCGGCGGCAGCGGTGACAGTGGCGGCAACGGCGGCAGATCGTCCGCGAACGGCGTCTCGCCCCCGGCCCAGTCGAAGGTGAACCGCCGGCTGGACCGGTCGTGGCGGACCGCACTCCCGCACGGAGGGAGCCGGAGGTGCTGGTGGATCCAGCCGTCGAGCGCGAGCGCGGCGACCTCGGACCGGTAGTCGGCACCGGGGTACGCGAGGGAGGCGACCTCCAGAACCAGGTACCCCCGGCCCGCCACGCTCGCGACCAGCTCGTGGGTGTGCAGCGACATCCCGAAGGCGAGCCAGGCGGCGTCCTTCCAGTACAGCCCCTTCGCCGGCAGGCGAAGGTGGACGCTCCCGTACGCGTGCAGGGTCTGCGGGGGCGGGGAGTCCACCTGGTACGCCGCCGCGGTGATGTCGGCGGCCAGTCCCGCGCCGCCCTTCATGAACCGAAACCTGAAGGTCTCCACCGTCACTCGCTTCCGGACGCTCCGGACGCCCCTGGTCGTGCATGTGCCCGGCAGCCCCCGCGGTTCGCCGGCCGGTGGATGGCGTTGCGCGGGGGCGGCGGGGGTGACGGGTGGTCAGCCGTCGGTGCAGATCACGTCGTACGGACGGCCGATCGAGATGGTCAGCTTGATGGGGTCCGTGGTGCCGGAGGGGCACTCGGCCTCCGTCTTGACGAGGCCGAGCACCTTCTGGGCGCCCGAGCCGCCGCAGGCGACCTCCTTGGCCTGGTCGGTCACGCAGTCGCCCTTGACCAGCTGGCCGCCGCCGGCGCCCGCGTCACCGGGGTGGTCGTTGGACAGGTTGCGGCCGCAGACGGTGTTGGTGGGGATGCCGCTCGACTTGCCGCCGCTGTAGGAGATGCTCACCTCGATCATCAGGTCGGTGCCCGGCGGGCACTGGATCGAGCCCGGGAGGATGCTGGCCTCCTTGATGTCGATGGCCTTGAAGGTGGCCCCGGAGTCGGAGCAGCCCGTCCGCTTGTACCCGTCGGGGGCCTTGGCCGGGTCGGGGCCGCCGCAGTCGCCGACCTTCCACGCGCTGGAGGTGTCGGACGAGGACTCGGGGGAGCCGGGGTCCTTGGCCGTGGGCTTGGCGGACGGGGACGCCGAGGTGGACGCCGTCGGCTTGGCGTCGTCCTTGCGGAACGACTGCAGGGCGGCGTAGCCGCCGATGATGATCACGGCGAGGACGATGACGGCGATGATGTTGCCGCCCGAGCGGCGCCTGGGAGCAGGCGGCGGCGGTGGTACCTGGTACGGGTTGGCCATGCGGACTTCTCCTGCGGGGAAAGTGGTGGGGACGGGGTGTGGCGCGCGTACGGTGACGCGTCATGTCCACCTCATGGTTCCACCGGACGTGACACGGACACGACTCGGATGCGGCCGGGGTTGCCCTGCCCCTCGCCCTACTGGCGCTGGGGCAGGCAGTCTCCCGAGCCGATGATGACCGGTACGCCGCTGTTGCCGGTGTAGAAGCCGACGGACCACCGGGTATAGCCCCAGTTCCGGTTCGCGGTGTACTCGGCCACCAGCTTCTTGCAGAGCGTCTTCTCCGCGACGTGCTGGAAGGCTCCCTGCTGGGCACGGCTGGACAGGGCACCGTACCCGTCCCAGGCCCACACGTACGCGGCCTTCTCGACCGGGTCGAACCCGAGGGTGACGGCGTCGTCCCGGTCGAAGGCCACCGGCCCGTTCCCTTCTGCGACTCGGGCGTCCCAGACCGTGTTGATCGCCTTGACCGTGTCGTCCGCGACGCGGATCTCGGCCTTGTCACTGCTGGGCATCTGGGCGGTCTCCATCCCGGTCTCGTCGCCCTGCCACTTCCCGGCCACCTCGCCGTGGCACCCGGTGGTGGCTTCTCCGAAGTCCAGAAGAGTCGCCGCGGGGGAGCCGTCGGCATCCTTCCCGTACACGGCGTACCGGCCGTAGGGCCACGTGGTCGGGTGTCCCTTGAGCCGGTGAGCGAGGACGGTGCAGGCTGCCATCTCCCCGGCGCGCCCGAACAGCTCCGTGTGGTCATCGGGGATCTGCGGAACCGGCCCGCTCGTCACCATCACCGTCTGGGCCCGCCTGTTGAAGGTCACGACGGGCTCGATGTGACTGATGGCCTTTGTCGCGAGTACGGACTTCACCTGGTCCCGGATCGCCTTCTCGACCTGCTCCTCCTCCGGAGTGGCGGCCCGAGTGCTGGCTGCCCATTCGCCGTCGTGGGGCTGTGTCGTGTCGTCGGCGCGGGTGTAGGCAGGGTTCGGGATTCCGGCCAGCGGGTCGGCCGGCGCCCTGACACCCCGGGGGTCTGCGGTGGGTGTGTTCGCCTCTCCGCTCGTCCCTGCCGGGTCGGCGGCCTGGTCCGGGGCACTTGGGGACGTGCCCGAGGGCGAGCCCGAGGACGCGCCCGGAGTCTGGGCGGCGCCGGCCGTACGGTCACCGCTGCCGTTGGTGGGGAAGGCAAGGGCGCCGCCGGTGATGCCGCCGACGACGGCCGCAGCGGCGAGGACACCCGCGGCCTTGCGTCGCCAAGGCCGGCCGGGGGGCGCGGGCCAGGCGGGGTCGTCCACAGGGGGTACGCGCCACTCCTCCGCGACGAGCGCGCCGACCCGCGTCGGTTCCGGCCCCGCATCGGTGGGGAGTACCTGGGTCGACTGGTCGGAGAGGAGCAGCGAGCAGCTCTCCGCTGCGCAGATGGCGCTGATCCGGTGGCCGGGCTCCTTGGCGAGGGCCTTGGACACGACCTCCCGCAGCTCCGCGCGGATGCCGTCGAGGTCGGGGTCGCCCGACATGACGCGGAAGGCCACCACGTCCGGAGCGCCCGTGCCGAACGGGAGTCTGCCGGTGGCGGCGTAGGCGACCAGCGCGCCCCAGGCGAACACGTCCCCGGCCGGTCCGGCGGTGCCGGTGCGGTAGTGCTCCGGGCTGATCCAGCCCGGGGTGCCCGTCATGACGCCGGTACGGGTGACGGACGTCCCGTCGGCGGCGTGGGCGATGCCGAAGTCGAGGACGCGCGGTCCGGCCGGGCTGAGGATCACATTCTGCGGCTTCACGTCCCGATGGATCACGCCGGCCGCGTGGATGGCGGCCAGGGCCTGGGCGGTGCCGGTGGCGAACGCGTACAGCGTGCTGCCCGTCAGCGGTCCGTGGGCGGCCAGGTGCTGGTTCAGAGTGGGACCGGGGGCGTAGGCGGTGGCCAGCCACGGGAGCTCGGCCTCCGGGTCGGCCGCCAGCAGCGGTATGAGGCAGGGGCCGCTCACCCTCGCGGAGAGCTGCACCTCCCGACGGAACCGGGCGCGGAATTCCGGGTCGTCGGCCTGTGCCGGGTGAACCACCTTGACGGCGACACGGGTTCCGTCATCGGAAAGGGCCGCGTGGACCGTGCCCATGCCGCCGGAGCCGAGACGGCCGATGATCCGGTACGGGCCGATCCGGGTGGGATCGCCGGGGCGGGCAGGCTGGACCCGCCCGCCGGAGCCAGCCGTGTGCACAGAAGTTGCTTCCTTTAAAAGGTGATCAGGCAGTCAGGGGCCGTTCGTCGTAAAGCCACTGGATGGTACGAGGTCGTGCGGGTGGGTGCCGTGCCGTCTCACGTGACGGCACGGCCCGGCAGATCCTTCGAGCGGCCCGTGGCCGTGGCGTCCGGGCTCAGAGGAGGGCCACCGGGGCCACCGGGGTGCCGGTGGCGCCGACGAAGGGTTCCGGCATGGCGGAGAGGAGGAAGGCGTAACGGTTTTCTTCTGCACAGGCTGTGGACAACTTTTCGAGGTTCCAGTTCTGGCCCTGGTGCATGCCCATCTCGACGAGGTCGAGGGCGTGGACCGGCAGCCAGAGGTTGTCGATCTCCGGCGGGAAGATCTCGAAGGTGAGGGTGTCGTTCGCGACGGCCGCCACGTCGCGGGCGTGGAACCACTCCGGGGTGCGGACCGAGAGGCCGGGGGACGGGAAGCCGTAGCCGTGCTTGTCGCCCGCCAGGTAGACCTGGATCTGGCCGGTGCGGACCAGGACGATGTCGCCGGGGCGGACCGTGACCCCGCCGAACTCCTCCGCCTCCGCGAGGTCTTCCGGGGTCACCGCGTGGCTCCCCTCCAGCCGGTCCAGGCCCTTCGCGCGGGCGACGTCGAGCAGGACGCCGCGCGAGACGATGGGGCCGGCCTTGTCGATGCCGCTGAACTCGGCGCGGCCGTGCGCGGTGATGGTGCCGGCCGGGCGGCCGTTGTAGATCTTCCCCGAGTGTGAGACGTGGGTGAGGGCGTCCCAGTGGGTGCCCGCCTGGAGTCCCATGCTCACGGCGTCGTCGCTGCAGGCCACGGTGCCCGGGCCGAAGATCTCCTGGTTGATCTGCACCATCGTGTGCAGCGGGTTGATCCGGCCGGGGATCATGCCGACCTGGACGCCGTCCTCCTTGAGCGGGAGGGCCAGCGGGATGCGGCGGCCGGTGCGGATCTCCGCGGCGGCGCCCCGGACGACCTCGTCCGTGATCAGGTTCAGGGTGCCGATCTCGTCGTCGGCCCCCCAGCGTCCCCAGTTGTTGACGCGCTTGGCGATGTCGTGGAACTCGGCGGGCAGGGTCATGGGCGTCGACAGCTCCTTGCGTCTTGCGTGGATGCGGCAACGAGGGCTTGTGCAGGTGCGTCTGACTACCCATAGAATCTAACGGTCCGTCAGAAATCGCGGGAAGGGGCCGGACGTGGGGAACTTCTTGGCAGGCAAGGTCGTCGCCGTCACCGGCGCCGGCCGGGGCATCGGGCGGGCCGTGGCACTCGCCGCGGCCGCCGAGGGCGCCAAGGTCGTCGTCAACGACTACGGGGTGGGGATCGAGGGCGGCGAGCCGACCAGCGCAATCGCCGACGGCGTGGTGAAGGAGATCCAGGCCGCGGGCGGCGAGGCCGTCGCCGTCGCCGACGACATCTCCACCATGGCGGGCGGCCAGCGCATCGTCGACACCGCCCTCGCCCGGTACGGGCGCATCGACGGCGTCGTGTGCGTGGCCGGCATCCTGCGCGAACGGATGCTCTTCAACATGAGCGAGGAGGAGTGGGACCCCGTCGTCGCCACCCACCTCAAGGGCACCTTCACCGTCTTCCGCGCCGCCTCCGCCGTCATGCGCAGGCAGGGCTCGGGCACCCTGATCGGCTTCACCAGCGGCAACCACCAGGGCTCGGTCGCCCAGGCCAACTACAGCGCGGCCAAGGGCGGGATCATCTCCCTCGTACGGTCCGCCGCGCTCGGCCTGGCCAAGTACGGGGTCACGGCCAACGCCGTCGCACCCGTCGCCCGCACCCGCATGTCCGCGAACGTGCCCATGGAGCTCAAGGAGATCGGCGAGCCCGAGGACGTGGCGGCGCTCGTCACCTACCTGCTCAGCGACAAGGCCGTGGCCGTCGCCGGCGAGAAGATCACCGGGCAGGTCTACACGATCGCCGGACCGAAGATCGCCGTCTGGGCGCAGCCGCGCGAGCTGCGCGCCGGATACGCCGAGGGCTCCTGGACGCCGGAGAAGATCGCCGACTTCCTGCCCGGGACGGTGGGCACCGACCCGATGCCGATGCTGGCGCAGCTGGAGGCCATGGCCAAGGCGGCGGCCGCCAAGGACCGCCCCAACGCATAGGACGCAGGGAGAGCGGCGTGGATTTCGGCTTCGGGGCCGAGGACGGGGAGCTGCGCGGGCACGCCCGGGCGTGGCTGGCGGAGCACCTCGTGGGCCCGTACGCGCACGTCCTCGGCCTGGGCGGACCGGGCAGCGAACACGAAGGGGTCGAGACCCGGCGGGCCTGGGAGCGCGAGCTGGGCCGCGGCGGCTGGATCGGGCAGGGCTGGGAGGCCCCGGCCGGGGCGTACGGGCAGCGCAGGCTCTCGCTGACCGGGCAGGTGGTGTGGGCCGAGGAGTACGCGGCGCTGCGCGCGCCCGGCCGGGTCGGCCACATCGGGGAGAACCTCCTCGCGCCCACGCTGATCGCGTACGGCAGCCGGGACCAGCAGGACCGCTTCCTGCCCGGCATCGCGCGGGGCGAGGAGCTGTGGTGTCAGGGCTACAGCGAGCCGGGCGCCGGCTCCGACCTCGCGGGGATCCGTACGGCGGCGGTCCGGGACCCGGCCGACGGACTCTTCCGGGTCACCGGGCAGAAGATCTGGACCTCCCTGGCCCGCGACGCCGACTGGTGCTTCGTCCTGGCGCGCACCGGGCCCGGATCGCGGCGCCACCGGGGCCTGTCCTTCCTCCTCGTGCGGATGGACCAGCCGGGCCGGATCGAGGTCCGGCCGATCCGGCAGATGTCGGGGACCTCGGAGTTCAACGAGGTGTTCTTCGACGGGGCGGTGGCGGCGGAGGTCGTCGGCGGGGAGGGCGACGGCTGGGCCGTGGCCATGGGCCTGCTCGCCCTGGAACGGGGCGTCTCGACGCTGGTGCAGCAGATCGGCTTCGCGGCCGAACTGGAGCGGGTGATACGCCTGTACGCGGCTTCGGGTACGGCCGATCCGGTGGTCCGGGACCGCCTCGTACGGCAGTGGGCGGAGCTGCGCACCATGCGGTGGAACGCGCTGCGCACGCTCGGCAGCACGGACGACGCGGGCGCGCCGAGCGTGGCCAAGCTGCTGTGGGGCGGCTGGCACCGGCGGCTCGGGGAGCTGGCGGTGGAGGTCCGCGGCGCGGCGGCGGCCGCCGGGCCGGCGGCCTGGGCGGCGGGGCTCCCGTACGAACTCGGACTCGACGAGGACCAGCGCCTGTTCCTGTTCACCCGCGCCGACACCATCTACGGCGGCTCGGACGAGATCCAGCGGAACATCATCGCCGAGCGCGTGCTCGGCCTGCCTAAGGAGTCCACGTGAGAGGCGTCGTGTTCGACGGCAAGCAGGCCCAGGTGGTCGACGACCTGGAGATCCGGGACCCCGGTCCGGGGGAGGTGCTGGTCGCGATCGGGGCGGCCGGGCTGTGTCACAGCGACCTGTCGGTGATCGACGGGACGATCCCCTTCCCGCCGCCGGTGGTGCTGGGGCACGAGGGCGCGGGCATTGTGGAGGCCGTGGGCGCGGGTGTCACGCACGTGGCGCCGGGCGATCACGTGGCGCTGTCCACCCTCGCCAACTGCGGGGCGTGCGCCGACTGCGACCGGGGCCGGCCGACGATGTGCCGCAAGGCGATCGGGATGCCCGGACAGCCCTTCTCGCGGGGCGGGAAGCCGCTGTTCCAGTTCGCCTCCAACTCCGCCTTCGCGGAGCGCACGCTCGTCAAGGCCGTGCAGGCGGTGAAGATACCGGCCGACATCCCGCTGACGTCGGCGGCGCTGATCGGCTGCGGGGTCCTGACCGGGGTGGGCGCGGTGCTGAACCGGGCCCGCGTCGACAACGGCGAGACGGTGGTCGTCATCGGCACCGGCGGCATCGGGCTCAACGTCCTTCAGGGGGCCCGGATCGCGGGGGCCACGACGATCGTCGCGGTGGACGCGAACCCGGCGAAGGAAGCGGTGGCCCGGCAGTTCGGGGCCACGCACTTCATCGACGCGTCCGCCGTGGCCGACTCGTCGGCGGCGGTCCGCGAGATCCTGCCGACCGGCGCCGACCACGCCTTCGAGTGCGTCGGCAACGTCAAGCTGATCCGGCAGGCCGTCGACCTCCTCGACCGGCACGGCCAGGCGATCCTGCTCGGCGTGCCCGGCTTCACGGAGGAGGCGTCCTTCCTCGTCTCGTCCATGTACCTGGACAAGACGATCATGGGCTGCCGGTACGGGTCCTCGCGCCCGCAGCGTGACATCGCGCTGTACGCCGAGCTCTACCGGCAGGGCAGGCTGCTGCTGGACGAGCTGGTGACGGAGGTCTACCCGGTCGAGGACTTCGCCAAGGCCGCCGACGACGCCCACCACGGGCGGGTGGCGCGCGGGGTGCTCACCTTCTGACGGGCGCACCTCGAACGCCGGCGGGGCTGAAGTTCAGCCCCGCCGGCGTTCGGTGTGTGTGCAGGCGTCGGTCAGTCGCTGAAGCGGCCGAAGCGGCCCTTGTGGAAGAGCAGCGGCTCGCCCTCGCCGGCCGCGCCCATGGCCACGACCCGTCCCACGACGATGAGGTGGTCCCCGCCGGTGTGGACGGCCTGGATCCGGCAGTCGATCCAGGCGGGCACGGCGTCGAGCTGCGGGGATCCGGTGACGGGGGCGGGCGTGTGGCTCACCCCGGCGAACTTGTCCGCGCCGCTGACGGCGAAGGACCGGCACAGTGGGCCCTGTTCGGCTCCGAGGATGTTGACGCAGAACACCCCGGCGCGGGCGATCCGCGGCCAGGTGGTCGACGTACGGGCCACCATGAAGGTGACCAGGGGCGGGTCGAGGGACAGCGAGGCGAAGGACTGGCAGGCGAAGCCCGCGGGCCCGATCTCGTCCTCACCCGGAGGTGCGGTGATCACGGTGACCCCGCTGGCGAAGTTCCCCAGTACGGCCCGGAACTCGGCGGGAGAGACCGGCGCGCGCTCGTCCTCGCCGACGGCCCGGAGGTCGGGACGCGGCAGGGCGTCGACGGGCTCGGGTTCCCGCTCTGCCGAAGCGGAGGTGGGGGAGCCGACTGACCTGAGGTATCGGACGACGGTGGCCGCCATCCCTGCGTGTCCCATCACACCGACGATTGAACCTGACGGTTCGTCAGATAGGAAGGGACGGGCGGCACGGGCTTCGGCGCGGGCTGCGGTGCGGTCTGTGGTGCGGGCCATGGTGCGGGCCATGGTGCGGGCCATGGTGCGCCCCCGCCCCTTTACTCCACACGGGTGAACCGTCCCGGATCCGCCTGGCCGTGCGCCCGGGCCGGGGTGGAGGCTCGGCATGGTGGCAGCGACCTCGTACCGCCGCCGTACTCCCGGGAGGACCCACCCATGCTCGGCACCGACTTCCGTACCGGATCACCCAACTGGCTCGACCTCGGCAGCCCCGACACCGGGGCGGCCGCCGCGTTCTACGGATCCGTCTTCGGCTGGGACTTCGTCTCCGCCGGGCCCGAGGCGGGCGGGTACGGTTTCTTCCAGCTGGGCGGGAAGACCGTCGCCGCGCTCGGACCGCTCACCGAGGAGGGGGCCGCGTCGGCCTGGATGGTCCACTTCATGAGCCCCGACATCCAGGCCACCGCCGAAGGCGTGCGGGCCGGCGGCGGCACGGTCCGGATGGAGCCCATGGACGTCATGGGCGAGGGCTGGCTGGCGCAGTTCACCGACCCGCAGGGCGCCGAGTTCGCCTGCTGGCAGCCCGGGAAGACCGCCGGTGTGCAGGTGGCGTCCGCCGAGAACGCGCTGGTGTGGACGGAGCTCCACGTACCCGACCCCCTGGCGGCCATCGCCTTCTACTCCGCGCTGTTCGGGTGGCGGCACGCCGAGATGGAGGCGCCCGGGATGACGTACCGGGTGCTGAGCACCGCCGAGGGCGACCAGCAGGACACCTCCTTCGGAGGGGTCGCCGAACAGGGTGAGGGCGCGGGCGGCGGGTCGAGCATGGTGCCGCGCTGGGTGCCGTACTTCCACGTGACGGACGTGGACGCCACCATCTCCGCGGTCGAGGCGAGCGGCGGCGCGGTCATGATGCCGGCGGCGGACGTGCCGGACGTCGGCCGGATCGCGTGGGCCTCGGACCCGGCCGGCGCGGTGTTCGCGCTGCTCAAGCCCGACCCGCGGATGTGAGCGGGCGGGGCGCGGTCAGCGGCCCAGGTACTTGGGCGTGCGGCGCTCCACGAAGCTCGCCACGCCCTCGTTCGCGTCGGCCGTGCCCATGTTGATCTCCTGAGCGGTGGCCTCGGCGGCCAGCGCGGCCGCCCGGTCGCCGTCCAGGGAGGCGTTGACGAGCTGCTTCGTCATGGCGAGGGCCCGGGTGGGGCCCTGGGCGAGCCGCTCGGCCCACGCGCGGGCGGTCGCCTCCAGCTCCTCGGCCGGGACCACCTTGTTGACCAGGCCGAGGCGCTCGGCCTCGGCCGCAGGGACGGCGTCGCCGAAGAACATCAGCTCCTTGGCCTTCTGCGGGCCGACGAGGCGGGGGAGCAGGTACGCGCCGCCGCCGTCGGGGACCAGGCCGCGGCGGACGAACACCTCGATGAAGCGGGCCGGTTCGGCGGCGATCACGAGGTCGCAGGCGAGGGCGAGGTGTGCGCCGATGCCGGCGGCCGTGCCGTTGACGGCGGCGAGGACCGGCTTCTCGCAGTCGAGGACCGCGGTGATCAGGCGCTGCGCGCCGAGGCGGATCATGCGGGCCACGTCCCCGGCGACGCGGTCGCCCGCGGCGGCGGGTGCGCCGCGGAGGTCTGCGCCCGCGCAGAAGCCCTTGCCGGTGGCGGTGACGACGACGGCGCGGATCGCCGGGTCGGCGGAGGCTTCGGCGAGCAGGGTGATGACGCGTTCGCGCTGGGCCCAGGCGACGGCGTTCATCGCCTCCGGGCGGTTGAGGGTGATCCAGGCGACGCCGTTGTCGATGCGGTGGAGGACTTCGTCCTCGGGGGCGCGGGTCATGGATGAACTCCTGTTCGGGGGATCGGGTGCGGCGCCGTTGCCGGGGGCGCTGCCCCCGGACCCCCGCGCCTCAAACGCCGGCGAGGCTGAAAGGCCGCCTCAAACGCCGGCGGGGCTGAAAGACCGCCTCAAACGCCGGCGGGGCTGGAAACATCCAGCCCCGCCGGCGTTTGAGGCGCGGGGTCCGGGGCGGAGCCCCGGGAAGCGGCGGGGACTGCGACCACCGGGGGTCAGCGGCAGATGGCCAGGGCGTCCAAGGCCACCGCCCCCTGGCCGCGGGGGAGGACCATCAGGGGGTTGATGTCCAGCTCGGAGAGCTCGTCGCCGAGTTCCAGGGCCATGCGCTGGATCCGCAGGATGACCTCCACCAGGGCGTCCACGTCGGCCGGCGGTGCCCCCCGTACACCCTCCAGGAGGGCATGGCCGCGCAGTTCCGTGAGCATCGCGCGGGCCTGGTCCTCGCCGAACGGCGGCACGCGGACCGCCGCGTCGTGCAGGACCTCGACGAGGACGCCGCCCAGCCCGACGGTGACGGTGGGGCCGAACAGGTCGTCCTGGGTGACGCCGACGACCATCTCCACGCCGCGTTCGACCATCTGGCAGACCAGGATGCCGTCCAGCGGGACGTTCTCGTAGCGGGCTATGTCGGTGAGCTCCCGGTACGCGTCGCGGATCTGGCTCGCCGAGGTCAGGCCGATCTTGACCAGACCCAGCTCCGTCTTGTGGCCCAGCTGCGGGCCCGAGGCCTTCATGACCACCGGGTAGCCGACCAGGCCGGCCGCCCGGACCGCGGCCGCCGCGCTCGTCACCAGCTGCTCGCGGGGGACCCGTATCCCGTACGCGCGCAGGAGCTGCTTCGCCGCGTGTTCGCTGAGCTGCTGGCCGGGCCGCATGAGGGCCTGCGCCTTGCGGTACGAGGGCGAGGGCGTGCGCGGTGCGTCCGCGAAGGGGGAGCGGTACCCGGCGGTGAAGCGGTGGTGGCCGAGGTAGGCGCGGACGGCGGTGATGCAGTTGCCGAAGGTGCGGAAGGTGGCGACGCGGGAGGAGCCCAGCAGCACCCGCCGGTACGCGTCCTCCGTGCCGACCGGGGAGCCCCAGATCACGCAGATGAGCTTGTCCGTGGCCTCCGCCGCGTCCACCAGGTCCTGGGCGAGCTTGTCGCTCATCGGGGGGAAGGGGCCGGTGATCGGGCAGATCAGGACCCCGACCGACGGGTCGGCGAGGATCGCGTCGATGATCTTGCGGCCGCGCCAGTCGCCGACCGGGTGGCCGCCGTTGTCGACGGGGTTGGCGACGTTCAGGTACTCGGGGATCCACTGGTGGAGTTCGTCCTGCTTGGCCTGCGCGAGGGTGGGCAGGGTCAGGCCCGCCTCCGTGGCCAGGTCGGAGAAGTGGGCGCCGGTGCCGCCGGAGATGGAGTAGACGACGACCCCGTCGGCCTGGGGCCTGCGGGCCCGGGCGAGCAGGGCCGCGGTGTCCTGGAGTTCGTCGAGCCCGTCGACGCGGATCACCCCGAACTGGCGCATGGCGGCGTCCACGACGGTGTCGGCGCCGGTCAGCTTCCCGGTGTGGGAGGCGGCCATGCGGGCGCCGGTCTCGGTGCGGCCGACCTTGACGGCGACGACCGGGACGCCGTTGCGCGCGGCCCGGTCGGCGGCGAGCAGGAAGGACCGGCCGTCCTTGAGACCCTCCACGTAGCAGGCGATGGCCCCGACCTCGGGCTGCTCGGCGAAGTAGGAGATGAAGTCGGAGGTTTCGAGGTCGGCCTCGTTGCCGGTGGGGGCCCAGTGGGAGAGGCGGATGCCGAGCTCCTGGAGGGTGTAGACCGGGCGGCCCTGGTGGCCGGACTGGGTGATCAGGGCGATCGCCGGGCCGTCGAGGTCGTCGCGGAACTCCTCGAAGGCGTTGAGGTTGGTGTTCGGGCCGAGCAGGCGCAGGCCCGAGCGCTGGACGGCGGCGCCGAGCCGGGCCTGGGCGGCGGCGCCCGCGTCGCCGGTCTCGGCGAAGCCGGAGGCGAAGGCGACGGCGAACTTCACCTTGGTCTCGGCCAGTTCCTCGATGACGGGGAGCGGATCGGCGACGAGGAGGACGGCGAGGTCCACCTGTTCGGGCAGGTCGGCCACGGAGGCGTGGCAGGGCAGTCCGAAGACGGTGGGGCGGGAAGGGTGCACGGGGTGGATCCGGGCGCCGACGCGTTCCGCCCAGGCGATGAGCTGGCGGGTGATGCCGGTGTTCGGTCTGCCCTCGGCGTCGGAGGCGCCGACGACGGCGACGGACTCGGGCCGGAAGAACCGGTCCAGGTCGGGTACGTCGGCGTGCAGCGGCCGGCCGCTGACGTCCATGGCGACCGCGTCGTCGGCGGAGGGCGCCGCCGACGAGTGGACGGCCGTCCTGGGGGACTCCCCGCAGGCCTCGACACGTGCGCGGAAGTCGGTGGTGAGGGTGCCGTGAGTAGATCCAAGCATCGTTCCGCCCGCTCCTGCTCGATGAACCTCGATGGAACTCAATAACTGACGTGTAGTCAGATTACTGAACTGACGTGCCGTCAGGAACAGGGCTGCGCAGGAAAGCTGGTGGAGGTGATGTGGTGAACGGTGACAGATTCCCGCGGAGCGGGTCCAGAGTGCACTTCCGGCCGAGATCACCCGCCCGCGGTCCGGGTCGGCGCACTTCCGCCCGCGGCCCTGGATGTTTCCCCGCGGCGGTGTGATCATCTACCGCATGACTGCTGCCCGAAAGGCCCATGCCGCGTAGGCGACCGAGTGCGTTGCGCGCACAACTGGCCCTGCCGCACACGATGTACACGGGTGCCGGCCACTGCCGGGGCTACCGGCCCCCCAGGCCGTGGCCCACCCGGATCGACCGGCTCTCCTCCCGGACGGTCACCGCGATCCACCGCGAGGAGTGCCGGCGCCCGTACGACGAAGGGCTCTGGCCCGGGGCGACGGCGACGGCCCTCGCGACCTGTCGCTACTTCCTCACCCTTCCGGGCCGCTGGCTGTACCTGCGGCGGGACTACTGCGGCTGCGAGCAGTGCGACCTCCGCCACGACATCGCTGTGGCCCGGGATCTCCTCGAACTGGTCGTACACAGGCTGCCGCCCTGGCCGCGCCGGGAACTGGAGACCCTGCTGGCCGGCCTGGACGAGGAGCTGTGGCGCCGGACCGTGCCCGACCCGTTCGCCCACCGGCAGCCGCACCGCAGGGGAGCCTGGTGGCACCAGCGCCTCTACGACCTGGACCACCTGCTGTGACGCGCCGACGGGCGCCGACGGGCGCCGGCAGCGCCCCTCCGCGGGACGACGCGGGCGGCGGCTCAGCTGCCGGCCGTCTGCCGGGCCACCGCCTTGGCGATCTTCTCCGCGTCCCGGGCCATCTCCCGGAACATCCCGCTGATGGGGTTGCTGAAGCCGGTGAAGTACAGCCCGCGGGCCTGCCCGGGGGTGCGGGCGCCGTGCGTACGGGGCCGGCCGCGCTCGTCCAGTACCCCGAGGTGGCCGACCAGCCCCTCCAGGGCGCGGCGGTACCCGGTGGCCGCGACCACCGCGTCCGGGGTGATCCGTGAGCCGTCCGCGAGCACCACCTCGGCGCCGTCGAAGGAGTCGACGGCGGCCACCGGCTCCACCTTGCCGCTGCGCACCGCGTCGATTAGGCCGACGTCCTGGACCGGGATCGAGCCCTGCTTCACCCTGCTGTACAGGCCGGTGGTGGGGCGCGGAAGCCCGTACGCCGACAGGTCCGGGACCGAGGCCTTGGCGACGAGCGCGCCCAGCCGGTCCACGAGCCGCACGGGCAGCCGGCGGACCAGGATCCCGGTGCGCTGGGCCGGCCAGCCGGCGGTGGAGCGGCGCACGATGTGCGGGGCGGTGCGCACGGCGAGCCGCACCCGGGCCGCCCCGCCCTCGGCGAGGTCGACGGCTATCTCGGCGCCGGTGTTGCCGACGCCGACGACGAGGACGTCCTGGCCGGCGTACGGCCCGGGGTTGCGGTAGTCGGCGGCGTGCAGCAGCGGGCCGCCGTACGTGTCCCGGCCCGGCCAGTCGGGGAGAGCGGGCGTGTGGTTGAACCCGGTGGCGACAACGACGGCCGCGGCCGACAGCACCCGCCCGCCGGTGGCGTGCAGGGTCCAGCCGTCCTCCCCCTCGGGGGCGGGCTCGATCCGGGTCACCTCGACGCCGGTCACCAGCTCCAGCTCGTGGAACTCGGCGTACTTCTCCAGGTAGCGCACGACGTCGTCGCGGGAGACCCAGCGTCCGAAGCGGCGCGGCACGGCCAGGCCCGGGAGGGCGGAGAGCCGGCGCGTGGTGTGCAGGTGGAGCCGGTCGTAGTGCCGCCGCCAGGACGCGCCGACCTCGTCGGACTTCTCGACGACCACCGCGCGGACCCCGCGGGCGCGCAATGCCGCGGCCACGGCGAGGCCTCCGGGGCCGGCTCCGATGACGTACACGGGGCGGGGCTGGGTGGTCATGTCGGGTGCTGTGGGGTCTCCGGGCATGAGGGGTGATCGTATCGCCACGCTGCGTTGATGGGTCTCGGACGAGGAGGGAATCGATTGCGGATCGGTCACGGGCGGGGGCGGGCCCGGCGCGGCTCGGCGCCGCGGTGCGCCGAACGCTGACAAAGTGGGTCATCTCGCCCCACGAGAGGAGTGCGCGATGTGGCAGCCCGACGGGTGGGACGTACGCGTCCGCCTCGGCGTCCTCACCCCCCACGCCGATGTCGGACCCGAGTCGGAACTGCGCGCGATGGCCCCGGCGGACGTGGGTCTGCATGCCGCCCGGGTACCGTTCGGCGGGATCGGTCGGGGCGGCGCGATGGACCCCACCATTCCGCTCGCCCCGGTGCGGGCCTTCGCCGAGCCGCCGTTCGTGGACGAGGCCGCCGAGCTGCTGGCCGCCGCCCCGGTGGCGGCGATCGCCTACGCCTTCACCAGCTCGGCGTACGTGATCGGGGCGCGCGGCGAGGCGTACATGCTGGAACGGCTGCGGGAGCGGGCCCACGGCCTGCCGGTGGTCGCCACCTGCGCCGCCACGGTCGAGGCGCTGCGCGTCCTCGGGATCGCGCGGATCGGTCTCGTCGATCCGCCGTGGTTCGACGCGACGCTGAACGACCTGGGCCGGGGCTACTACGAGGAGGCCGGGTTCGAAGTCCCGTACGCGGCCCCGTGCGACCTCCCCAGTGGGCAGGTGCTCATCCGGCCGGACGCGCTCCACGACCGGGTGGCCGCACAGGTTCCGGACGAGGTCGAGGCGGTCGTCATCGGCGGCAACGGCTTCCGCGCCGTCGGCGTGATCGGGGCCCTGGAGGCCACTTTGGGGCGTCCCGTCCTCACCGCCAACCAGGTCCTGTTGTGGGCTGCCCTGCGCGCGGCCGGCTCCGGAACCGGCTTTGGCACCGGCTCCGGCACCACCTCCGGCACCGGCGGCATCGACGGCTACGGGCGGCTCTTCGCGCACCCGTAGCCGGCCCGAGGCCTTGCGTGATCGCCCCGCATCCGCTGAACTGACGTTCCGTCAGATCGTGCGTGTCGATCGCGAGAGGGTGGGGGCTGCCGATGCAGACCATCTGGCTCAGTGGGGCCGAATGGCTCGCCGTGCTCCGGATAGGCCTCGGCCTGTGGTGGCTGGAGAGCTGGCGGCACAAGGACAAGAAGGGCTGGTTCGAACGCGGCACCGGCATCGCGTGGGCCGCCGACGTCGCGAACAAGCACCGCTGGAGCTTCGTCAAGGGCGGCTTCCACCAGGTCGTCGCACCGCGCCCCAAGGTGATGGCGTACGTCGTCGTCTACGCGGAACTGGCCCTCGGGCTGGGCCTGGTGCTCGGCTTCCTGACCCCGATCGCCCTGGTCGGCGGGCTGCTGCTGAACCTGCTCTACCTGGTGCTGATGATCCACGACTGGGCCGAGCAGGGCCAGAACGCGATGATGGCGCTGATCTCCCTCGTCGCGCTCCTCGCCATGTCCTGGCAGACCTGGTCCCTCGACGCGGCGATCGGACTCTTCCTTTGAGCGGCGGCGCGGTGCGCTACGACCTGCCCGAGGCGGACGACTTCACCCGCGCCTACTGGGACGCGGCGGCGGCCGGCCGGCTCCTGCTGCGGCGCTGCGGGGACTGCGGGCGGGCGCACCACTACCCGCGAGAGTTCTGCCCGTTCTGCTGGGCCGGGGAGGAGCGGGTGACGTGGGAGACCGCGAGCGGCCGCGCGACCCTCTACACCTGGTCGGTGATCCACCGCAACGACCTGCCGCCCTTCGGCACACGCGTCCCGTACACCGCGGCGGTGGTCGATCTGGCGGAGGGCCCGCGGATGATGACCGAGGTGGTGGCCTGCGAGGCGGCGGACCTGCGCATCGGCATGCCGCTGACGGTCACCTTCCGCGAGGCGGCGGAAGGGATCTGGAACCCGGTCTTCGCCCCGGCGCCGGCTACGGGATCGGATACGGGATCGGATACGGGGCCGGGCACGGGGTCCGGCGCAGGCTGACCGCTGCCTCTCCCGGGGAACCTACGGCCACAGCAGCTCGCGCACCCAGCCCGCGCCCTCGGCGGGCCGCCGGTAGCGCAGGCGGGTGTGGCGGCGGGCGGCGTCACCCTGGAAGAACTCCACCTCCGCCGGGGCCAGGACGTACCGGGTCCAGGTCGGCGCCGGGGCGTCCGGCTCGGCACCGGCCCGCTCCCAGGCCTGCTCCGACGCGCGGAGCAGGTCCTCGGCCGACTCCAGCACCTCGCTCTGCCGCCCGGTGAGCGCGGCGGCGAGCGCCCCGCGCGAGCGCACCGCGAGGTCGGCCCGGCTTTCCTCGGGCCCGCAGGCGGTGACCCGGCCCCGGATCCGGACCTGCCGGCCCACGGTCGGCCAGTAGAACCCCAGCGCCGCCTCCGGCCGCAGGGCCAGCTGCTCGCCCTTGGCACTGGTGGCGTGCGAGGCGAAGTGCCAGCCCCGCGCGTCGGCGTCGTGCAGCATCAGCGTCCGTACGTCGGGCCGCCCCTCGCCGTCCACCGTCGCCAGGCTCATGGTGTGCGGCTCCGGTTGCCCCGCCCGTGCGGCGTGCACGAACCACTCCCGGAACAGCGTCAGCGGCTCGCCGGGCGCGGACCCGGCGTCGAACCCGGGGAGCGGAGAGTCCCACACGCGCAGGGAGTGCAGGGTGGCGTGGAAGTCGTCAGGGCCGGTCTCGCCGGTCTCGCCGCCGGTCTCGCCGCCGGTCTCGCCGCCGATCTTGCTGATCTCGCTGGTCATGCTCCCAGGCTAGGGCGTGCCGTTCGGCTGCGTGGTCCCCGCCAGGGCGTCCCAGGCGAGCAGGCCCGCCCCGAGGCAGCCCGCGCGGTCGCCCAGTTCGGCCGGAACGAGGGACGGCAGGGGTACGCGGTGCGAGAGGCGGGCGGCCAACTCCCGGCGCAGCGGGGCGAACAGGAGCTCGCCCGACTCGGCCAGACCGCCGCCGAGCACCAGGGCGCGCGGGTCGATGAGCTGCACCCCGATCGTCAGGCCGTCGGCGAGCGCGGCGACCGCCTCGTCCCAGACGGCCAGGGCCCGCGGATCGCCGCGGCGCACGGCGTCGGCGGCGTCGGCGGCGCTCGCCCCGGGGTCGCCGGACGCCTCCGCCCAGGCACGCGCCACCGCGGACGCGGACGAGACCGTCTCCAGGCAGCCGCGCTGGCCGCAGTTGCAGGGGCGGCCGTCCCGCCGCACGATGACGTGGCCCAGTTCCCCGGCCCCGCCGTGGGCGCCCGCCTCGAACCCGCCGTCGATCCCTATGGCGGCGGATATCCCGGTGCCGAGGGCGATGAACAGGAAGCGGTCCAGCCCGCGGCCGGCGCCGAGCCGGGCCTCGGCGAGGCCGCCGGTGCGCATGTCGTGGCCGACGGCGACCGGGACCCCGTCCAGGCGTTCGGCGACCAGGTCGCGCAGCGGTACGTCGCTCCACCCGATGTTCGCCGCGTACACGGCGGTGCCGGTGGCCTCGTCGACGAAGCCGGGCACGGCCAAGCCCGCGGCCAGGGCGCCGCGGCCGTAGGTGCGTTCGCCGTACTCCCGCAGGTGCGCGGTGAAGTCGACGAGGGCCGCGACGGTCGCCTCGGGTCCCTCGGAGACGGGAGTCGGCCGGCGTTCCTGCCGGAGCAGGGTGTGGTCCTCTGCCATGAGGGCGGCCTTCATGGACGTACCGCCGACGTCGAGGGCGATGACGTGCTTCATGCCGCGGGGCCCTTCCCGGTGGGCTCGGAGATCCTCAGTCCCAGTGCTGGTCCCGATCCCGGGCCTGGTCCCGGTCCTGGTCCCCGTTCCCGTCCCGGTGCGCCCGGCCCGTGCAGGACCTCGACCGTACGCAGGTCCGCCACGCGTGCGGTCAGCCGCACCGCGGGGTCGGCGACCGCGCCGCCGACGCCCACACAGCGCATGCCGGCCGCGGCGGCCGCCGCGGCGCCGCTCGGGGCGTCCTCGACGACCACGCAGCGGGCCGGGTCCACGCCCAGCAGCGCGGCGCCCCGGAGGTAGCCCTCGGGGTCGGGCTTGCCCCGGGTGATGTCCTCGGCGGCCACCAGGTGGACCGGGCGCGGCACGCCCGCCGCGTCCAGCCGGCCCAGCGCCACGGCCCGCGTGCCGGAGGTGACGATGGCCCAGCGGTCGGCGGGCAGGGCCGCGACGAGCTCGGGGGCGCCGGGCACCGGTTCGAGCCCGGCGAAGTCGCGTTCCTCGCGCTCGGTGATGCGGGCGGTCTCCGCCTCGGCGTCGAGGTGCGGAACGACCAGCCGTACGAGGTCGATGTCGCGGCGGCCGTGCGAGAGGGCGACGACCGCGTCGGTGTCCAGGCCGTGCCCGGCGGCCCACTCGCGCAGGATCCGTTCGATCAGGCCCATCGACCGCACCAGTACGCCGTCGAGGTCGAACAGCACGGCGTCGCAGGGGATCTCGGTCACGGAGCCTCCGGTTGCGGTCATGGTGCGGGGCGGTGGCCGGTCGCTCGGCCACTCGGTCGGCCGGTCGGTCGGCCGGTCGGCCGGCCAGGCGGTCGCCCGGGGTGGGTCAGGCCCCGGCCGGTGCGTAGCGTTCGGCACCATCCTCCACCGTGACGCGCAGCGGGGCGAGGAGGCGGTCAGGCCCGAACAGCAGGGCCGCGGCCACGGACTTGGCGAGCGCGACCTCGTCGTGTCCGCGCAACTGCGCCTGCTGCGCGGGTGGCAGGGACGGGTGGACCACCGCCCGGACGGCGGCGGCGGGCAGCACCAGGTCCAGCAGGTAGCGGATCCGGTCCGCGTGGTAGTCGGAGGTGACGACGGTGACCCGGCCGGTGCCGGGCCGGCGGGCGAGCTCCCGCAGGAACAGGACGTCGTCGGAGCTGTGGCGGGTCTCCAGACAGTCGGCGAACTCGCCCGGGCCCATGCCCTGGGACCGCAGCCAGCGTGCGCAGTGCCGCCAGTGCGGCACGTCGGTGGTGTTGAACTGGGCGCCGAAGCCCCCGGTCAGCACGAGCCGGGCGCCGGGGGTGGAGCGTACGAGGTCCAGGGCCGTGCGGGAGCGGTCCCGGGCCATCACGCTGAGTTCGCCGTGTTCGTCGTTGGGCGCGGCCAGTACGGCGACCAGCCCGCCCGCACCGGCCGGTCCGGCACCGGCCGGTACGGCCCCGTTCGCGGCGCGGCCGCCGCCCGCGGCCGGACCGCCGTCCGGGCCGGGCGGCGCCGCCGCCGCCGCGAGACGGTCGAGGTAGGCCCGCAGGCCCGCACCGCGCGCCGCACCGCGGAACGCGGCCAGCGCGGGCCAGTCGCCCTCCATCCGTACCCGGCCGGACATGACCAGGCCGGTGCCGAGCGTGGTGCCCGACGCCGCGTCGCGCAGTGCGTCGTAGGGGACTTCCAGGCGCACGTCGGCCGCCGGCACGTCGCCGTGCCAGCGGCCGACCGCGTCCGAGGTACCGAGGACCAGGCCGGAGCAGGTGCGCCCGCCGTCCGGGCCCTCCGCCACGATCTGGACGCTCAGTGCCCGGTCGGATCGGCCGGGCGCCGTCTTCGGCAGGTGGTCGAGGGCGGCGGTGAAGAGGTCCATGGCACCTTCGGATCGGCGGATGGGTGGGGATCGGTGGGATCGGTGGGATCGGTGGGATGGGTGGGATGGGTGGGATCAGTGGGAACGGCGGTACCGGCAGTACCGGCGGTACCGGGGTGTGATCAGGCCTCGGTGGCGAAACGACGGTAGTGCAGCACCGTCTGCTCCAGGTCCGAGGAGCGGAACTCGGGCCGCCAGCCCAGCTTCTCCCACCCGTCGCCCTTGGCGACCAGGTCGGTCTTGGTCTCGCCCTTGCGCATCGGGAGGTACTCGATGCCGGCCTTGGACCCGGTGACCTCCAGGACCATCTGCGCCACCTCGTTGACCGTGAAGGCGACGCCGGTGCCACCGTCGAACACCTCGCAGTCGCCGAACTGCAGCGCGTCGGCGAGCATCCGGCCCAGGTCGGCCGAGTAGACGAGGTCGACGGTCTGGGTGCCGTCGCCCCACACCGGGATGGCCTCGCCGCGCCACGCCTTCAGGGCGAAGGTGGGCAGGATCTTCTGGACGCCGTAGTGCTTCTGGCCGGGGCCGAAGGCGTTGAACGCCCGGACGTGGCTGACCGGCACCTGGAAGTTCTCGTGCCAGGCGTACGACAGGTTCTGCGCGCACTGCTTGGTCGTCTGGTACACGTTCTTCCACACCTGGGGCATGGTGATCCCGACGAACCGGGCCTCGTTCTTGCGGCAGGCCTCCAGCACCCGGTAGGTGCCCTTGACGTTGACGTCGATGGCCGTCTCCACCATGTCGAACAGCTCGTCGGTGCCGAGCACGCCCGCGAGGTGGATGACCCCGTCCACGTCCTTGAGCGCGGTCTCCAGCTTGTCCTCGAGGATGTCGATGCCGGAGGCCCGGTCGATGGCTAAGGCCTCGTGCCCGTTCTCCCGCAGGTACTCGACCGCGTAACGGCCGATGAATCCATCTCCACCAGTAACGGCAATACGCATGAGGTTACTCCCCGTTCATGATTGCAGAGGCAATGATGAGCTGTACCTGATGTGAACGTAGGAGATTTCTCCGGTCTGCCGCCAGACCCCCTGGATGAATATCTGTGTGAGCCGCGCCACTTCTCATGGGCGGTTCCGGCTGTGATATTTGTGAGCGCGCTCCACGGTGCATCGAAGCGGAATCCATACATGGCAGAAGAGGTGGTTCGGTGAAGAAAATGAATGCAGTGATTCGGCCGGAGAAGGCGAGTTTGAGACACGCTCCGGGATTTGGTGCCGCGCTGGCCGCGTTCTTCCTCATCGGGATCTCGCAGTCCAGTACAGGGCCCTTGTTGCCGCTCTTCGAGGACCGCTTCGGGGCAGGGGCGGGCGGCGCCTCCCTGCTCATCACGTCCTACTTCGCCGGGGCCCTGGCCGCCATGGTGCTCACGTCGGCTGTCCGCCTGCCGGAAAGCAGGATCATTCTGCCGAGCGTGCTCGTATATGCGCTCGGCAGCGCCGGAATCTTTTTCTCGTCGGAATTATGGATCGCGGCCGCTTCCTGCCTCCTCTCGGGATGTGGTGCGGGCGCCCTCATCCTGGCCGTGAACAGCATATTTGCACGACAGGACGACGGCGTTTCACTTGTGAACCTGGTGAACGGATTGTTCGCGGCCGGCACCATCGCCGGACCCCTGGTGGCGAGCGTCTCGATCCCGCAGGGACGCCCCTACGGTTTCCTCGTCGCGGCCGCGGGCGCGCTGCTGTGCCTGCGCGTCGGAAAGGTGGCCGCGTTCCGTGCCCCGACCGTGGAGGAGGACACGCCGGGCGCCGCCGCCCAGCCCCGGTCCGCCCAGCCCCGGTCCGTGCGGACCTTCGCGGGGTTCTTCCTTCTCTACGGGCTCTACGGGGGGATCGAGACCGGGATCGCCAGCTGGGCGGCGAAACACATCGTGGACACCGGCTTCTCGGAGCCGGCCTCGGCCCGGGTCCTCGCCGCGTTCTGGGCGGGCACCACCCTGACCAAGTTCCTGATGTTCCCGCTGGCGTCCCGGGTGTCGGCGTCCGTCGTGGTGCCCCTCGGACTGCTGGGCACGGCCGGCGGGCTGCTGCTCGCGACCGTTCCGGGGGCGACCGTGATCGGCTACGCGGTGGCCGGGCTGGCGCTCGGGCCGGTGTTCCCCACGGGCCTGGCGTGGATCGCGGAGGCGGGCGGGGGCCGGCGTGTCACCGGAATCGCCGCATCGTCCTCGATGGTCGGCAGCATCGTCTTCCCGGCGGCCATCGGATGGCTGGTCGCGGTCCAAGGGCCGGGGCCGGTCCCGCTGGCGGTCGCCGGCATCTCGCTCGCCGCGGCGCTCGCCGCACGCTGGACGGCGGTGTCGTCGAGGTGAGGGACGGGCGGGGCCCGGTCGGGGGGTGGGTCAGGGTTCTCTGCGCGGTCCGGCGGCCGGACACTGCGTGCGGCTCGCCGGTGGTCGCTGTCCGCAGTCGGTCCGGTGGGTTCGGCCTGCGGCCGCGGGGGTTCCCCTGCGCTGGACGGTGGTCGGCATTCGGGTTCTCCAAAGCGGTTCGGATCGCCGTCGGTCCGGACGGGTCGTCGTGACCGACCCGTCCAGAGTGGCCGACAACACCCCGTCACATCAACCCCGTTCTGAGGGATCCTCGAAGGCCTGTCGAGACCTGATCCGGCCCATCCCGCGCACCTCCGAAAAACCTCCAGTGCACCACCGCGTGGCCGGACACTGTGCGGCGCACACGTGGCCGCCCAGGTGACCGGAACGGGCGGAGGTTGGTTTCCCGACATTCCCCCGGGGCGCTCCGCATTGAATCGGCCAACTGGGGCGATTATTTGCCAGATTGGAGTCGGCCGGCACCTGGCGTTCCCTCAGTACGTTTGTGCAGTATCGGTTCCGGCCGACCGCCGCCGGTGGCCGACATTGCACCCTTGCCACCTGACGTGGTCCTCAAGATCGTTGCTAGAGTCCGAAATTGACCACCTTGCTCAAGGCGGTGCGCCCGGCTTGATCTAGGGTATGCAGTTGTCCGCCCTCCCTGATGATCTCAGGCGATCGCGGACGTGCAACGGGAAAGGTAGTACTCCATGACGTATGACGTATCCGGGGTAATCGCCGAGCTCAGTAGCCGATCGCTCCTTCCACCCCATTACGACACCGTGTTCGCGAGCGGATCCCTCATCCGGGGCTGGGGCAACCCCACCAGCGACCTGGATGTCCACGTGGTCACCCGGGACCCGTGGACCAGCGGGATCGACGAGACCAACCACGTCGCGCTGGAGCCGAACACCCTCCAGTACGAGCAGATCTTCGTCGACGGCCGCCGCTGGGACATCGAGTACTGGACCGCCGGCCAGGTCGAGCAGGTCCTCTCGAAGATCACGAACGAGCAGTTCGGCGACGACCAGGGCACCTGGCGCACCCTCAGCTACCACGAGATCGCGCTGCTGGAACGCTTCCCCTACGCGGCCGCCGCGGACTCCGGCGGCTGGCTGGAATCCATCCGCACCCGGCTCGCGGACTCCGCCCACCGGTCCGTCCTGATCGTGAACTCCCTCAAGCAGGCCGACGGTTACACCGAGGACACGGCCGGTCAGATCGCCCGCGGCGACCTGTACAGCGCGGTCATCGCCTCGCGCAACGCCTTCAACCACGCGGTGGACGCGCTGACCGCGAGCCAGGGCCAGTTCGGCAGCCTGTGGCCGAAGTGGCGAGCCCGCCGGATGCAGATCGTCGACCCCGCACTGCTCTCCTTCGAGGAGTACTGGGCCATCGAGACGATGCGCTCCTTCGACCCCGACAACCCGCAGAAGTGGATCGAGCAGACCGTCGGCGTCTGCCAGCGCATCTCGATGGAGGTGTCGGTCTGATGGCGCCCGAGGACAACGCGGCCCCCGTCGTGGTCGGTCCGGCATCCGTCGCCTCCCTCCCCCTGAACGTCAAGATCCGCAACCACCGCGGCACGACGGTCGTCGGCGGGTACCGGCATTTCTTCGAGCTGACCGACTCCGCCGCCCACATCTGGCGCCAGATCGACGGAATCCGGACAGTGGACGATATTGCGACGCTCATCGCCCTGGAATACGACATCGATCGTGAAAGCGTCGTGGAGGACATCATCGAGCTCTTCTCCGAACTCGCCGCACATGATGTCGTGAAGATCTCCGAGAGTAGTTCTCGGCTCCAGTGACGCACGGGAACGAGCGGGGGCTCTGATTTCACGTGTGTCCGGTTCGACAACCGGGGGAAATGCATGCTGGACGATCTCCAGTTCGGCGTTTTCGGTCCGCTGACCATATGGCGGAACGGACGTGCCGTCGAAATACCACAGGCCAAACACAGGGTCCTGGTGGCCGCTCTGCTCCTGCGCGCCAACCGCGCGGTGACATCCGAAGAACTCATGCAGCAGCTGTGGGGCAACGACCCGCCGCCGACCGCACGCAAGACGCTCCAGGGCTACATCGCGCGGCTGCGCAAGGTGCTCGGCGCGGAGGTCGTCGTCAGCCGTGCCTCCGGCTACGCCATCGTCACCGACGGTGACCGGCTCGACCTCGACCGCTTCAACCACGCGTTACGGCAGGCCGAAACCGTCGACGATCCGGCCGAGCGCGCCCGCCTGTTCCGCTCGGCGATGGACGAGGCCGGCGGCACCCCGCTCGTCGACGTTCCCTCCGAGTACCTCCGGCAGGGCGACGGAGCCGCCCTGGTGGAGCGCTGGCTCAACGCCACGGAGAACTGGGCCGACGCCGAGATGGCGGTCGGGCGGCACGCCGAGGTCCTGCCCCGGCTGCGGGCGCTGGTGTCCGAGCACCCCTTCCGCGAGAGTGCCTGGAGCCGCCTGATGAAGGCGCTCTACCAGGCCGGGAGGCAGGCGGAGGCGCTCGGCACCTACCAGGAGGCGCGCCGCGTCCTCGCCGACGAGCTCGGCGTGGACCCGGGCCAGGAACTGCGCGCGGCACACCGGCAGATCCTCGCCGGACCCGCCGCGGACGAGGGGGGATGGGAGCCGGAGCCCTCGGCCCTGCCGGTCCGCCGCCCCGTCACTCCCTTCACCCTCCCGCCGCGCCTCGCCGAGTTCGCCCGCCCGGACATCGAGTCCCGGCTGATCCGGCGGCTGCTGTACACACCGCCGGAGGGGGCGGCGGTCCGGGACTGCGATCCGCCGCGCACCCTCGCGCTGTACGGGGAAGCGGGCGTCGGCAAGACCACCATGGCCGTCCGGGTGGCGCACGCCGTCAGTTCCGCCTTCCCCGACGGGCAGCTGTTCGTGGAGCTCCAGGGCGAGCACGGACCGCGGCCGGCGCACGACGTCCTCGGCGAGCTGGTGCGCGCCCTGGGGGTCAGCCCCGCGGCCGTGCCGTCCGGGACCGGTGAACTCACCGCGCTCTACCGGGGCCTGCTCTCCCAGCGCCGGGCCCTGATCGTCCTCGACGGCGCCCGCGACGAGGCCCAGGTGGAGCCCCTGCTGCCCGCGTCCCCGACCTGCGCCGCCCTGGTCACCAGTCTGGAGATGCTGTCCACGCTCGGCGGCATCAGCCACACCCGGCTGGGCCTGCTCTCCGCCGAGGAGGCCCGGGACATCCTGGGCCGGATCATCGGCGCGGACCGGCTCGCGGCCGAACCGCAGGCCGCCGCCGACCTGGTGGAGTACTGCGGCCGGCTCCCGCTGGCCATCCGCATCGTCGGGGCCCGGCTGCTGGAGCGCCCGCACTGGCAGGTCCGCCACCTCGCCGCACGGATGTCCTCGACCCGGCGCAGGCTGGACGAGCTCCAGGTGGGCAACCTCAGCGTCCGGGCCAGTCTCGCGGTCGGCCAGGCCGCGCTCGGCGACGCCGAGCGCCGTGCCTTCCGCCTGCTGAGCCTGCTGGAGATGGACTCGTTCCCCGTGCACGTCGCGGCGGCCGCCCTCGGCCTGCCGCAGGACAGCACGGAGGAGCTGCTGGAGCGGCTGACCGCGCAGCACCTGCTGGAGGCCGACTTCATCGAGGCCAGCGGCGTGCGGTTCGCCTACCACCCCCTGGTACGGCTCTACGCCCGCGAGCTCACCTTCGACGTGGACTCGGCGCAGGCCCGGCACGCGGCGGTGCAGAGCGCTCTCGCGGCCTGGTATGCGGCCCCGCCGCGGCCGGCCACCGCACGGCACACCACCGGTCCCGGGGCCGGCGGGATAGCACACGGCGAGCCCGCCGCGCCCACGGTGCTCACCTTCACCGGCTGAGCGCCGCGCCGCGATCCGGTCGTAAGGCCCCCCACACGGTGCGTCCCGGCGCCCGACCGAGAACCAAGGAGAAGTGTCGTTGATCGAACGCTATTCATGTCCGGAGATGGCCGAACTCTGGACGGACGAACGCAAGTACGCGACCTGGGCCAGGGTCGAGGTCCTGGCGAGCACCGCCCAGGCGGAGCTCGGCGTGGTGGACCGGACCGCGCTGGAGGACATCCGCAACGCCCCGGTCCCGTCCGTGTCCCGGGTGCGCGAGCTCGAACTCACCCGTGACCACGAGATCCTCGCCTTCCTCGCCGCCTACACCGAGACCATGCCCGCGGCCTCCGCGCGCTGGGTGCACCACGGGATGACGAGCTACGACGTGGTGGACACCGCCCTCGGGTTCACCCTGGCCCGCTCGTGTGACCTCGTACTGAACGCCGCCCGAACGTTCCTGGAACTGCTCACGGCGCGCGCGCTCGAACACTGGGACACCGTGTGCGTCGCCCGCACCCACGGCGTCCACGCCGAGCCCACCACATTCGGCCAGAAACTGGCCGTGCACGCCTTCGCCATGCACCGCGGGGTCGAACGCCTCACCGCGGCCCGCGCCGCGGTCGCGGTCGGCACCCTCTCCGGGCCCGTCGGCACCTACGCGCACATCTCCCCGTACGTGGAGGAGTTCGTCTGCGGGGAACTGGGCCTGGGCATCGAGGACATGCCCACCCAGGTCGTCGCCCGCGACCGGCACGCCGAGCTGCTCTCGGCGCTGGCGGTGACGGGCGCGGTGGTCGAGCAGTTCGCCCTGGAGATGCGGATGCTCCAGCGCACCGAGGTGGGCGAGGTGGACGAGCCGCGGACCAGCGCCTACCAGGGTTCCAGCGCGATGCCCCACAAGCGCAACCCGACGACGAGCGAGCGGCTGTGCGGCCTCGCCCGGATCCTGCGGTCGAACGCGGGCGCCGGCTACGAGAACGTCGCCCTGTGGCACGAGCGGGACCTCGCGCACTCCTCCGTCGAGCGCATCGTCCTGCCCGACAGCCTGACCGTCGCCCACTACCAGCTGGTGTCGGCCGCGGGTCTGCTCTCGGGGCTGCGGGTCTTCCCGGAGCGGATGGCCCGCAACATCGACGCCACCCGCGGCCTCGTCTACAGCTCGGAGGTCTTCGTGGACCTCGTCGCCCGGGGCCGGGACCAGGAGGAGGCCTACCGGCTGGTGCAGGCCGCCGCCACCGAGGCCTGGGAGACCGGATCGACCCTCGCCGCAGGGCTCGCGGCCCGCGGCGTCGAGGTGTCCGCGGACCAGCTGGACCCCCGGCGGTTCCTCGGCAACCGCGACCATCTGAAGGCCCGGCTGAGCCGGCTGAGCAAGGAGTTGCAGAGCCATGTGGAAGTGTGAACCCGTCGTCGGCGCCGGCCTGGACGTGGCGGAGGTCGCCGCCCTCTACCGGGCGTCCACCCTGGCCGAACGCCGCCCGGTGGACGACGCGGAACGGTTCGCCCGGATGCTCGCCGGAGCCAACCTGGTGATCGCCGCCCGCCTGGACGGACGGCTGATCGGCATCGCCCGGTCGATCACCGACGGGGCGTACGTCACCTACCTCAGCGACATCGCGGTCGACGCCGAGTTCCAGCGCCGGGGCGTGGGACGCGACCTGATCCGGGCCACCCGCGAGGCCGCGCCGCGGGCCAAGCTCGTGCTCCTCTCCGCCCCCGCCGCGGTCGACTACTACCCCCACATCGGCTTCACCCGTCACGAGTCCGCCTGGACGCGCGATGCGCTCGGGTGAGCCGGCCCTCCGGAAGAGGTGACCGCGATGCTTCTCAAGACGCCCGGATTCGACACCCAGGTCAAGGCGGCCGCCGAACGCGCCCGCGGCTGCGGGCTGGTCGCCGACGCCGTACGGATAGCGGCGACGCTCGACGGGATGATCCCCGAACAGGTCGGCCGGGCCGCCCTCGGCCTGGGCGAGCGCATGTACCTGGAACTCGCCGAGGCCCACGCGGCCGGCCTGGACACCGCCACCGACACCGCCGAGGGCGAGCTGCTGCTGCTCACCGAGACCGGTCGGCTGCGCGTCGTGCCCGCGGGCGAGCGCCCCGGCCCGGAGGCCGGCGCCGCCGCACTGGGCACGCTCAAGTGGCAGGCGCGTCCGGAGTCGCTGGGCCGCCTGTGGGACCTGGCCGAGGAGGTCCAGCGGCTCCAGTTCGAGGAGATCCACCGCTGGATGGCCACACTGGAGCCGGCGCAGGTGCACGCGCGGCTCGACGCCATCTCCCACGCCCTCGTCCACATGGCCCCGGTCATGCTCTACGTGGGCGAGCACTGTTACAGCAACCTGGGCCGGTTCAGCAATCTGCCCGGGCGCTCCCTGGCCCCCGGCGCCGAGGGCTCCGTCCTCACGGCCCTGCGCGACACCCCGGTGCCACGCTGGAAGGCCGAGGACGCCACCTTCGTCGCCTGCGTGCACGCGCTCATCTCCTCGGGCTCGCCGGTCCGGGCGGAGGAGTTCAACGGCATCCAGCTCGCTCCCGACGTGCTCAGGGAGTTCCTCCGGGAGCGCATATCGGCGTACGGCGAGCCGCTCCCCGACACCCGCGGGTTACCCGCCGGCGCCGCGCTCGACGTGCTGTCCGGCGCCTGTGCCCGCGCCCGGGCGGCCCTGGTCGCCGACGGCGCGGTCTTCTACCGGGAGATCAACGGCGCGTCCCTGCACAAGCGGGAGCGGCGCATGGCCGAGCCGGTCACCTGGGCGGAACTGCCCCCCGAGCTCACCGCGCTGCTCGCCGAGGCCGCCGGGCAGCCGTTCCCGTACGCCGCCGGCCCCGAGGAGCTGGGCTCCTACACGCGCGGCCTCGTCGAGCGGGTGACGGCCGGGCCGGTTACCGCCGGCTTCACCACGGCGTACGAAGGGTTCCTGCACCGGTTCTTCGAAACGGTCGCCGAGGCCCTGGACTGCGACGTGGTGATGGGGCGCGGCCCCAAGGACGTCCTCGTCCTGCACAGCGCCCTGCCCGCGGAGCGCCGGGCGGCCCTGGCCACCCGGGACTTCTACTGCTGCGTGGCGGCGGGCCGGTCCTTCCGCGAGAGGTTCGGCGAGAACCGGGCGGCCCTGGCCACCGCCCTGTCCGCGTACAGCGCCCGCATGCGCTACAACACCTGGCACTACCTGCCGCACAGCATGTCGTGGACGAACGAGGAGCAGGGCCGCGACGACTGGTTCTTCGCACCGGGGATGCCCGACATCACCAACTGGTCCGACCAGCACCACACCGGCCACGTCGCCTTCGGGGTGCGCCACGCGCTGCGCGTGCCGCTGGGCATCGTGCTGGAGGGCCGCTACCGGCCCGGCCTGTACGACCTTCGGCTGATGCGCACCGACGGCGACCCGTTCGAGCTGGCCCACCTGCGCACGGCCACCGCGATCGGGCAGGTGCAGGCGACGGTCCACCAGGCCGCCGCGGACCTGAACCTGACGGTCGGCGACTTCGACAACGCCTGGTACCGGGACTTCCATGCCTCCTGAGACCGATGTCCGCGACCCCGGCGCGCGCACCGCGCGCGACGCCCCGTTCGCCGACATCCGCACGCTCCGCGCCCGCTACCGCGACGGCAGCCTGCTCCCCTCCGAGTTCGTCGCCGCCACGTTCCGGCTGCTGGACCGGTGGGAGCCGGACATCGGCGCCTTCCTCACGGTCGCCCGCGAGCGGGCGACCGCCGAGGCCCGGGCCGCGGACCGGCTGCTGCACCGGGAGGGCCCGGGTGCCTGGCGCGGCAGACCTCTGCTCGGCATGCCCGTGACGGTCAAGGACCTGACGGCCACCGAGGGCATCCGCACCACCCGCGGCTCGCTGCTGAACGCCCACACCGTGCCCGACCGGGACGCGCCCGCCGTGGCCCGGCTGCGCGCGGCCGGCGCCATCGTCGTGGGCAAGACCAACACCTCCGAGGGCGGCTGGTCCGCGGCCGGGAAGAACCGGCTCCAGGGCCCCACCCGCAACCCCTGGGACCTGAGCCGCAGCTCCGGCGGCTCCAGCGCGGGCGCCGCCGCCTCCGTGGCCGTCGGCATCGGGGTGGGGGCCACGGGAACCGACGGCGCCGGCTCCATCCGGGTGCCCGCCGCGTTCTGCGGCGTGGTCGGGTTCAAGCCGTCGCTCGGCCGCGTCCCGTACGTGCCGCAGAGCGCCGAGGAGCTCTCCCACCTGGGGCCGCTCACCCGGACCGTCGGGGACGCCGCCGAACTGCTCGCGGTGATGGCCGGCTTCGACGCGGACGACCCGCTCTCCTTCGGGCTGTCCGGGGAGGTCGGCGCCGACACGGACGCGGCGGCCGGCCGGCTGCCACGGCTGCGCATCGGCTGGATCCGCTCCCTGGGCGGGCCCGGTCCGGACCCCGCGATCGTCGCCGTCGCCCGGCAGGCCGTCGAGGAGCTCGCCGCCCGGGGCCACCACGTCGAGGAGATCGACCCGCCCTTCGAGGACCCGTACCCGGCCCTGGTGACGATCCTGGCCGGCTGGGAGGCGGCGGCGCTCCCGTACGACGAGCCGGGCAGTACCGGACTGCTCGACCAGGACCGGCTGGAGGTCGTGCGCCACGGGCGCGGGCTGAGCGCCGCGGCCCTGGCCCGGGCCTACGAGTGCCGGGCGCTCCTGCGGGCCCGCAGCCTGGCCCTGATGTCGCGCTACGACCTGCTGGCCATGCCGACCGTCGGCATCGGGCCGTTCGCCGCGGAACGGCACGCACCGCCCCCGGGGCCCGGCGCGCGGCCCGGGGGACCGCCCGACTGGCTGGCCTGGGCGCCCGAGGCCTACACCTTCAACCTGACCGGCCAGCCCGCCGTCTCGGTGCCGGCCGGCCTCACCCCGGCCGGCCTCCCGGTCGGTCTCCAGCTCGTGGGCCCCCTGCACCAGGACACGCGTGTCCTCGCGGCCGCCCGCCAGCTGGAGCAGAGCGCCCCCTGGCACCACTGGTACCCGCGACTCGCCGCACGACGGCCGGAAGAGGAAACGACATGACCAAGGCCCGCACCACGCCCCGCGTCCCCGAGCGGCCGTACGGGCGCTTCGACACCGGGAGCGTCGGCTTCGTGCAGCGGCACGGCCTGTGGGACGAGGCCCGGCAGGCCGCCGCGGAGGAACTCGAAGAGACGCTGGAGACGCTGGAGTTCGTCCGCGTCGGCTACGGCGACCCGCACGGGCTGATGCGCTCCAAGACGCTCACGGTGGAGTCCTTCCGCACGGTGCTGCGCAACGGCATCGACATGAGCCCGGGCCCGTTCGTCTTCGACACCGGCCACGCGGTGGGCGTCGACTTCTTCGCCGACGGCGGCGGCATCGGCCTCACCGAGCTCACCGGCGCCGGCGACTTCCTGATCGTGCCCGATCCGCTCACCTTCCGGGTGCTGCCCCACACCGAGGCCGCCACCGGCTGGGTCATCGCGGACGAGTACCTGCGCGACGGCAGCCCGCACCCGCTGTCCAGCCGGGCCGTGCTGCGCCGCGCCTGCGAGCGCGCCGCCGAGCGCGGACTGGAGTACGTCGTCGGACTGGAGGTCGAGTGGTACCTGACCCGGCTGACCGGGTCGGTGACCGGCGCCTCGGTCGGCGGGTTCGGGATCCAGGGCGAGCCGCCCGCGGTCGAACCGGCCAACAGCGGCTACCAGTTCAACCTTGACACCTTCACCGACGGGCTGATGCCGGTGATCACCCCGCTGGCCCGGGCGCTGCGCGAACTGGGTCTGCCGCTGCGCACCGTCGAGCACGAATCCGGGCCGGGCCAGCTGGAGTTCACCTTCAGCCCGATGAACGGCCTCGACGCCGCCGACGCCATGCTGCTGTTCCGTACGGTGGCCAAGCAGATCTGCGGCCGCCTCGGGTACCACGCCTCCTTCATGGCCCTGCCCGGCCTGGACCGCTTCGACCCCAGCGGCTGGCACCTGCACCAGTCGCTGTTCGACACCGCCGCCGGGACCAACGCCTTCGTACCGCGGGACGGGCGCGGGCCGCTGTCCCCCCTCGGCCTCTCCTACGTCGCGGGGCTGCTCGCACACGCCGCGGAGACGACCCTGCTCGCCGTCCCCACCGTCAACGGCTACCGGCGCCTCCAGGGTCAGTTCGCCCTCTCCCCCGACCGCATCGTGTGGAGCGCGGAGAACCGGGGGGCGCTCGTGCGCCTGCTGGGCGGCCCGGGCGAGGAATCCACCCACCTGGAGAACCGCATCGGCGAACCCTGCGCCAACCCGTACCTCTACCTCGCGGCCCAGCTCGCCGCCGGCCTCGACGGCATCGAACGCGGACTGCAACCGGGCGGCCTGGCGCAGGACCCGCACGCCGACTCGGCCGCCGCGCTGCCCCGGGACCTGGCGGAGGCCGTCGCGGCCGCGCAGGACAGCGCCCTGACCCGCACCCTGCTCGGCAAGCACCTCCACGACTGCCTCGTACGGCTCAAGCGCACCGAGCTGTCCCGCTTCGAGCAGTGGCGGGCCACCGCCCCGCCCACCACCCCGGGGGACGTCACCGATTGGGAGCACCGTGAGTACTTCGGTGCCTACTGACGCACGGCGCCGCGACGGGGGAGAGCGGTCCGAGGTGTGGTCCGAGGTCTGCGTCATAGGCTCCGGGCCGCGCGGCCTGTCCCTGCTCGAACGGCTCACCGCCTCGGCCGGCCGGCTGCGGGCCCGCGGCGCCCGCCTGCGCGTGCACCTGGTCGATCCGCGACCGGGCAGCGGACACGTGTGGCGCTCCGACCAGTCGGAGCAGCTGCTGATGAACACGGTCACCTCGCAGGTCACCCTGTTCACCGACGACAGCGTGCGGATGGAAGGTCCCGTCGTGCCCGGCCCCAGCCTCCACGCCTGGGCCGCAGACCCGCACGCCCGCGCCCAGTCCGGCCTGCCCGCTGGAGAAGCGGGCCCGGGCGCCGACGGCTATCCCACCCGGGCCCTGTTCGGCCGCTACCTGGAATGGGTGCTGCGCAGCCTCGTACGGCGCGGCACGGCGGAGATCGTCACCCACGCCGCGCGCGCCGTCCGCCTCGACGACGAGCCCGACGGCCGCCAGCGGGTGCGCCTGGAGAACGGGACCGTCCTGGGCGGGCTGGACGCGGTGGTCCTGGCCCAGGGCCACCTGCCGGTCTCCCCGACCCCCGGCGAGGCGGCGCTGACGTCCTTCGCCCGGAACCGGGGTCTGCTGCACCTCCCGCCCGGGAACCCGGCCGACGCCGTCCTCGACGGGATCGAACCGGGGGAGAACGTCCTGCTGCGCGGTCTCGGCCTGAACTTCTGCGACTACGCGGCCCTGCTGACCGTCGGCCGCGGCGGCGCCTTCGAACCCAAGGGCGCCGGCCTGGTCTACCACCGGTCGGGCCGCGAACCCGTCCTGTACGCCGGATCACGGCGCGGAGTCCCGTACCAGGCCCGCGGCGAGAACGAGAAGGGCGCCCACGGACGGCACACCCCGCTGCTGCTCACCCCGCGGACCATCGCCCGGCTGCGCGGCGGGCCGGGCACCCCCAGGCCCTCCTTCCGGCGGGACATCTGGCCCCTCGTCGCCCAGGAGGTCGAGACGGTCTACTACACGACCCTCCTGCGCCGGCAGGGCCGGCCCGCGGCCGCCGACGCGTTCCTGCGGGCCGCGTCCGCGGGACCCTGGACCGACGGGGCCCGCGACGGGCTGCTCGACGCGCTGGGCGTCGAGCCCGGCCGGCGCTGGGACTGGGAGGCGCTCGCCCACCCCTGCGGCGGCCGGTCCTTCACCGACCTCGGGGACTTCAACTCCTGGCTCCTGGACCACCTGCGCCGCGACGTCGCCGAAGCGCACGAGGGGAACGTGAGCAACCCGTACAAGGCGGCCCTCGACGTCCTGCGCGACCTGCGCAACGAGGTGCGGCTCCTGGTGGACCACGGGGGCATCTCCGGCGCGGACTACCGCGACGAACTCCTGGGCCGCTACACCCCGCTCAACGCCTACACCTCCATCGGCCCGCCCGCGCGGCGGATCGCGGAGACCATCGCGCTGATCGAGGCCGGCGTGCTCACCGTGCTCGGACCGGGGGCGCGCTTCGGCGCGGACGAGGCGTCCGGCCGCTTCAGCGCCGGATCCCCGCGCGTGGGTGGGGATCCGGTCACCGCCCGGGTCCTGGTCGAGGCCAGATTGCCCGAACCGGACCTGGCGCGCACCGAGGATCCGCTGCTTGGGTATCTACGGGACACCGGACAGTGCACGGAGTACGTGATCGACGATGAACACAGGCCACTGCGCACCGGGGGAGTCGCGGTGACCGAGCGCCCCTACCGGCTGCTCGACGCGTCGGGCGCGGCGCACCCGCGCCGCTTCGCCTACGGCGTGCCCACCGAGGGCGTCCACTGGGTGACGGCGGCCGGGGCCCGGCCCGGAGTCGACTCCGTGATCCTCGGCGACTCCGACGCGATGGCCCGCAGCATCCTGGCGCTGGCCGCGTTACCGGGCGAACCGGCGGGGGCGCGCGCCGTAGGGCAGACGCCCGCCGCGGCGCAGACGCCCGCCGGCCCGCCCGATCCGCAACCGCAACCGGACCCGGACCCCTGCCTGGAATCCCTGACGAGGAGCATGTGATGGGCAGCGTGACGAGGAAGACGGATCCCGCCGGACTGGACACCGGCCTGCTCGCGCCGGTCAGGGCGGGCGCCGACACCGAGGCGGGACTGACCGACGAGGCCTGGGTGCAGGCGATGCTGGACGCCGAGGCCGCCCTGGCACGGGCCCAGGCCCGGCTGGGCACCGTACCGCCGCAGGCCGCCGCGACCATCACCGGGTGCGCCCGCGCCGCGGAGATCGACCTGCCCGGGCTGGCCCTGCGCACCCGCGGCGCGGCCAACCCGGTGGTCGCCCTCGTGGAGGAGTTCACCGAGGTGGTCGCTGCGGTCGACCCCGAGGCGGCGCACTACGTCCACCGGGGCTCGACCAGCCAGGACGTCTTCGACACCGCGGCGATGCTGATCGCCGCGCGCACGCTGCGGCTGGTACTGGCCCAACTGGACCGCACCGCCGCCGCGCTGGCCCGGCACGCCGAAGCGCACCGGGACACCCTGGCCGCCGCCCGCACCCTCGGCCAGCACGCGGTGCCCACCACCTTCGGGCTCCGCGCGGCCGGCTGGCTGGTCGCCGTGCTGGACGTGCGCAGCAGGACGGCGGCCCTCCTCGACGGCGGCCTGCCCGTCCAGCTGGGCGGCGCCGCCGGCACCCTGGCCGGGTACGTCGAGTACGCGCACCTGGCGCACACCGCCGCCGGTACGGCGGCCTCCGGCGGCCCCTGGGACGCCGGCCGGTACACCGGCGACCTGGTCGCCCTCTTCGCGGCCGAGACGGGGCTGGCCGAACCCGTGCTGCCGTGGCACACCACCCGGACACCGGTCGCCGACATCGGGGCCGTCCTCGCCCTGGCCTCCGTCACCCTCGGGAAGTTCGCGGCCGACGTGCAGAACCTGTCCCGCACCGAGGTCGCCGAGGTCGCCGAGCCCGCCGAGGCGGGGCGCGGGATCTCCTCCGCCATGCCGCAGAAACGCAACCCGGTGCTCGCCGCCATGATCCGCTCGGCGGCCCTGCAAGTGCCCTCCCTGGTCCTGACGCTGACGCACTGCGCGGTCGCCGAGGACGAGCGGCCCGCCGGCGCCTGGCACGGGGAGTGGCAGCCGCTGCGCGAGGCCCTGCGCCTGGTGGGCGGAGCGGCCGGCACCGCGGCGGAACTCGCCGAGGGGCTGGTGGTGCACCCGGAGCGGATGCGGGCCAACCTCGCCCTCACCGGCGGCTCCATCGTCGCCGAGCGGCTCGCCGCCGTCCTCACGCCCGTACTGGGCAAGGCGGGCGCGAAGCGGCTGGTCGCCCGGGTGTCCGTCGGCGGCGCGGACGCCGGCTCCCTCGTGGACGGACTGCTGGCGGCGGCCCCGGAACTGGCCGCCGAGTTCACACCGGAACGGCTGGCCGATCTGCTCGCGCCGGCCGGGTACACGGGGGCGGCCTCCGCTCTGATCGACCGGGCGCTCGCCCACCACCGCGCCACCCTGCCCGCCGGGCCGCGCGACTGACTTCCGTACGGCATTGGCCCGTTGCGGAGATGAGAAGGGAAGACGAACCACATGATCATTGCGATGGACGGACCCGACGGGGCGGGCAAGAGCACACAGGTCAAGCGGTTGGAGAGCTGGGCGCTCGGCCAGGGACTGTCGTTCCGGGTGGTGGGAAAGTGGCAGGTCTTCGAGGAGGCCCGGGTGCCGCAGGCCCGCTTCCTGCGCGGCTCCTCCCTGGACGAACTCCGGGTCTGCATCGCGGAGATGCCCAATCCTGCGCGGATGCTCTTCCTCGGCTGGCTCAACACGCTCGCCGCGGAGCGCGCCGCCGCGGCGCAGGAGGACGTGGTCATCCTCGACGGCTACTGGATCAAGCACGCCGCCACCGAGCTGCTCGCGGGCTGTCCCAAGAACCTCGTCGACGCCATCGTCGAGGCCATGGCGCCGGTGGACATGGTGGTCTTCTTCGACGTCACGCCCGAGGAGGCGCTGCGCCGCAAGAAGGGCGACATCACCCCGTACGAGTGCGGCCGGGACCCCGAGTGCCGTCCGGAGAGCTTCCTGACCCATCAGGCGGCGGTCCGGGAGGTCATGCTGGAGTGGGCGGACCGCCGGGGCTGGGACGTCGTACGGGCGAACACCGCCGAGGCGGCCGCCCAGCAGATGCGCAAGCTCCTGGCGCCGAGGCTGGGGGTGGAGGTCAATCCCCGTCCGGTCGCCGCGGACGCCGCGACCGACCGCTGATGACGGAGACCGAACGCCGGCTCAGGCGCGGGCTGGCCACCGCCCTGTTCGTCCGCTATCTGGGGGCCGGCGGCTGGGCCCCGCTCCAGGTGCTGTTCTTCGTACGCTCCGTCGGCCTCTCGCCGGGGAACGTGATCATCGGGCTGACCGCGGCGGGCCTCGCCGGGCTGGTGGCCGGTCCGGTGGTCGGCAGGCTCGCGGACCGCTTCGGGCCCCGCGAGGTGGGCATCGCCGGGCTGCTCGCGCAGGCGGGGGCGGCGGCCGCGCTGCTGGCCGTCGACGGAATGGCCGGATTCCTGGTGGTGATCACGCTGATCTCCCTCGGGCGCGGCGCCTTCCCGGCCATCAGCGGGGCGCTGATCGCGTACGTCGGGGGCGAGGACCGGGTCGCGTACCGGGCCCGGATCTACTCCCTGCAGAACCTCGCGATGGTCACCGGCTCGCTGCTCGGCGGCCTCGCCCTCCAGGCCGACACCCGCACCGCGTACGTGATCGCGATCCTGGCCGACGTGCTGTCCTACCTGGTGGCCGCCCTGCTCGTGGCCCGGCTGCCGCACCTGCCGCCGGTCCCCCGGGAGCGGGGCGGCGGACACGGCCACGCCCTGGCCGACCGGCCGTTCCTCGCGGTCAGCATGCTCGCCGGCGTCATGGTGATGTTCGACGTCTTCATGACGGTGCTGATGCCGGTGTGGATCGCCGAGTACACGAACGCCCCGCGCTGGACGGTCTCGCTGGTCTTCGCCGTCAGCTGCACCCTGGTGGTCCTGTTGCAGACCAGGGTGGCCAAGGGGATCGAGACGCCGCGCCACGGGGCGCTGGCCATGCGGCGCAGCGGCCCGGTGATCGCGGCGGCCATGCTGATCGTCTTCGCGGCGGCCCAGGTGTCCGGGCCCGTGGCGGTGGGGCTGATCGTGCTGGGCACGGTCGCCCTGACCTTCGGCGAGATGCTGTTCACGGCGGGGGAGTACGCGCTGTCCTTCGGGCTGGCGCCCGAGCACGCCCAGGGCGAGTACCAGGGGGTCTTCGCCGTGGGCGTGGGCATCGGCGGCGCGGTCGCACCGGCCGTCCTGAACGCGCTCTGCCTGGTGGCGGGGCCGCCGGGCTGGATCGCGCTGGCGGCCCTGATGGTGGCGGCCGGGGCGGCGGTCCCGCCGGTGGCGCGGATCGCAGAGCGGGGCCGCACGCCGAGCGAGGTGAAACCGGCGGCCTGACCGGCGGCCTGACCGGCGGCCTGGCGGTGGCCTGACCAGCGGCCTGGCGGTGGCCGTACGTCCCGGGAGTACGCCGCCCCCGGGACGTCCGGCCGCCCGGTCAGCCCCGGGCCGCGACCAGCTGCGCGACCCGGGTCTCGATGCCCGGGTCGAACGAGGCGAACTCGGCCCGGCGGGCCGCCTCCGCCTCGCGGACCGCGTCGAGGACCTTCCCCTCCCACGGGGCGTCCAGGACCAGCCCCCACAGCGGCTCCAGCCGCGCACCGCGGGTCACCTTGGCCTCGAAGGCGTCACAGCTGAGGTCCAGGGAGCGGTAGCCGTGGGCCGCGGCGTACTCCACCGCCTTGTAGTACGTCAGGTTGAAGTAGAGCTTCGCCTCGCGCCCGATCGAGTCGTCCAGCCCGTGCGAGCGCGCGTACATCGTGCCGCCCCAGAAGAAGAACTGGGTGAAGCCCACCATCCGTTCGCCCTGGTAGGCCGCCAGGATCCGGCAGTCCTCGTCGAACAGGCCCGCCTGGAGGGCGAACCGTTCGGACTCCCCCTCGTCCGTCACCGGGTGCCCGTACCGCCGCAGCACCTGCGCGGACAGCGGCCCCATCTCCTGGTGGCACTCGGACAGCCTGCGCACCTCGGTGCGGCAGCCGGCCTCGTCGTAGCGCCGCATCTCCAGCCGGCGTGACTTGAACTGGCGCGCCGTGAACCGCTTGCGGTAGCCCTCCAGCCCGTCCGGGTCGATGTCGAGGACGGCACCCGCGTCCATCATCACCAGCTGGTCCGCCGGGCCGAGCAGGGGCAGCAGCCGCTCCACGGACGCGTCGGTGAGGTAGAGCGCGGCCGCCAGGCCGCCCGACCCGGACGCCAGCGCCCGCAGCCGCTCCAGCAGCGCCCGCAGCGCGGACCCGGCCAGGGGCTCGGGCGTGTCCGGGGCGACCAGGACCTCGCTGGTGTAGCCGAGCCGGGTGCCGGCCAGCAGCAGCGGGCGCTCGGGGGAAGCGGGCTCGGCGGCGCCCGGGAAGAGCACGGAGGGATCGTAGAAGTGCGGGACGGTCCCCGTGAACCGGTGGGTGGGGAGCGCCGCCACCGGTCGGCCGCCGGCCGAGGCGACCAGGTGCCGGTGGTCGCAGTCGGCCAGCTCCTCGCCGTACTTCAGCCACAGATGGCTGGAGTACAGCGCGGCGTCACCCGCCAGCGCGTCCCACTCCGCGGCCCCGGTGTCGCGTATCGAGACCAGCTCGGTGAGGTCGACGGTTCCGCCGTCCGTGCTCGCCGTCACAGGGGGTCCTTTCAGGTCGGGGCCGGTGTCGGAACGCCCCACGGTAGGCGGCGTTCAGGTCCGGGCGGGCTCGATGATGCGAAAGTCGGCCATTCCGCGGTCCGCCCGCAGATAGGCCAGCCGGGCGGCGCTCGCACCGCGCCGCGCGAAGGCCCCGGTCACCTCGGCGGCCAGCGCCGCCGGGTCGGCCTGCGGGTCGGTGTCGAGGTGGTCCGACACCACCGTCTGCACGAGGTCCGAGTCGGCGTCGAGGGCCATCCGGTCCGTGAGCGTGATGGTGAGGCCGTAGCCGTCGGCCGCGCCGCGGGCGCGCAGCTCCTCCGCCGACAGCAGCGCGCCGTCCGACTCCAGCAGGAGGGCCGTCAGGAACGCCGACCCGCCCTCGGCGAGGTGCGCGGGCAGGCCGTCCAGGACGCGGCGGCCCACCGAGAACCCGTCGGCGCCGCCCTCGTGCGGGGCCTCCCGCCCGGGAGGCGACACGCTGGGCAGGAAGGGCACGTTGGCGATGACGCGGTCGTACGGTCCCGCGCCCGCGCCCAGCGACGCGTACAGATCGCCGGTCCGTACCTCGGTCCGCCCGGCGAGGCCGTTGAGCCGCGCGTTCAGCCGGGCGGTGGCCGACACCTCCGGGAGCAGCTCCACCAGGGTTGCCGAGGCGCCGCGCTGGGCGGCCAGCAGCCCCTGGAACCCCGGCCCGGAACAGAGGTCCAGGACCCGGTCGCCCGGCCGGTAGGTGCCCCGTCTGGCCAGGGCGACTGAGTCGGCGCCGAAGTAGTGGCGCACCGGGAAGGGGCTCGGCGGCTCGGCCAGCAGCCACAGCCCCTGCGACCGGAACAGGGCGACGTCGGCCAGCTGGGCCCGGCCGCCCTGCTCCTGTGCCAGCGCGCAGGCCACCAGCTCGGGGACCGCGGCGGCGACCGCCGCGGGCAGCGCGTCGAGGTCCGCGGGCTCGCCGAGCAGCAGGAACCCGGCCGTCGTGCGCAGCAGGCCGCCCAGGCCTTCGACGCCGGCCGCCCACCGGCGGCGGTCCGGGACGTCGTCGTCGAACCCGGCCAGGAACTCGGCCAGTCCGAGCCGTTCGAGCGCCCGGGTCAGATCGGTGACCGGGTCCGTCGTGAGCGGGTCCGTCATGAGCGGGGCAGTCCGATCCAGGTGCGCAGCATCAGCCGCCCGCCGTCGGCGGACTCCCCGTCGTCCTCGAAGGCGGTCCTGCCGTGCACGATCGACCGGTTGTCGATGAAGATCATCTCGCCTGGTTCCAGGCGTCCGTGGGTCTGCATCTCCCGCTTGTCCAGCAGCGCGTCGAGCAGGTCCAGCGCCTCGGTCTGCGCGGGCGTCAACGGCGGCACGTGCGGGTGCCGGTGGCCGATCTCGATGTAGTCCCGCAGGTAGTACATCCGCTCCCGGCCGTCCTCGTACTCGAAGACCGGGCGCTGCGTCGTCAGCGGCACACCGGGGGTGTCGTCCCGGGTGTCGAAGTGCACCGGCAGCCGCAGCGTATCCAGCTCCCGCGGATGGTCCGCCAGCGCCTCCAGCAGGTCGCTGACGTGCACGGTCACCAGCGCGCCGCCGCTGCGCGCCTGGCGGAGGCAGAAGAGCGTGAAGATGTCCGGAAGACGGCCCGGCCGGTGCGCGGCGTCGGTGTGCAGGCTGCCGCCCTGACGGCTGTCGGAGTAGCGGCCGGTCGGACCCTCGCCGAGCCGCACACCGCGGTCCCGTACGTCGCGCAGCAGCGCCCCGTGTCCGTCCTGCGGCAGCAGGTCGCCGGCCATACGCGAGACGGCCACGGTGAAGTCGCGGGCCTGCCGCTCGCTCAGGTGGTCCAGCCCGGTCAGGACGAAATAGCCGGGCAGCGCGTCCAGATGGCGCCGCATCAGGCCGTGGAGGGTGGCGTACAGCTCCGGGTACCAGTCCTGCCGGGGGTCGGGATCCGGGGCGGCGGAGGCGGCGGTGGCCAGGTCCGGGTCGACGGGTACGCGGACGGTCGAGAACGGATCGTTGGTGTTCATGTCAGACTCCCAGTGCGTGGCTTCCGAGCCGGTCGGGCACCAGGCCCGACTCCCTCAGACACGCGGCTATTTCTTCCGAGCAGTGAGTAACCCCCGTTATCCGACTGCCTTCCACGGCCCGCAGCACCGCGCCGGCCACCCGCCCGCGGCCGCCGCCCGTGGCGAGGACCTGCGTGACGATGTTGTCCAGGACCACGGGACGCGTCACGTCGAGCGCGCAGTTGTACGTCACGCCCGCCTCGGGCGCCAGGTCGAGGCGCTCCACGCGGCCGGGGCCCCCGAGGAAGAGGCGGGCCTCCAGGCAGTGCACGCTCCGGTCCGCCGTGATCCGGCCGGGTGCCAGCAACGCGCCCCCGGCCAGCTCCACCTGCAGGGCGATCAGGTCCGTCCCGGTCTGCGCCTCGCACATCCGGTAGGCGAGCGGCAGCCGGCCGTTGACCTCCAGGAAGTAGTGCCCGGCCGGCCCCACGATGAACTCCACCGTGGCGACGTTGCGCAGCCCCATGCCGGTGACCAGCCGTGCCGAGTCCGCCCGCATGCGCTCCAGCAGCCCGGGCGCGACCCGTTCCACGGGCGAGGCCTCCAGCAGCTTCATGCTGCCCTCGACCAGCAGGCTCTCCCGCTCGCCGAGCGCGGCGACGGTACCCGCCGCGTCCACGGCGACGGTCACCCCGACCACCTGGCCCCGCTCGACGTACCGCTCCGCGTACCACCGGGCACCCCGGTCCCGGGCCACCAGCGCGAGCGCCTCCTGCGCCTGCGCCTCGGTGCGCAGGATGCGCACCCCCAGCCCCCCGCAGCCGTTCACGGGCTTGAGGATGACGGGCAGCCCGATCTCCTTGACCAGCGCGGTGATGTCCTCGTACCCGGTGGCGTGCGGGAGCACCGGCAGCCCGAGCCGCCCGGCCGCGGCGACGGCGTGCTCCTTGTCGCGGGCGGCGCTGAGCACCTGCGCGGACGGGCCGATGAAGTCGATGCCGACGGCGGCGAGCCGCTCGGGCAGCTCGGGGTCCTCGGCCAGGGCCCCGTAGCCGGGGTGGACGGCGGCGGCCCCGCACCGCACGGCCGCCGCGACGATCCGGCCGACGTGGTCGTACGTCTCGGCGAGGCCCTCGCCGTCGAGGTACTCGCAGCCGTCCGCGTCCACGGTGTGCAGCTGCTGAGGATCGGACATGGCGGCGACCGTGATCGGGGACCATCCGAGCGATCGGAAGGTCTCGACGGCCCGGGCCGCGACCGCACCGCGGTTGGCGATCAGAACTCTTCTCATGGCCTTCTCTCAGTTTCCGGGGAGTGCGGCTACGGGTGAGCGGCTACGGGTGAGCGGCTACGGGGTGAGCGGCGACCCGCCCCCGGACACCCCTAGGCGAGCGCCCGGTAGTGGGTGACCAGGCGCCGCCGGTCGTCGAGGACGTGGAAGGCCAGCGCGGGGGCCAGCTCGTAGTCCACGGGGTCGCGCCCCTCCAGGGGGAGCGGCACGGTGGACGCGACACCGGGGCCCACCAGCAGCGGCAGCCCCGCGAACGTGGTGGCCGCCGCGACGTGGGCGTGCCCGCACAACAGCGCCACCACCTGCGGGTGGCCGGCCAGGACGGCCGCCAGCCGCTCCTCGCGGAACTGCCGGACCCGGTCCACGTACGGGGTGTGCAGCTCGACCGGCGGGTGGTGGAAGCAGACGAAGACCGGCAGCCCGGACTCCGGGCCCGCCTCGCCGGCCAGCGTCTCCTCCAGCCAGTCGAGCGTACGGTCGCTCAGCTCGCCCGCGTCGCTGCCCGGAATCGTCGAGTCGCACAGCACGAAGATCCCCCGGGGCAGCCGCACGACCCGGTTCAGCTCGTCGTCCTCGGGCTTCTCGTCGAGCAGCCCGGCCCGGAACGGGCCCCGCCGGTCGTGGTTGCCCGGCAGCACCAGGACGGGCCACGGCAGGTCGAGCAGCGCGCGCGCCTGGTCGTACTCCTCCGCGGTCGCGTGGTCGGCGATGTCGCCGCTGACCAGAACCGCGTCCAGGGGACCGGGGATGTCCCGGAGATAGTTCAGCACCCGCTCGGCGCGCAGGGTCGCCCGCGCCCCCAAGTCGAGGTGGAGGTCGCTGACATGAGCGATGACGGTCACTTCAGACCCTTCGACGTGTCGGCCGCCGCGGCCTGGAACCGAGCCCTGACCCCGGCGTTGGTGTGCGCCGAGGTTACCCGCGGGGGTGTCGGCCCGCCGCGGCCGATGTGCAGCGCCACCAGGTGCGGGCCGGGCAGGCCCGCGATCTCCGCCAGGTGGGCGTCGGCCTCCTTCGCGGTACGGCACACCTGCCCCGTGCGGTACCCGGCCGCCAGCGCCAGCTCGTCCCAGCGCATCGCGGTGTCCCGGGTGCGCTGCCCGCCGGTGGAGTCGTAGACCCCGTTGTCGAGGACCAGGTGCGTCAGGTTCGCGGGGCAGCGCTCGCCCACCAGGGCCAGGCCGCCCAGGTGCATCAGGGCCGCGCCGTCCCCGTCCACCACGACGACCCGCTGGTCGGGGCGGTTCAGCGCGGTGCCCAGGCCCAGGCCGATGGCATGGCCCATGGAGCCCTGCATGTAGAAGGTGTGCGGGGTGTCGCGCACGCCGAAGAGCTCGCGGCTGATCATGCCGGTGGTGCTGTAGACCAGCGCGCCGTCCAGATGCCCGGCGACCGCCTCCACGGCCTCCTGCCGGGTCATCGGCGACGCGTCGGCCACGGCGGCGGACACGGCGCAGGTGTCCACCGTCGCGGCCGGGACCAGCACCACGAACGAGCGGCGTGCGGCGCGCTCCCGCGCGGCCCGGTCCAGCAGCGCGGACAGGCTCGCCTCGGTGGGCTCCAGGATGCCGTGCGCGACACCCACGGCCTGCAGCACGCCGAGGGTCGCCGCGCCCATGGCGGCGTGGTGCGGCTCGTCGTCCGCCGCGTCGGGCCAGCCGCGCAGGCTCACGAAGAGCAGCAGCGGGATCTCGTAGGCCATCACGAGCGAGGTCAGCGGGTCCAGCAGGTTGCCCAGTCCCGAGTTCTGGGCCAGCACCGCGGCCTTGGTGCCGCCGAGTTCGGCGCCCGCCGCCATCGACAGCGCGATGCCCTCGTTGGGCGCGGGAACGTAGCTGCCGCGCTGTTCGAGCAGCGCGAACGGCCCCTTCAGGAACGAGCAGGGGACCCCGCTGAAGAACCCGAACCCGCGCCGGTCCAGCTCCGCGCAGAAGAACTCGGCGCTGATCACGCGCTCCACCCCTCCCACTTCGAGACGCCTGTCAGCCCGAACAGCTCCTTCATCGGCGCGATCCCGTCCTCGACCCCGCCCGTACCGCCCTGGAGGTGGATCTCGCCCAGGACGTCGCGCATCGCCGTGACCGATGCGCGCAGCGCGTGGTTGGCGTAGATCACCATCGACACGCCCGCCTCCTGCGCCTCGGTGAGGTCCCAGTGCGGGTAGGTCGTGGGCACCACCACCACGGGCGTGCGGGCCCGCCAGGCGTGCAGGAACTCCAGGATCTCGGTCGGCGTCGGCTTCTTGGAGTGGATCAGGATCGCGTCCGCGCCGGCGTCCGCGTACAGGTGGGCGCGGTGCAGCGCCTCGTCCATGCCCCGGCCCGCGATGAGGGCCTCCGTACGGGCGACGATGGTGAAGTCCTCGCTGCGCCGGGCGCGCGCGCCGGCCTCGATGCGTCCGGCGAAGTCCTGCGCGTCCTCCAGGTTCTGGCCGGCGAGGAAACTGTTGCGCTTGGGGAAGACCTTGTCCTCGAAGCAGACGCCCGCGATGCCCGCCGCCTCGAACTGCTGGACCGTGCGGACCACGTTGATCTTGCCGCCGAACCCGGTGTCGCAGTCGGCCAGCAGGGGCAGCGCGGTGGCCTCGTTGACGTGCGAGGACGCCACCAGCAGCTCGGCCATGGTCAGCAGGCCCAGATCCGGCAGGGCCCGGGACGCCGACAGCTCGAAGCTCGACGCCCACAGCCCGTCGAAGCCGGCCTCCTCCACCAGCAGGGCGGTGAGCGCGTCCCGCGAACCGACGATCCGGGCTATCTCCTTGCGCTCCAGTAACTCGCGCAGTCGCGCCGCCTTCGGCATCATTCCCCAGCCCTCTGCGCGAACCGTCCGTGACGGGTGCCCGCCACGTCCTGTCCGGGCGTGTCGAAGACGCAGTGCCAGTGGAAGGAACCCGGCTTCTCGTGCTCGGCGTCGGTGGCGCTGAGCAGCCGGAACCCCTCGTGCAGGCGGACCAGGTCGGCGGCGTCGACGTACATGTGCGGGTGGACCTTGTCGTCCGGCGCGCCGGGCTGGCAGAAGGTGTTGGGGCTGACCTCGTCGCCGCGCCCGTACTCGCCGTTGCGCTTGGAGAGCATCGTGGACTGGTAGACGCCGCCCGGGCGGAGCACCCGGCGGACCTCGGCGAGCACCCGCGCCAGGCCGGCCTCGTCGTTGTGGTAGACCACGTTGAAGGCCAGGACGAGGTCGAAGCTCGCGTCCGGGTAGGGCAGTTCGGTGAAGTCGGCCACCTCGAAGGCGATGTTCACGCCGCGTTTGGCGCTCTCGTCGAGACCGACGCGGACGGCTTCGGGACTGCGGTCGGTCGCGGAGCTGACCAGACCCTGCTCCGCGTAGAACAGGGCGTGCCGGCCGACCCCGCAGCCGAGATCCAGTACGTCCTTGGCGCCGAGGGCCTGCAGGCGGGCGGCCTCGTCCACGACCCACGGGTGAGGCCGCGACCAGTCCGCTCGTCCGCCGTCGGTACGCCAGACCTCGTCCCAGTAGAGATGGGCTGTCATCGGGTTGACCTCACTCGTACTCGTGGTTACTTCCGCACATCCACGTCCACATCCGGATGCCGGTGCCAAAGGGGGCCGAGCCGCGGGACCGCGGCTCAGTTCGCGGCCGTCACCGCGCCGGGGACCACTTCCAGCAGACCGGCTTCGAGCGACTCGTCCAGCAGCGGCCGCATGTCCTCCAGGCCGCAGCCGACCGAGGCGACCGCCGAGTCCAGCGGGCGCACCCCGTCGAAGGCGCGCAGCAGCCGCAGCCAGTCGCCGTGGGTGATCTGGTCGATGGTGAAGCGCAGGGCGCCGTCGATCACGACGTACGAGGTCTTCGCGTCCGGGGAGTCGTCCAGGACGAGGACCCCGTCGGCGAGCCGCAGCACGGTCGCCTCCTCGATCCGGGTCTGCGGGAACAGCTCGCGGATCTCGGGACCTTCGAAGTCGCTCACCCGCACCTCGTACGGGGCGGGGCCGGGAGCCGGACGGCTGCCGGGCGGGTCGACCGTCATCAGGTCGAGCAGGCCCAGGTTGACGACGCGCAGCAGCAGCTCCACGTGGCCCGAGCTCTGGTCCTGCTCCAGCCGGCGCAGCGTCCGGCGGACGTTGGCCCCGTCGAGGTACTGGGCGGCGCGCGGCGAGGACAGTGCCTCCTCGACCAGCTCGTCTCCGCCACCTGCCAGCATGCGGGTGAAGGTCCGGTGGGTGTGCCGGACGCCCTCGCCCTCGTAGAAGGCCAGCTTGGGACGGCTGATCACCTCGGGCGGCAGGATGTCGCTGACGGCCTCGCGGATGACCTGCTTGTTCCAGAACAGCCGCTTGCGGTAGGCGCGGGGCACGCTCGCCAGCAGCTCGATGATGCGGTGGTCCAGGAAGGGCACCCGCGCCTCGACCCCGTTCCCGGAGGCGGTGCGGTCCTCGACCCAGAAGTTGTACTGCTGCATGTCGCGGAACTTCCACGCCAGGTAGGAGCCGTACGGGTCGTCGACCGCCCCCGGTGCGTACGCGTCCACCGCGGCGTCGCCGAGCAGTGGCAGGTCGGTCTCCTCCCACCAGGCGGACACGGGGGAGCGGGTGCCGAGCGCCTTGCGGCGGGCCAGCGTGCGCAGGTTGCCGTCGAAGTCCTCCCAGTCGCCGCCGCCCGAGAGGGCGACGCTGTAGCCGCCGCTGAACTCGTCGGCGCCGGAACCCAGCAGCATCGCCTTGAGCCCGGGCCGCTCGGCGCGCGCGAAGCGGTACATCTCGCTCTTGTAGAACTGCTCCGGTCCGCACTGCGGCGTCTCCATCAGCCACAGCAGGCGCCGCCACTCGTCCGGCGAGGGCACCCGGTCGGCTCCGAAGGCCACTTGGTGGTGCGGCAGCCCGAGCAGGCCCGCGGTCTCCTGGGCGTACTGGGCGTCCTTGTTGACCACCGTGCTGCCGGTCAGGGCGGAGAAGGTGTGCAGTTCCGTGTGGGCGGACAGGGCGGTGATCGCCGCCGAGTCCAGGCCGCCGCTGAGGAAGACACCGATCTCGGCGTCGGCGATCAGGCACTCGCGGACCGACGAGGCGAGCAGGTCGCCCATGCTCTGCACGAAGAAGCTCTCGGGGAGGTCGCCCGCCTCGGCCGGCGCCGGCAGCTCCCAGTAGCGGTGCACGCGGGTCGCGCCGTCGCGCAGGCCGATGCTCATGACGGTGCCCGACGGGACGTGGTCCACGTCCTTGAACCAGGTCACGGGCTCGTCGTCGACCATCACGGGGGCGGCGCTGAGACCCTGGTCGGCGAGGGCGCGCGCCCAGTCCACCTCGCGCGGGCAGTCGGGGTGCGCGAAGAGCGCCTTGATCTCCGAACCGAACAGCACGGTGTCGCCGCGGCGGTGGACGAACAGGGGCTTGATGCCGAGCCGGTCCCGGGCCAGCAGCAGCCGCTGCTCGCGCAGGTCGATGACGGCGATGCCGAACATGCCCCGGACGTCGTCCAGGAAGTCGATGCCCTTCTCCAGGTAGAGGTGGAGGAGCACCTCGCAGTCGGACTCGCTGCGGAACTTCGCCCGGCCCTCGAACGTGCGGCGCAGTTCGCGGTGGTTGTAGATCTCGCCGTTGCAGGCGAGGATCACATTGCCGTCTTCGCTGATGAACGGCTGCCGGCCGCCCTCAGGGTCGATCAGTGCGAGCCGGGTGAAGGACATGCAGGCCTGCGCCGTGTGGTGGAACTGCATGTCGTCGGGGCCGCGGGGACGCAGCGCACGGGCCATGTCTCGCAGGATCTGGTCGGCCGACCCCGCGAGGCCGCTTCCGTCGGTGTGAGCGAATCCGGCAATTCCGCACATGTGGCTTCCGATTCCCCTGTGTCGTCTGCGTCTGTGTCCTGGAGCGGAACATGCCACGCCCCCGGTCAAGGAGGCGTGGCATGTCGTCACCGCTATCGCACGGAAGCGACGATGGTGCCCTGGTCGACCTTCTTGGCCTCCGGCTTGGTGTAAACCTTCATGACTTTCACCTCCCTCGATGCCCTGCGGTCTTTGCTGTTGAAGAGCATCCATCCCCCCGGTGTGGTGCCGGTGGCGCACAGGTGGCGCGCGGGTGCGGTGGCCGGACCGGGGGCGGGCGACTGCCGCGGCCCCGCAGGCCAGGGCATGCGAGGCGGGCCTCACGCGTGTGAGGGGATCGTCGTATGACGGATTGGTCGCAGCTCAGCCATGCGTACGGCTCCGCGGAAGACGTACCCGCGCTGCTGGACCGGCTCGCATCGGAACCGGGCCCCGGACTCTGGAGCGATCTGTGGTCGGCGCTGTGCCACCAGTCCGCGCACGGCACGCCAGCGAAGAGCACTTCTCGGTGGCCGCCCGCATCGCGGCCAAGCGGTCAGGGACGAGCCAGACCTCGCTCCCCCACCCCCGGCCGAGGAGTAGCGTCGTTTTCACACCGGGTGAGGGCCCTGTCCTTGCCCCAGACCGATTGGTTTCTCCGTCCATGACGACTCACCCCGTCTCGCCCACGGCCCCGCCCGCACCTCCGCCCATGCGCACGCTCGGGGAGGTCCGGGCAGCCCTCGCTGCGGGTCTCGGGTTTCCCGGAGATCTGGCGGGCATGGAGGCCGAGCTCGCCGCGACCCTGGAGCGCGTCGACTACACCGACCTGAGCGAAGTGTCCGAGATCATCGCCGCCTATCGGGGGCACGTACTGACGCGCTGCGACCCGGGGTTCGAGGACGCACTCGCCGAAGGGATCGCGCTCGTGCACTCCCTGAAGGAGGAGAAGACCCGTTGAGCGATCAGGGGGACCCGGTCGTCGTGGAGATCACCCACACCGCTGCCGCGCGTGTCACCGAACTGGGGGACGAGGTCTCGACCGCGGTGAAGGAGCTGCAGGTGGAGCTCTCGGGGACACCGCGCCTGGGGCGCCTGGTGCAGGTCAGGCCAGGTGGCGTCCAGGTGTGGACCACTCGGGTGGAGCAGCGCGGCACCATGCCCGCGCTGTCGGTGACGTACGTGTTCGTGCCCGAGCCGCGGCCATCGGCCGCCGCGATCGTCTCGGTTGTTCCGGACGACACCAGCGCCGACGACTAGCGTCCGCGGTATGACGAAGGCCCCCGCCGATCGAAGCGGCGGGGGCCTTCTGCCGGCCAGGGTATGCGAGTCGGGCTTGCGTGCCTGGCCGGGCTGCAAGGGAACCTCTCCGAGGAACCATGGCGTCAGCGGACGACAGGGCCGCGACCAGCTCTCCAATCGTTGATGCGCTTACGGATGCTGGGCACCATCGGAAGCTCGTCGGTGGCCTCGGGGGTGAACCACGCAACTTCGAATGACTCGTCGGACGTCCGGAGGCTGCCCCCCGTGGGGCGGGCAAGAAGGCAGATCGAGAATTCCTGCCGGACCTCTCCATCGTCGTAGGCAAAGACGTGTCCGGGGTTCGTGTACGTACCGACGATCCCCGTAATCTCAACCACGATGCCGGTCTCCTCAAGAGTCTCCCGGGCCGCGCAGTCGCCGATGCTCTCCCCGAGCTCCATCCTGCCGCCCGGCAGGGCCCACATCCTGTTGTCTGTGCGTCGCTGCAGCAACACCCGGCCGCCGTCATCGACGACAACCGTGGAAGCCGCAGGCACCAGGCTGTTCGCCATGGGGGCATTGGGGTCGTCCTCATAGTCACGCCTGGGCATCCTGCCTCGCCCCCCGAATGTCGCGTCCACGACTCCACAGCTCTTCGACATGAGCGGTGAAACGGTCGAACATCCCGTCCGTCTGCCTGCGTCGTAGGTGCATCATCGGTGAATCGTGGCCGACCCTGCGGGCCAGGATCGGGGTAACGATCATCTCGTCGTCGAACCGGAAGACGGAAAGGTTCACGTGCCCGGTCTCGAACCGGCCTTCGATGCCACTGACGTCGCGCAGCTTCTCCAGCTCGTTCAGCGTCACGGCGATGCGAGTGGAAAGTGTCAGCGGTACGCCTTCCTCAGCCTCGCGCGCTGCCGTGACCACGCTGTTCGGGTCGCCGATCAGGAACCGCACTCGGCATCCACCCTGGGCCTTGCGACGCAGCGCACCTGCCAGGTTCGCCTGCTCCAGCCACAGGAAGTAGTTGGTGTACCCGGCGAATACCAGCTCGCGCTGCGCCTTCGTCACGAGGGACTTCCACAGGCTTGCCGGGGCGGCCGAGCGGTAGGGGAAGACCTGGACTATTTCTCTGTCCGGACCGATGGTGAGGGCCGACCGGACGGCATTGGGCCACAAAGCTGCCTCCTCCTCGCCTAGTGCCTCGCAGGCAGCCCATCGGTGGCGGGCATGAGGAATGCGGTTCGGCTCAGTGATCCATCGACCAACCGTCTTCGCATCGACCCCGCAAGCTTCCGCGAGCTGCACTTCGGTCATCTTGGCATTCGCCATCGCTCGGCGCAGCGTGTGATTCACAGTTCGCCTCCACGGCCCGTCAGGGACGGAACGAACCGTAACGGCAAAGTGTCCCAAACGTCCCGAGAACGCGGTAGCAACGCCCTGACGAGGGACGGAACATCGGTGCTGGCCCACGACACTGCCCGGTGTCTCGGCCGCGAAAGGGAGAGCCGCCATGAAGGACGAACCACGTTGCCGGCGAAGCGGTCTCGCGAGCGAGGAGTGATCCGCATGCCACAGAGCCGCAGTGTGTCCATCGTCGACACGGAAGACGTCCCCTCGGTGAGGGTGACGGCCAGAGGCGAGCCCAGCGCAGATCTGCTGGACCGGGCGCTGGCCGGCTGGGAGCGCTTCCTCGGCACCTTGCAGGAGGCGTCCGATGAGTGAGCAGTACGAATACGTGCCGCACCGACTCCTGCGCCGCCGCGTCCGCGACATCGCCTCCGGCGTCGAGGGTCAGCTGATGGCCGTGATCAACGAGAACGTCTCGGACGCCGGCATCGAGCACTGGATGGAGCTGGCGTACATCCGTGGCGCGTCCGGCCGTGAATTCACCACTTCGGCCACCAACGTCGAGGCCGCAGACTGAGCGCCCCGCTCCCCGAAGGATCGACCTTCCATCCCGCGCATCGGCCCTGATCAGCCCCTGCCGACCGTCGCCCGCCAGCGTGGAGGAGTGCGTAGTGATCGGTGGCGGTCTATGTCCAGCCCCAGACGGCCGTCGGACGCTGAGACGTGAGAAGCACGTAGCGATTGGACGCGCCCCCCGACCCGCCCGGGGGTCGCGGGCCGCCCCGCCCCCCGCCCCGTACGGCCCCCCTCACCCCCGGCCCAGCAGGACCGTGCCCGAGGAGCAGAACCAGCCGCCTGTGCCCGAGGTCAGGGCCACCTCGGGGAGGTGGCCGCCGTGCTTCGTCACCTGGCCCGGGCCCGCCTCGCCGCGGAGTTGGCGGACGGCCTCGACCAGGAGGAACAGGCCGCGCATGCCGGGGTGGCAGGCCGAGAGGCCGCCGCCGTCCGTGTTGACCGGGAGTTCCCCGTCGCGCAGGAGGCGGCCCTTCTCCACGAAGGCCCCGCCCTCGCCCTTCGCGCAGAAGCCGAGGTCCTCCAGGGTCACCAGGGTCATGTACGTGAAGGCGTCGTAGATCTCCGCGAGGTCCACGTCCGCCGGGGTGAGGCCGGCCCGCTCGAAGGCGATGCGGCCCGAGACCGCCGCCGGGGACACCGTGAAGTCCTCCCACTCCGACATCGTGGTGTGGGAGACGGACGTGCCGGAGCCCAGGACCCACACCGGGGCCTTCGCGGTGTCCGGTACGTAGTCCTCGGCCGCCAGCAGCACCGCGCAGCCTCCGTCCGAGCGGATGCAGCAGTGCAGCTTCGTGAAGGGGTCCGCGATCATCTCGCCCGACAGGACGTCGTCCACCGTGATCGGGTCGCGGAACATCGCGTCCGGGTTGGTGGCCGCGTTCGCCCGGGCCTGGACGGCCACCGCGGCGAGCTGCTCCAGCGTCGTCCCGTACTCGTGCATGTGGCGGCGGGCGGCCATGGCGTACTTGGAGATCAGCGTGTGGCCGTACGGGACCTCGAACTGCAGCGGTCCCCGCGCCCCGAACGACAGGTTGGAGGTCCGCCGCCGGGCCTTGATGTCCGCGCGGGCCGTGGATCCGTAGACCAGCAGGACGGCGTTGGCGTGCCCGGCCGCGATCGCGTCCGCCGCGTGGGCGGTCATGACCTCCCAGGTCGAGCCGCCCACCGAGGTGGAGTCGACCCAGGTGGGGCGCAGGCCCAGGTACTCGGCCACCTCGACCGGGGCGAGCGTGCCGAGGCCGGCCGAGGCGAAGCCGTCGATGACGGAGCGGTCCAGGCCGGAGTCGGCCAGGGCGCGGCGGGCGGCCTGCGCGTGCAGGGCGTAGGGGGTGGGGCCGTCCACCCGGCCGCAGTCGGAGAGGGCGACGCCGACCACCGCGACCCTCCGGCGGGCGCGGGGCGCGGGTCCAGGTGTGAGTCCAGGCATGGGGGGACGGTACATCTGACGTAGTGTCAGATGCTAGCCCGCAGCGTTCCGCGCGGGTGCCGTTCAACCCCGGCCTCACCACCGGCGGCGGCCGGAACCCGCCCTCGCCACCCCCTGTGCATCTGCTGCCGCCGGGCCTAACATGACGGCCCGTCAGATACGGCACGGGGAGGAGCCCGACGATGGATGCCGCCTTCACCGCGGAGCAGGACGAGATACGGCGTACCCTGCGCGAGATCCTGGGCAAACGCTGCGGCCCCGACGAGGTCAAGGCCGCCGTCCGCACCGCCGCCGGCCACGACCGCGAGCTGTGGCAGCAGCTCGCCCGGCAGCTCGGCCTGCCGGGCATCGCCGTCGCCGAGGAGTACGGCGGCGTCGGCTGCGCCCCCGCCGACCTGGCCCTGGCCTGCGAGGAGACCGGCCGGGTGCTGCTCCCGTCGCCGCTGCTGGCGACCGCCGCGCTCTGCGTACCCCTGATCACGGCCCTCGGCACCGGGACCCAGCGCTCCGCGCTGCTCCCGCCGCTGGCCGCCGGCGGGCTGACCGCCGCCCTCGCCGTTTCCGGGCCGGCGCTGGCCACCGCACTCGCGCTGACCGGCGAGGACACCGCCGGGCACTGGTCCGGCGGCGGCCGCGCGGGCGGGGTGCAGGCCCGCGCCGACGCGTCCGGCGGCGGCTGGCGGCTGTACGGGGAGGTCGCGCAGGTGCTCGACGGGCACAGCGCCGCGCTGCTGCTGGTCGCCGCGCACACGGGCGGCTTCGCCCGCAGCCGCACGCTGCTGTTCCTCGTACGGGAGGACGCGCCCGGGCTCGTGCGCACCCGGCAGGCCGTGCTCGACGAGACCCGCCCGCAGGCCAGGATCGAACTTCGCGATGTGCCCGCCGAGTTGCTGGGTGACGAAGGGGCCGACGTCCTCGGGGCCCTCGCCGCCACCGGGCGCACCGCCTCCGCCGTGCTCGCCGCCGAGGCGGTCGGCGCGGCCGGCCAGGCGCTCGCCCGCACCGTGGAGTACGTACGCCAGCGCGAGCAGTTCGGGCGGGCGATCGGCTCCTTCCAGGCGGTCAAGCACCGGCTCGCCGACCTGTACGTACAGGTGCAGGCGGCCCGCTCGGCGGCCTACTACGCCGCCTGGGACCCGGACCAGGGCGGCCTCGCCCTCGCCCAGGCGCTGGAGGCCCTGCGGCTGACCGCGGGGGAGGCGATCCAGCTGCACGGAGGCATCGGCTTCACCTGGGAGCACGACGCGCACCTCTACTTCAAGCGGGCGGCGGCCGACGAGCTGCTGTTCGGCCCGGTCCACCGGCTGCGCGCGCACGCCGCGGACCGCGCGGGCCTGTTCGCCGCCCCGGCCGTGGTCCCGGCCGGGTCCTCCGGTCCGGTTCCGGTGCCCGCTCCGGCGCACGGCGCGGCCCACGGCGCAGCCCAGGACGCGGACCCCGCCGGTGGACCGCGCACCACCCCGCCCGCATCCCCGCCCGCACCAGAGAAGGTGGCCGTCTGATGGCTGTGGCTCCCCGTGTCGGCGTCAAGCTGATGCAGAAGGTCTCCTCGACCATGCTCTTCGCCAAGATCGCACCGCACTTCATCCCCGCCATGGACAAGGCGGTGCACAAGCTCACCCGCGGCAAGGTCATGCTCAGCGCCCAGATGCTGCCGGGCGTGATCCTCACCGCCAAGGGCGCCAAGTCCGGCGAACCCCGCACCACCCCGCTCGCCTGCATGCCCGAGGACGGCGGGACGAGCTGGATCCTGATCGGCTCCAACTTCGGCCGCCCCGGGCACCCGGCATGGACCGGGAACCTGCTCAAGCACCCGGACGCGGACGTGAGTTGGCAAGGCCGGGACATCGCCGTACGGGCCCGGCTGCTGGCGGGGGAGGAACGCGCGGCGGCGTGGCAGGCGGTGCTGAGGTTCTGGCCGCCGTACGCGACGTACCAGGCGCGCATCGAGCGCGAGATCCGGCTGTTCCGCCTGGAGCGTCGCTGATCTCAGGCGGGCGGCGCGGCATGTGGCGTGCGCCCCGGCACGAGGCCGGCCGGGGCGGCGGACCCTGGACAGGGTCCGCCGTTACTTCGTCGGCTTCTTGCCCGTGATGCCGAGGTGGACGAGCAGCGCCAGGTTCGGCCGGAGTTCGGCCTGCTTGACGCCCCAGGTCTGGAAGCCCTTCTGGTGCGAGGCGACCGCGGCCAGCATCGCGACCAGTGAACCGGCCATCGCCGCAGGGCTGACGTCCTTGTCGACCTTGCCCTTGGCCTGGAGCTCCTTCATCGATTCGGTGAGGGAGTTGGTGACCGAGTTCAGGATCTTCATGCGGATCTTGTAGAAGCGCTTGTCGCCCTCGGCCGCGCCGAGGTCGACGACCCGCAGGATCGCGTCGTTGCGACGCCAGAACTCCAGGAAGCCCTCGACGAGTTCCTCGGCGGCCGCCCAACCGGACTTGCCGACCCAGGTCCGGCCCTCGACGAGCGACGTCAACTGCGCGCCCTCGGTGGCCATGTGTTCGGCGATCTCCAGGACGGCGCCCTCGACGTCCGGGAAGTACTGGTAGAAGGTCGCGGGGGAGGTGCCGGCCTTGCGGGCGACGTCGATCACCTTGACGTCGCGGTACGGCGAGGAGCTGAGCATCTCGCTGAGGCAGTCGAGCAGCTTCTGCCGCGTCGCCTGGCCGCGCCGGCCGGCGACACGCCCGTCGACGGTGCGTACTTGTCCTGTCATGCCGTCAGCTTACCGAGGGGTGATCGGCGCGCTATTCGGCCGCCTGCAAATGGGGTTACCGGGTCCCTGGCCTGGGCCGGAGGTGTTCCCGGACGGCTACGGGGGCGGATTTCCGGCCGGTGCGGGGCGGGCCGGGGCGGGGGAGTGTCGCCCCGTTCCGCGAGGTTTCCCCCGAATAGTCTTATCAACAGGCTGTGGACAAGTTTTCGGGCGGACCATGGCTTCGAGAGGTGGGAGGGTACATACCCCCGCACAACGGAAGGAACCGGGCCCATGGCCGCATTCGCGGAAGGCGCACCCTGTTGGGTGGACGCCTCGCTTCCGGACGTCGAGGCGGGCAAGCGCTTCTACGGCGAGCTCTTCGGGTGGACCTTCGCGACCAGCGCGGGTGCCGAGTACGGCCACTACACGCAGGCCTACAGCCGCGGCCGCAACGTCGCCGCCCTCGCGCCCAAACCGGACGGCCGGATGCCCACCGTCTGGGGGATCTACCTCTACACCACCGACGCCTACGCCTGCGCCCGGCGCATCCGCGCCGCCGGCGGCCAGATGGTGATGGACCCGATGCCGGTCGGCCCGTACGGGACCGCCGCGATGGCCGCCGACCCCGGCGGGGCCGTCTTCGGCCTCTGGCAGC